>NZ_JBICTE010000026.1:0-97492 GCF_043197485.1 Micromonospora sp. NPDC049102 | reverse complement strand
CACAACGCGTCCGGGCAGTACTTCTCCACGTCGCTCACACCAGCTCAACGAATGACCTTGCACTCCAACAACCCCAAACGACACACGGTCTTAGCTATCCAGCGGATACGTCAATCTTCACGACGCGTCGTCGAGCGAGTCCTCTTCGGCGAACACGCCGGCCTCCACCGCCTTGACCGCGAGCGCGGTCCGGGAACTCACCTTCAACTTGCGCATCGCCGCGCGGAGCTGCTGGTCCACCGTGGCCGGAGACTTGGCCAGGATCCGGCTGATCTCCCGGTTCGTCTTGCCGGCGACGACCAGCTGGACGACGTCGAGCTCGCGGGGTGAGAGCTGGTCGCCGTACCCGCGTCGGCCGCCGCGCCACAGTCGCGGGACCTCGGCGCCGCGCTCGCGAAGCCGCTGCGCGACCCGGTCCGCGTCGCCGCGGGCGCCGAGCCTGAAGAGCTGCTCGTACTGCGCGGCCAGCAGCTCGCGGCCCCGGTCGACCTGGCCCTGCGCCAGGAGCGCCTCGGCCTGGCGCTCGCGGGCAAGCAGGGCGTCGTAGGGGCGCGGCAGGGCGCTCCAGGCGCGCGCCGCCCGGTCGTACGCCGTGGCCGCGCGCGCGTGCTCTCCGGCGGCGGCGAGCAGCAGGGCCCGGCACACGGTGAGCGCCGCGCGCGGCCCTGGCGCCGTCCGGCCACGCAGTCCTCGGGCGAACTGGTCACCCAGGCGCGTCGCGGCCGTCAGGTCGCCGGTGGCGAGGTGCGCCTCGATCCGGGCGGGGACGAGGTCCGTCGCCCAGACCCAGATGCCCTTTCGCCGGACGGTCTCCATCGGCTCGTTCGTGATCCGCAGCGCCCGGGCGCTGTTCCCGTCCGCCAGCCACAGCCGGGCCAGCGCGGCGGCGGCCTCCATCGTGTCGTCGGCCGCGCCGAGACGGGCGGACTCCTCGAGGACCAGCCGGAACTGCTCCTCCGCGGCGCGTCGTCGGCCGGCTGCGGCGGCCAGCCGGGCCGCGAGGCGAATGCTGCCGAGGTAGTGCGCCGGCCGGTCCCGGTCCGCGTCGGCGAGCGCCGCGCTCCTCTCCGCGAGACCGTCCCACCGGCCGGTCAGCCACGCCAGGTTGGCCTGTTCGAGGCGGACGTTGTGCTGTAGTCGGGAGGCCTGCTCGACTTCGGCGAGGCGCATGGCCACGGCGAGGTGTTCCTCCGCGTCGGCGTACCGGCCCCAGAGCAGCGCGCCGGTACCGACATTCGTGTGGATGCGGGCCACGTCGAGACGTTCCGCCGGGGTCGCGCCGTCGACGGGCAGATCGGCGACGACGTCCCAGGCCTCCTCCTCGCCGAGCATGAGCAGCGCAGCGGCCCGGTTCCCGGCCAGGTTCAGCCGCTCCGCGGGCGAATCGAATCCCGCGGTGAGTTCGGCGGCGCGATCCAGCCAGCGCCGGTGGGTCGCTGCCGGCCACGGTCCCGCGTAGGCCCAGCCGAGGTAGGTCATCGCCCGAGCCGCCTCGACGGGTTCATGGTCCAGGTTGGCGACCGCCTGCTCCAGCTCGCTGAGCGCGGCCTGCGCCTCACCCCCGGTGATCAGGAGCCGACCCAGGGGATTGCGGATCTCGGCCTGCTGCCGGGCGGAGAGGCCCGGCGTCTCCAGCACCGAACGCAGGGTACGGATCACGCGGTGGTAGACCTCGTCGACCTGTTCTCGGCGGCCCAGTGCGGCCACGCCGGCGATGCGCGCGACCCGCGCCCGGTCCACCGGCGGCAGTACGGCCCACGACAGCAGGTCGACCAGCAGGTCGACAGCCTTGGTGTGGTCGCCCGACGCCATGGCCAACTCGGCGCTCTGCTCGGCGTACCGCGCCCAGGACCGTGTCTCGCCGGCCTCGCGGAAGTGGTGGGCAAGGCGTGCCACGGGCGGCGGTTGGAGGTGCTCCAGGGCCCGGCCGGCCAGCAGGTGGACGTGCCTGCGATCGGTCAGCGGGATCGACTCGTAGACAGCGGTGGCGGCCAGCACGTGCCGGAACCGCCACCGGCCGCGGTCGTCCCCGTCCAGGACACCGGCGCCGGCCGCTTCGGCGATGGCGCCCCGACACGCGGCCGGTGACAGGTCGGCGGTCATCGCGATCGTCGCCACCGAGGACCGCACCGCCAACGTGGCCGCGGCGCGCAACGCCTGCTGCGCCGTCGGCGACAGACGGCTCACGCGTTCCCGGGTGGAGTCGCGCACCGTCGGCGGCACCTGTAGCTCGCGCAGCTTCAGCCGGACCCACTGTCCGTCACGAAAGACGAGGTCGGCGCGGTCGCACATGAGGCGGACCGACTCCTCCAGGGCCAGCGGCACGCCTCCGGTCCGTTCGTGCATGAACGTCGTGAACTCCGCAGAGATCGGGTTGCCGTCGAGCATCGAGGACACCAGCGCCGCTGTGTCGTCGGGTCGCATGGGCGCCAGGGCGATCCTCAGCTGGGTCACGCCCGCGGACAACCGGGACGTCAGCCGCAGCAGCAGCGATCCGTCGTCCACCTCCTCGGGCCGATAGGAGACCACCAGGCTCGGCCCGTCCGACTGCTGTCGGGAGATGACGAACAGCAGGAACTCGAGGGTCAGCTCGTCGGCCCAGTGCGCGTCCTCCAGGACGAGGACGTCGACACGCAGCGCCCGCAGCAGCTCGTCCAGGGCGCGGAACAGGCGGTGCCGGGCCGCCTTCGCGTCGTCCAGGGGCGGCAGCGCGGGCGGCAGGTCCGAGGACCACTCCGGGAACAGGGGCCGGAGGGCGCCCGCCAGCTCGGTGAGCCGCACGCGCGACACCGGACGGTCGATCCCCCGGAACGCGTCGACGATCGGCCCCAACGTCAGCGACTCGCGAAGGGGCGGGCACACCGACACCAGGGCCGTGCGCTGGTCCGGCGCGACCAGCCACTCGCGCAGCAGTCGGCTCTTGCCGATGCCCGCCTCGCCCTCTACCAACACGATCGCCGGTGGCCGGGCCAGGGCGCCGCGGAGGGCTGCCATCTCCCGGTCGCGGCCCACGAAGCGCGGCGTGGAGACGGTCGGTGCAGTCCCGTCGTCCTCGGGTGAGGGGTCGAGCATGCGTGATGATCTCGCCTTTCCGTGCCCGGACACAAGACCATCGCGACGCCTCGCCCCGAGTCGGCTTGCGGAAATCATCTTAATGATTAAGATAAATTCCATGGGCATATCGACAGACTTCTCGGTGGCAATCGCCGGCGGTGGCCTCTCCGGCCTCTGCCTCGCCCAGTACCTGATGCGCGCCGGCATCGAGGTGCATGTCTACGAGCGGGACCCGGGCCCCTTCGTCCGGCGACAGGGCTACCGGATCATTCTCGACCGGTACGGGCTGGAGGCGCTGCGCGAGAGCCTGCCCCGCCAGCTGTACAACCTGGCGCTGGCCACGGGCGACGAGCCCGGCGGGCACCTCCGCTTCACCGACAGTCGACTGCGGGACGCGTTCACCATCACCTTCAAGGACGAGCCGTACGCGACCCGCCAGGTCGACCGGCTGACCCTGCGGTCGATCCTGCAGTCCGGGCTGAACGGACGCATCCACTACGGCAAGGAGGCCGTCGCGGTGGACAGCGGCGGCCCGGCAGGTCTGCGGCTGCGGTTCTCCGACGGCGGGGCCGTGGCGGCGACGGTCGTCGTGGGCGCGGACGGCGTCGGCTCGGCGTTGCGCGCGCAGCTCATGCCGGACGCGCATCCGGCGAGCGCTGCACTGGCGGGCATCTACGGCCGGTCGCCCCTGCGCCGCAACGGCGAGAGCATGATCCCGGAAGCGCTGCGCAGCAGCGGCGTCCTGGCCATCGGCGACCGGCCAGGTCGCGCCTTCTTCTTCACCTCGATGCGGTTCGGCGAGAGCCCACGGGAGGCGTTCGCGCGTCTGGCACCGGGCAACTACGCGCCCACCGGCGACGACTACGTCATGTGGGGACTGCTGCTTCGCCAGGAGGAGGTGCCCATCGGCGTCCGCGGGGACCTGTTGGCGCTGTGGAGACTGGCCGCCGGTATGACAACGGACTTCCACCCGCTCATCCGGCGGCTGGTCGCCACGGCCGAACTGGACGCCACGGTGCTCAACCTCTTCGCCACGGGCCGACGACCTCGTCGCTGGGCGGTGCCCCGGGCGACGATGATGGGCGACGCCGTGCACGTCATGCCGCCGTTCGGCGCGCACGGCGGCAACACCGCGCTGCGCGACGCCGCCCTGCTCGGCCGCAAGCTGGTCGAGGCCCGCGCGAGCGGCAGGGGAGTGGAGGAGGCGATCGCCGCCTACCAGGAGGAGATGGTTCCGTACGCCTTCCGTGCCGTCGACACCGCCGGTCGGCTGATGCGCCGCCTCACCGGGGGCGCGGCCGCACCCCACTGGGTGCTGACCCGCGTGTTACCTCGGCTGCACCGGGTCACCGTGCCGGAGGCATGATTGCGGGCATGTCCCATGTGCCGGCCAGGGCGTCCGCGATCGCCGACCTCATGCGCGCCGGCCGGGAGATGTCGCGGCTGTCCATGGTGTTCCGGTACGCCATCGCAGAACAGTTGGGCCTCACCGTGAGCGACCTGGAGTGCCTGGACTACCTGGCGGACGTCGGGTCCGCCACGGCGGGGCAGGTCGCCGAGCGGACCAACCTCACCACCGGTGCGGTGACCAGCATGCTGCGCCGGCTCCAGCAGGCGGGCTACGTGACAGCCGAGCGCGATCCGGCGGACCGGCGGCGGGTGGTCGTCGCCCTGCGACCGGACCGGGTCGCCGAGCTGACGCGGCCGTACGAGCGGTTCGCCGGGCGCGTCGAGCGGCTCGTCGAGGGCTACCGTGCCGAGGAGGTCGAGTTGCTGGTCCGGCACTACGACCGCATGCACGCGCTGTACCTCGCCGAGCTGGACCGCCTCCGCGACGGCGACCCCGCGCAACGGGAGCGCGGTCAGGTCGCGGAGGGCCGCGGGTAGCCGAGTTCGTACGAGATCTGGCTGGCGGTGTCCAGGAGGAGTGGCAGGTTGCCCTTCAACTCGTCGAGGCTTGCGATGACCTCGATCGCCGTGATCGAGACGGCGGCGACGACCTGCCCGCGCGAGTCCCTGATGGGTGCGGCAACGCACATCACGTACGCGTCGTGCTCGCCGTCGTCCACGGCCCAACCGCGATCGTGGATGCGGGCGAGTTCGGCGTCGAGCGCCTCACGGTCGGCGAAGGTCGTGTCGGTGAACCTCTCGAAGACGACGGGGGAGAGCAGCCGCTCACGATCGTCCCGGGGCAGGTACGCCAGGATGGTCTTCCCGACGGCGCTCGCGTAGATCGACACCGCGCGCCCGACCCGCGAGGGCAGCTTGACGGCGTCGAACGCCGGGCTGTCCACCTTGTCGATGTAGATGATCTCGTCACCGGTCAGCTGTGCCAGGTGCACGGTGTGGCCGGTCTCGCGTTGCAGTGCACGCAGGTGTGCGGCGGCGGGCTGGCGCAGGTCCATCGAACCGAGCGCGAGTTCGGACAGCTCGATCAGCCCGCCGCCGAGCACGTAGGTGCCCGCGCCGGTACGACGGACGAAGCGCGCGGATTCCAGTGTGTGCAGAATCCGCAGGGCCGTCGACTTGTGGACCCCGAGCACGTCCGCGGCCTCCGTCAGGGACAGCGGATGCTCGGCCGATCGACGGATGAGGTCGATCGCGCGGCGAATCGATTGCGCCAAGGCTCTGTCTCCCCTCGCGCGACGCGCGGCTACGCCGCTGTCGTTGCATCATGTGCAATGTAGTTGACGCAATGCGCAATCGCCACTTGACAACGTTGCACATGTCGCTACGATCGTTGCAATTTATGAACTTGACTCCAACTCGTCATGGTGGAGCGACGATGGGTAAGCAGCGCGCTCGTATCGGCTTCGCCAGGGCGACGAATGACGGCGACCACCATGCCCTCGCGTCCTGAGATCACCCACGAGCGGCTGGCGCCGACCACCGACGGCGAATCTCCGCGCGCCGACTGGGTCGGTACCGCCGCCGAGGCCCTACCGGACGACGTGGACGGTGTCCTGGTCGGCCGGATCTGGGACCCGTCCGTCGACGGCCCGACGCCCGTCGCCGTGCGCGACGGTGTGGTCATCGACCTGAGCCATCGGTTCGCGACCGTCCGGGACATCTGCGAGCTGCCCGACCCCGCCGCGACCGTGGCCGGGCTCGACGGGGCGCGGGTCGGCGACTTCGGCGAGATCCTGGCCAACACGGTGGGCGCGACCCGAGACGGTGGCAGCCCCTGGCTGCTCGCCCCGGTCGACCTCCAGGCGCTCAAGGCCGCCGGCGTGACCTTCCCCATCTCGATGATCGAACGGGTCATCGAGGAGCGGGCACGGGGGGACCTGGCGCTCGCGGCGGACATCCGGCAACGGATGTTCGCCGACATCGGTGTCGACCTGCACAACCTGAAGCCGGGCTCGGGCGAGGCGGATCGGCTCAAGAGCATGCTGGTCGCCGAGGGCATGTGGAGCCAGTACCTGGAGGTGGGGATCGGCCCGGACGCCGAGATCTTCACCAAGGGGCAGATCCTCTCCGCCGTCGGCACCGCCGTCGACGTCGGTGTGCTCGCCGCGTCGACCTGGAACAACCCGGAACCCGAGATCACGCTCATCGTCCAGTCCAGCGGCCGGATCGTCGGCGCCACCCTCGGCAACGACGTCAACCTGCGCGACATCGAGGGCCGCTCGGCGCTCCTGCTTCCCCTGGCGAAGGACAACAACGCGTCCTGCGCCCTCGGCCCGCTGATCCGGCTCTTCGACGACCGGTTCGGCATGGAGCGGGTCCGCGAGCTCGAGGTGCGCCTGGAGGTCTGCGGGGCGGACGGCTTCCGGCTGGAGGCGGTCTCGCAGATGACGCAGATGTCGCGCGACCCGGAGGACCTGGTGCGGCAGTTGATCGGCCCGCACCATCACTATCCCGACGGCGCCGCGCTGATGCTCGGCACCATGTTCGCGCCGGTCCAGGACCGGGGCCGCGCCGGCGAGGGCTTCACCCACCAGGTCGACGACGTGGTACGGATCAGCTGCCCGGCCCTCGGCACCCTGGTCAACCGGGTGCGGCACGCCGAGGAGTGCGAACCCTGGCACTTCGGCGTCCGCGATCTGATGGGCAATCTGGCAAGGAGAGGACTGCTGTGAACGTGGTCAGCACCGTCGATCCGCGCGACGGTCAGCGTCGCGCGACGGATCTCAGCGAGACCGACGAGTCCCGCCTGGACGAGGTCGCCGGCCAGGCGTCCCGGACGACGCGCTGGTTGGCCGGTCTGGGGAGGATCGGCAGGGCGGAGCTGCTGGACGCCATCGCCGCGTCCCTGGAATCCCGTCGGAAGGAGCTGGTCGCGGCCGCCGAGGCGGAGACCGGATTGGCCCACGCGCGACTGGACTCCGAGCTCACCCGGGCCGCGGTCCAGTTCCGGATGTTCGGCGACGTGCTGCGCGACGGCGCGTACGTCGAAGCGGCCATCGACCACGCCGCCGACACACCACTCGGACCCGGTCCGGACGTGCGGCGGATGCTCGTACCCCTCGGACCGGTCGCCGTCTTCGGCGCCAGCAACTTTCCGTTCGCCTTCTCGGTCGCCGGCGGTGACACAGCCGCCGCCCTCGCCGCCGGCTGTCCCACGGTCCTGAAGGCCCACCCGTCCCACCCGCTGACGTCGCACGCGTCCGCCGCCGCGATCTCCTCGGCCGTCCGCGACCTGGGCGGACCCGACGGTGTCATCGCGGCCGTGTACGGGGAGCAGGCCGGCCGCTCGCTGGTGCGGCACCCCGCGATCCGTGCGGCCGCCCTCACGGGCTCGGTCAACGCCGCCCGCGCCATCCAGGCGGCCATCGACCAACGACCCGATCCCATCCCCCTGTACGCCGAACTGAGCAGCGTGAACCCGATCGTGGTCCTGCCCGGCGCGACCGTCGACCGGGCCGAGGAGATCGCCGAAGGCCTGTTCGCCTCCTTCACGGCCTCCGGCGGTCAGCTCTGCACCAAGCCCGGCCTGGCGTTCGTCCCGGCTGGTCCGGGCGGTGACCTGCTGGTGGACACCCTGCGGCGGAGTGTCGCCAGCTCGGGCGGCGCGATCCTGCTCAACGAGCGCATCCGGGACGCGTTCGAGAGCCGCGCCACAGGGTTCGAGCGGGCCGGTGCCCGGGTCTCGGCGCAGGCCCAGGTCGACCCCGGGGCGGGCTTCGCTGTCGCGCCGAGGCTCCTGGAGGTCGACCTGTCGGGCCTGACCCCCGAGATCGCCGACGAGTGCTTCGGTCCGCTCATGGTCATTGTCCGGTACGAGGACGCCGCCGAACTGGACGCCGCGCTGGACGCCGTCCCGCCGTCGCTGACCGGTTCCGTCCACCGGGGTGTCCAGGACGACGCCGACGTCGTACGCCGGCTGGTCGACGTGCTCTCCGCCCGCGCGGGGCGCATCGTCTTCGACGGCTATCCCACCGGTGTGCGGGTGTCGTGGGCCCAGCACCACGGTGGACCCTGGCCGTCGACGAACGCCGTGCACACGTCGGTGGGCGCCACGTCCATCCGGCGGTTCCTCCGGCCGTTGGCATGGCAGGACGCCCCGGCCTGGGTCCTACCCGAGGAGTTGCGCGACGAGTACACCGCCATTGCGCGACGGGTCGACGGGAGGTTGACGCCAGCGGTCGAATAATTGCGTCCACGGGTCACTCGGGAGCGTTTTTCCGTCACCTGCGGGTGACGCGCGGATTCCTTTGCGGAACGAACCCGAGCAGATAATTCGCGCCAGTTGTGCGGGCGCTCCCGGTGCCATTGTCGGACGCGATTATCCGGTCCTGGTCTGACCGTCGACGCGATTCTCCGTACTCCCTGTGGTGGGGAAAGGCTCCGGCCGCGCACCCCCTGGTGTAGCCGGGGGCGCGCGGCCGGGGTTGGTCTTACGGCGTCGCGTCGGTGGCGCGCAGCCGCAGCATGGTCCAGGACGCGGGCGGAAGGGTCAGCCGGACGCTGCCGCCGCCCGCCTGGGCCGTGTCGTTGGGACGCGGCTCGGCGTGGTCGGGACCGCCCGCGGTGTTCTTGGCACCGAGGTCGTCGCCCCCGACGGTGACGCATTCGATGATGCCGCCCACCTGGATGCCGGCGAGGTCGACGGTCACCTCGGCCGGGGTGTCGACGACCCGGTTGACGAGGAACACGGTCAACTCCGTGGTGCTGTCGTCCCAGGTGGAGACCGCATCGACCGCGTCGATGACGCCGTAGCGGTCGGTGGTCGTGGTGCTGCCGTCCCGCAGCACGTCGAGGACGACGCCATGGGCGTGCCGGGCCGTCCGGGAGAAGGGGTGGAAGATGGTCTGCCGCCAGGCCGAACCCCCCGGTTCGCTCATGATCGGCGCGATGACGTTGACCAGTTGGGCCTGGCACGCCGCGGTCACCCGGTCGCTGTGCCGCAGCAGGCTGATGAGCAGGCCACCGACGACGACGGCGTCGGCCACGCTGTAGTGGTCCTCCAGCAGAGGCGGAGCGACCGGCCAGTCCTCGCCGCTCGGCGGCGTGGACGGCGCCGCGGACTGGTACCAGACGTTCCACTCGTCGAACGCGATCATGATCTTCTTGCTCGACCGGCGGATCGCACCGACCGAGTCGGCGATGGCGGTGACGGCGTCGATGTACCTGTCCATGTCCTCGGCCGAGGCGAGGAAGCTGGGCAGGTCGTCGTCGACCGGCTGGTAGTAGGCGTGCAGCGAGATCAGGTCGACGTCGTCGTACGCCTCGGTCAGCACGTCGCGCTCCCAGCTCCCGAAGGTCGGCATGCCGAGGTGGGACGAACCGCAGGCGACGAGTTCGAGGTCCGGGTCGAAGCGGCGCATCGCCTTCGCGGTCTGCGCGGCGAGCCGGCCGTACTCGGTCGCGCTCCGCTGGCCCACCTGCCACGGGCCGTCCATCTCGTTGCCCAGGCACCACAGCGTGATCCCGTACGGGTCGACGGCGCCGTTGTCGCGACGCTTGTCGGCGAGGTGGCTGCCGCCGCGGTGGTTGGCGTACTCCAGCAGGTCGACGGCCTCGGCGGTGCCACGGGTGCCGAGGTTGACCGCCATGATCGGGTCGACGCCCGCCTTACCGGCCCAGCGCATGAACTCGTCCAACCCGAACGCGTTGGTCTCCAGGCTGTGCCAGGCGAGGTCGAGCCGGGCTGGTCGTTGGTCGACCGGACCGACGCCGTCCTCCCAGCGATAGGAGGAGACGAAGTTGCCGCCCGGGTAGCGGACGGTGGTGATGCCCAGCTCACGGACGAGCGCGAGGACGTCGCCCCGGAAGCCGTCCGCGTCGGCGGTCGGGTGGCCGGGCTCGTAGATCCCGGTGTAGACACAGCGGCCCAGGTGCTCCACGAACGAGCCGAAGAGCCGGCGCGGCACCGGTGCGACGCGTCGACGTGGGTCCAGGAGCAGGCGCGCGGTGTTCACGACTGCCCTCCCGGCCGGCTCGGACGGGGCCGGACGGGCGAGGCGGCGCGGCGGGGGAGTGGGTGCGGCGCTGAGGCGGGGTGGGTGTTCAGGGCGGTCTCCCTTCGTGCGAGACCTCCGACGTCGAGATCCGCGTCGCGGTGCCGGGGCCGAGGGGTGGTGGGTCGGTGTGACCTCTGGACATCACCATGATCATCGATTACGTTCCCGATCTATGTAAACGTTACCGATCATGCTCGCGTGAGGGAACACCCGTCCCGGAATGGTGCCTGGCGGAGAGTGTCGTTGCGTTGTCAGCGGGTGGATCGATCGCGCGAAATAGCGATCCACTGAGGTGGCCGGTAGCGTTCTCGGCACCGCTGCGAGAGGTGGGAAGTTCACGCTGTGAACATCCCGTTAGGACCCCGCGCGCGGAACGCTGGCGAGGCGAAAGGCTCTTGTGTTCGTAATCGTGGTCCGTTACGTTGGCAACATCCTGGAAACGTAACCGATAACGATTGCAGTCCAGAGAGAGCGGCATGATAGAAGCCAATGCGCCGGTAACGATGAGTGATGTCGCCCGGATCGCCGGCGTCTCCACCGCCACCGTCTCGCGTGTCGTCAACGGGCACTACGGCGTCAGCGCCCGCACGATCGCCCAGGTCCGCACCGCCATCCAGGAACTCGGCTACGAGTCGAGCCTGGTGGCGTCGAGCCTGCGCCGCAGCCGCACCAACGTTCTAGGCCTCGTGGCGCACAGCTTCCAGTCGTACACGGCGGAGGTGCTCAAGGGCGTCATGAAGGCGCTCAGTCGCTCCGGCTTCGACCTCATCATCTACGCCAACAGCGACCTCTACGGGTCCTACTCGGAGGGCTGGGAGCAGCGGCACCTGACGCGCCTGTCGGGCACCCTCACCGACGGGTGCATCGTCGTCACGCCCTGGGGTGAGATGCGCAGCCGTACCCCGGTCGTGGCCATCGACCCGGTGCGAGGATCGACGGGGCCCTCCGTCATGGCCGACAACCTCGCCGGTGCCACCACAGCTGTCGCGCACCTGCTCGACCTGGGTCATCGACGCATCGGGTTCATCGCCGGGCGCGACAGCCTCGCCTCCGCGTGGTCCCGGGAGGAGGGCTACCGGGCGGCGTTGGACGGTGCCGGCGTGCCTGTCGACCCGACCTTGATCGGCAGGGGGGACTTCAACCCCGAGTCGGCGGTGCCGTTGGCGCGCGCCCTGCTGCAACGGCCGGACCGGCCGTCGGCGATCTTCGCGGCGAGCGATGGGATGGCCCTCAAGGTGCTGGAGGTCGCCCGGGAGTTGGGACTCGCCGTCCCCGGTGACCTGTCCGTCGTCGGCTTCGACAACATCCCCGAGTCGGCGTCGACCGAGCCGGGTCTGACCACCGTGGACCAGTCGATGTACCAGCTCGGGTACGAAGCCGCGCGGATGCTCAAGTCGCTGGTGACCGGCGAGTGGGACGAGCCGAACCAGATAGTGCTCCCGACCAGTCTCGTGGTGCGCGGCTCGACCGCGGCACCGACGAGCGACCAGAGGAGGTGAGCGCAACCGCACGGCGAGATCCACCGATGGGTTGAGCTGGCCAGCGGGTGGCATCCGCTGCCGGCACAGGAAAGGAGTGGAGCGTGACAACGGAACACTATCACGGGCGCTTACGCCGTCTGGGCGTACGCCGGCTCTCGGCGGCGTTCACCGCCGGGGTCATCGCCATGGCGGCGGCCCTGCTCACACCGCAACCGGCAGCGGCGGCGGACACGCCGTGGCTGGAGGTCTCCCCGGACCGGTACGCCTCGTTCACCGTTCCGGCCGCGTACGTCCAGGAGCACCTGGGCGAGGTCTCGCAGGTCGTCGTCGAGGGAAACTTCGGGCCGTCCGCCTCCTGGGCGGAGTTCGGTCTGACGCGCCGGGGTGACGTGTGGTCCGGTGTGCTCGGCGCGTTGACGCCGGGGCTGTACCGCTACCAGGTGACCGCCGACGACACCAGGACCATCAAGGACCCGACGAACAGCACGAGCGTGGCGTCGAATCCGCTCCTGAGCACCTTCCTGGTGGCGGGCGACTCGGCGCGCTGGCTGGCCGACGCGCCCGCCGGCACCGGCGGCACGGTCGGGACGTTGACGTACCGGGTCCGCGGCGAGCAGCGCTCGGCCCTGGTCTGGACACCACCCGGGTACGCGGCCAGGAAGCCGAAGGGCTTCCCGACGCTCTTCCTGGAGTCGGGTGCCGGTGCGGCCGCCACCGACTGGCTCGACCTCGGCCGCACGAAGCAGATCCTCGACAACCTCTCGGCGGCCGGCGTCATGCAGCCGATGGTCGTGGTGATCGCCGACAGCGCGGACGACCGGGAGCTGACAGATCTCCGCAAGGCGGTCGCCGCCAACTACCGGGTCCTTCGCGATCCGGCGCACCAGGCCATCGCCGGCGTCACCGACGGCGCGGCGCGGGCCGTACGGGCGGCGTTCGCGAGGCCGGGCCAGTTCGGCTATGTCGGCTGGTTCTCGGGCACGTCGACTCCGACGATCGACCGCGAGGACGCCAAGGCGGTCAACCACGGCCTGAAGCTGCTGCGGCTCTACACCGGCAACGTCACCGACCCGGCGTACAACACCACCTACCGGCTGACGAAGGCGCTGGACCGGGCCGACGTCCGGTTCGAGTTCGACGGGGTCAACCCCGACGGCGGCGGGAACTGGACCACCTGGCAGGAGAACCTGGTCGACTTCGTGCCACGGCTGTTCCGGCACGTGGCGGACCACGGGCCGAGCCCGGGCCACGGTCGGTTCACGGGCGAGTTCACGCCTCCGCCGGCCGGCACCACCCCGACGCCGTTCGTCACCGAGGACGGGTTCGTCACCTTCGAGACCACCACGGACTTCGCGGACGCCCAGCACGTCACGGTGTGGGCCAACATCGCGCCGGGCGGCAGTTGGCTGCGCGTGCCGCTGACGCGTGACGGCGACCGGTGGCGGGCGACCGTCGGGCCGCTGAAGCCCTGGTTCTACTACTACCGGCTGATCGTCGACCGGGTGCCGTTCAAGGACACCTCGAACCCGACGAAGGTCACCACGGAACCGATGTGGAGCACCTTCCTCGTCCCGGGCCCGGAGGCTCGACTGCTGACGGACGTGCCCGCCGGCCAGGGCGGAAAGGTGGAGAGCATGACCTATGCCAGCACGGTGGCGGGCCAGGACCGTACCGCGCTGGTGTGGACTCCACCCGGGTACGACCCTGGTCGGGCGCAGCCCTATTCCGTCCTGTACCTCCAACACGGAGGCGGCCAGAACTACACGGACTGGGTCGAGATGGGCCGGGCCAAGCAGATCCTCGACCACCAGTTCCTCGACGGCGACCTCACGCCGATGGTGGTCGTGATGGGCAACGGCAACTCGTCGAACTTCAACCGGGAACTGTTGGAGAACATCGTGCCGACGGCCCGATCCCGCTACCACATCTCCAGCGACCCGTCCCAGCAGGCCATCGCCGGCCTGTCGATGGGCGGCGGGCAGGCGCTCGGCATCCTGCGCGCCTACCCGGGCCAGTTCGCCTACGTGGCAGCGTTCTCCGCCGGGTTCGGCAGCGGCACCGGTGTCGACGTCGAGGCGATCAACAACGGCACCACGATGCTGCGCCTGTACGTCGGCGACCGCACCGACTTCGTGTACCCGAGCTTCATGGCATCGCTGACCACGTTGGACACCCTCGGCATCCGCTACGAGTTCGACGGGGTCACCCCCGGACCGCACGGCTGGGACGTGTGGCAGAAGAACCTCATCGACCTGGCGCCGCGTCTGTTCAAGCGCTAGGAGCCGTCCCGGCGACGCCACCGGGAGCAGGACGACGACCTGCCCCGGTGGCGCCCCGCCAGCGCATGGATGTTTGTGCACCGCCACCTCGAAGGGAACCATCTCGATGAAGAGAAGACGCACACTCGCCACGGTGGCCCTGCTCGCGGCAGTGAGCGGCCTGGTCGCCTGCTCCTCGGACGACGGCGGCAGCGACGCGAGCAACTGCACGAACACCATCACCAAGCAGAACGTGCCGGTCGTGACGATGTGGGGCTGGTACCCCAACACCCAGCTCGTCGTCGACAACTTCAACAAGCTGCACGACGACGTGCAGGTCTGCTGGACCAACGTCGGGCAGGGCGGTGACGAGTACGACAAGTTCCAGACGGCCATCTCGGCGGGCACCGGCGCGCCCGACGTGATCATGGTCGAGGCGGACCGGATTCCGACCTTCCAGATTCAGGGCGCGCTCGTCGACATCAAGCAGTACGGCTACGACGCGGTCAAGGCCAACTACGGCGAGGGCGCCTGGAAGGACGTGTCGGTCGGCGACGCGGTCTACGGCGTCCCGGTCGACGGCGGCCCGATGGGCATGATCTACCGGAAGGACATCTTCGACAAGTACAAGATCACGCCGCCGAAGACCTGGGCCGAGTACGAGCAGGCCGCGCAGAAGGTGAAGGACGCCGGCGGTCCGCTGTTCGGGGATCTCGGCGCGAACGTCCCGGCGGTCCTGATGGCGCTGCAGATCCAGAAGGGCGCCTCGCCCTTCACCTTCGATCCGGCACAGCCGAAGTCGATCGGCGTGAAGCTCGACGACCAGGCGTCCAAGGACGTGCTGGACTACTGGGGCGGCCTCGCCAAGAAGGGCCTGGTGGGTACGCAGGACCAGTTCACCCCGGAGTACATCTCCGGTGTGATCAACGGGAACTACGCGACGTACATCTCGGCGGCGTGGGCTCCGGGCTACCTCACCGGCGCTGGCGTCGGCAAGGGGCAGGACACCGGCAAGTTCGCGGTGGCGCCACTGCCGCAGTGGGATCCGGTCAACCCGGTGCAGGTGAACTGGGGTGGGTCGGCCTTCTCGGTGACCAAGCAGGCGAAGAAGCCGGAGCTGGCGGCGAAGGTCGCGTACGGGCTCTACGCCGACAAGGAGTCGCTCACCGACGGCTGGACCAACCAGATCATCTTTCCGTTGAACCTCACGGCGCTCAAGGACCCCGCGTTCGTCGACCTGAAGGTGGCGTTCTTCGACGGCCAGCAGGCCAACAAGGAGGTCTACCTTCCCGCCGCCGAGGCGTACAAGGGTGTCGCCTACGCGCCCTTCGGCCAGTACTACCTGGACGCCATGACGAAGCAGATCAGCGAGGTCATCAAGGGTTCCGTCACCGGCTCACAGGCCGCGGACAAGCTCCAGGACGACGTGGCGAAGTACGCCAAGGAGCAGGGCTTCACCGTCCAGTGACCGCTTCGGGCGGGCCGGCCCTGGCCGGCCCACCCTCCACCCCGCAGCGTCCACGTCCCGGAGACCGAGATGACAACCCTGACCGAGAAGCGCACACCGCGTAGTCAGCACGAGAAGCCCAAGATCCGCGGCAAGGTGCACCTCCGCGAACACCTGATGGGGTGGCTCTTCGTCGGGCCCTTCGCGATCGTCTTCCTGGCGTTCCTCATCGCGCCGCTGGCGTACGCGCTGTACCTCAGTCTGTTCCAGAAGAAGCTGATCGGCGGCACCAGCTTCGTCCTCTTCGACAACTACGTGAAGGCGTTCACCGACCCGAGCTTCCTGTCGGGTGCGTGGTTCGTCCTTCGCTTCTCGCTCGTCTCGATCCCGCTGCAGATCGTCCTCGCGCTCGCGCTGGCCCTCATCCTGGACGCGGTGACCACGCTGTTCGCCCGCTTCTCCCGCCTCATGATCTTTCTCCCGTACGCGATCCCCACCGTCATCGGGGCGGTGATGTGGGGGTTCCTCTACAGCAAGGGCTTCGGCCCGCTCACCGACATCTTCGGGCTCTTCGGCGCCAGCGCACCCGACTTCCTGAGCAGCGACCTGATCTTCTACGGCCTGCTCAACGTCGTCACCTGGCAGTGGGCCGGCTACTACATGATCATCCTGTACGCGGCGTTGCAGGGAGTCGACCCGACGCTCTACGAGGCGGCCCGGATGGACGGTGCCGGGCGGTGGCAGATCGCGACGCGGATCAAGATTCCGCTGATCGCGCCGGCGTTGATCCTGATCCTGGTCTTCTCGCTCATCGGCACCCTGCAGTTCTTCAACGAACCGCAGATCCTGCGCTACCTCGCCGCAGGCACCATCGGGACCGACTTCACCCCCAACATGTACGCGTACCAGCAGGCGTTCTCACTCGCCAACTTCAACTACGGGTCGGCGATCTCCTTCGCCCTCGGCGGCATCGTCTTCATCTGCGTGTATGCCTTCCTGTTCTTCACCCGCAAGCGGAGGAGCTTCCGGTAGATGACCGACCACACAAGCGTCCGCGCAGGCGCTCGCCGGCCGCAGCGCCACCTCCCTCTGCAGATACTCCTCGGCTTCCTGGTGATCTACTTCCTCGTACCGTTCTGGTGGGTCATCGTCAACAGCTCCAAGGACGCGCCGGGCCTCTTCGGTGGCGGCAACACCCTCTGGTTCACCGACCAGGTCGACTACCTCGGGAACCTCCGGCAGCTCTTCACCTACGACGGTGGCATCTACCTGCGGTGGATCCTCAACTCCACGCTGTACGCCATCGCCGGCGGCGTCGGCGCCACGGTCCTGGCGGTGATGGCCGGCTACGGTTTCGCCAAGTACCGGTTCGCGGCGCGGCGCTTCAGCTTCGCCGTCGTGCTCGGCGCGCTGATGGTGCCGGCCACCGCCCTGGTCATCCCGACCTTCATCATGTTCTCCCGGTTGGGCCTGACGAACACCGTCTGGGCGGTCATCCTCCCGTCGCTGCTCAACCCGTTCGGCGTCTACCTGATGCACGTGTACGCGCGCGACGCGGTGCCGGACGAGCTGCTGGACGCGGCGCGGGTCGACGGCGCGGGGGAGATCCGGACCTTCCTTCAGATCGCGCTTCCACTGATGCGGCCGGCGGTGGTCACCGTGCTGCTGCTGTCGGCCGTGGCGTCCTGGAACAACTACTTCCTGCCCCTGGCCATGCTCTCGGACAACCGACTCTTCCCGGTGACCGTGGGCCTCGGTCTCTGGCAGGGCATCGCGTCGGCGAACAACTCGGGAGGCACCTCGCTGTGGAGCCTCATCATCCTGGGTTCGCTCGTGTCCGTGATCCCACTGGTCATCGCGTTCTTCAGCCTCCAACGACACTGGCGCGGCGGATTGTCCGTCGGAGGCCTTCGCTAGGTCGCGCCGCGCGATCTTCAGGAATGACAGAGAGGTGTGCTGCTGATGTCGACGACAGATGGACCGCTGCGCAGCGGGCAGTGGTTCGGCGCGGAGGGCCGCAACGGGTTCATCCATCGGTCCTGGATGCGCAACCAGGGTTTCGCGGACGACGTCTTCGATGGTCGCCCGGTCATCGGCATCGCCACCACCTGGTCGGAGCTGACACCCTGCAACGCTCACCTGCGGGACCTGGCCGAATCGGTGAAGCGGGGCGTGTGGGAGAGCGGCGGCCTACCGCTGGAGTTCCCGGCCATGAGCCTGGGCGAGCCGCTCATGCGTCCCACCACAATGCTCTACCGCAACCTGCTCGCGATGGAGTTGGAGGAGTCGGTCCGCGCCAACCCCCTCGACGGCGTGGTCCTGCTCTCCGGCTGTGACAAGACCACTCCCGGCCTGCTGATGGGTGCGGCGAGCGTCGACCTGCCGACGCTGATGCTGACCGGCGGCCCGATGCTCAACGGCAAGTTCCGCGGCCAGGACATCGGCTCGGGCACTGTCGTCTGGCGCTTCACGGAGGAGATGCGGGCCGGCCGGATGACCGCCGCCGACTGCGCCGAGGCAGAGGTCGGCATGTCCCGCAGCCGGGGCCACTGCATGACCATGGGGACCGCCTCCACCATGGCCTGCGTGACCGAGGCGCTCGGCGTGCAGCTGCCGGGGGCCGCCGCCGTGCCCGCCGTCGACTCCCGGCGGTACGCCCTCGCGCAGGCTGCCGGACGTCGGATCGTCGCCATGGTGGGCGAGGACCAGCGTCTGTCGTCGGTGCTCACCCGCGAGGCGTTCGAGAACGCCATCCGGGTCAACGCCGCGATCGGCGGTTCCACCAACGCCGTCGTACACCTGCTCGCCATCGCCGGACGCCTCGGTGTGCCCCTGTCGCTGGAGGACTTCGACACCCTCACCGCGGAGGTGCCCCTGCTCGTCAACCTCATGCCGTCCGGGGCGTACCTGATGGAGGACTTCGCGTACGCGGGTGGCCTTCCGGTGGTGATGAAGGAGCTCGCGCCGCTGCTGCACACCGACCACATCACGGTCAGTGGCAGGAGTGTGGCGGAGAACGTCGACGGCGCCCAGTGCTGGAACCGGGAGGTCATCGCCACCCTGGAGGAGCCGTTCCAGGCCGCCGGCTCGGGCACCGTGGTGCTGCGCGGGTCGCTCGCGCCGTCCGGGGCGGTGCTGAAGGTCTCCGCCGCATCGCCCCACCTCCTCTCCCACACCGGTCCGGCGCTCGTGTTCGACCGGATCGAGGAGTACGTCGTCGCCGCCGACGATCCGGACCTCGACGTCACCCCCGACACGGTGATCGTCGTCCGCAACGCCGGCCCGCGCGGCTACCCCGGCTTCCCGGAGGTGGGCAACGTGCCGATGCCCCGCCGGCTGCTCGCCGCCGGCATCACGGACATGGTGCGGATCTCGGACGCCCGCATGAGCGGCACCGGCTACGGCACGTGCGTCCTGCACGTGGCACCGGAGGCCTCCGTGGGCGGCCCTCTCGCGCTGGTGCGCACCGGCGACCAGATCCAGGTCGACGTCGCCACGCGCCGCCTGGAACTCCTGGTCGAGGAGGCGGAACTCGCCGAGCGCCGGTCCGCCTGGAAGCCACCGCCGCCGGTGGCCGACCGTGGTTGGGTACGGCTGTACAGCGAGCACGTTCTCCAGGCCGACAGCGGAGCCGATCTCGACTTCCTCGTCGGTGGTAGCGGCAGCGCGGTGCCCCGCCACTCACACTGACGGGCGCGGAACGTACGAGGAACCCACCCATGGAAGAACGGACGGCCCGCCAGTGCGAGTTCACGCGGAGAAAGCTGTGACGACCGCCCATCGGCCCCCGGTCATGGCGGACGTCGCCCGCCTGGCGGGCGTGTCGCACCAGACGGTGTCCCGGGTCATCAACGGTGCACCCGCCATCCGACGCGAGACGCGGGAGCGGGTTCTCGAGGCCATCCGGCGGCTCGACTACCGCCCCAACACCGCCGCCCGAGCGCTGGTGCGGGGACGTTCCGGGATGATCGGCATCATCGGCACGGCCAGGACGCTGTTCGGTCCGACGAGCATCCACCGCAGCGTCGAGGACGCCGCCCGCGCCGCCGGCTACTTCGCCACCTCGGTGAGCCTGTCGGAGGTGACGGTACGGGCGCTCAGCGACGCCACCGAACACCTCATGCGCGTGGGCGTGGAAGGCGTCGTGATGATCGCCGGCAACGACGAGGCTCTCGAAGTGGTGCGGATGACCCGGTCCGGCGTGCCCTTCGTGGTGGTGGAGGGTGACCTGTCCAGGGCCAGCCTCACCGTCGGCGTGGACCAGGTGCTCGGCGCCCGGATGGCGACCGAGCATCTGCTCGGCCTCGGGCACGCCGAGATCGTGCACGTGTCCGGTCCGCTCAACTGGGCCGAGGCGCGCGCCCGCCGCGACGGCTGGCATTCGGCGATGCTCGCGGCGGGCATCCGGCCGCCCGAGCCGGTCGAGGGTGACTGGATGGCCCACAGCGGCTATCTGGCCGGGCTGCGGATCTGCGAGATGCGCGGGACCACCGCGGTCTTCGCGGCCAACGACCAGATGGCCATCGGTGTGCTGCGTGCGCTGCACGAGCGCGGGCGGCGGGTGCCGCAGGACATCTCCGTCGTCGGATTCGACGACGTTCCCGAAGCGGCGTACCTGATTCCGCCGTTGACCACGATCCAGCAGGATTTCGGCGCGGTCGGTCGACGGGCGATCACGGCGGTCACCCAGGCCATCGACGACACGGTGCCACAGCCTCTGCCGCTCGTCGTACCCACGCTCGTGGTGCGGGAGAGTACGGCGCCGCGGACCGGTACGTGAGCCACGGTCACCGCCGCACGAGCGGGCGGGCCCGGCGTGACGCCGGGCCCGCTCGTTGCCGGTCGGTCAGGACCATCAGGTCAGGGCGGTGAGCCGGAACTGCTGGTTGGTCTGGCCGTGGCAGTCGTAGAGCTGGATCTGGGCGCCGTTGGCGGTGCTCCAGGCGTCCAGGCAGCGTCCGGACTGGACGCTGCTGATGGTGCCGTTGGAGTTGACGTTCCACTGCTGGTTGGTCTGGCCGTGGCAGCTGTAGATCTGCACGGCCGCGCCGTTGCCTGAACCTGCCGCGTCGAGGCACATGGTGCCGTACACCTGTAGTTGTTTGCCCGACGTGTAGGTCCACTGCTGGTTGGTCTGCCGGTTGCAGTCGTAGAGGGTGACCCGGGTGCCGTTGGTGCGTGAGGCGTTGGGTACGTCGACGCACCGGCCCGACTGGGTGCCGACGATCTGGCTGGCCGAGCCGGGTGGGGTGGTGGGCGAGACCGTGGGCGTCGGTGTCGGGCTGCTCGTCGGTGGCGTGGTCGGCGTCGGGCTGGTCGGCGTCGACGGCAGCAGCGGGCAGGTGCTGCGGTAGGTGACCACGCCGCTGTTGTCCAGCAGCGGGCAGAGGAACTGGCTGTACCGGGCGTCGTTGTCGACGAACATCTTGACGAACGGCAGCATGGTCCGGACCAGCACGGGGTTCGACCGTCCGACCATGAAGCCGTGATCCGCGCCGGCGACCTCCAGGTAGGTGCTCTCGGTGGTGGTCGGGATGCTGTTGTACAGCCCGGTGGCGTAGGACGGGGTGACCACCGTGTCCGCCTGGCCGGCGAAGATCATGGTGGGTACCCGGTCGTTGGCCAGGTTCGACGACGGCGAGTACGGCGCGATGCCGACGACCGCCTTCAGCGACGGCCGCCGCATCGCGGCACTCAACGCCCCGCCGCCGCCCATGGAGTGGCCGGCGACGGCCAACCGGTTGGGGTCGACGCGGTCGCGTACCGGGCTCTGCTGTGTCAGGTAGTCCAGCGCGGCGAGCAACTGGGTGCCCCGGGCCGTGTCGAAGTCGTTGCGGCTGTTGGTCTCGATGCCGATCACGACGAAGCCGTGGGAAGCCAGCCACGGTCCCATCCAGGCCAGTTCGGCGGAGAACAACGCGGTGTAACCCGGCGAGATGGCGATGGCCCCGAAGGTGCCCTGGCTGGTGTCGGTCGGGTAGTAGATCCGGCCGCCGTTGAAGCCGTACCCCGTCGGGACGCTGACCGACGTGTTGGCGAACGGACCGTTCACGGCGGTGACGCTGGTCCGGGTGGGGTCCGGGCCGCGCTGGTAGGGGTTGTCGGCGGCCGACGCCGACCCGGTCGCCAGGGTGATGGTGAGCAGCCCGACCGCGGCGGCGATCCCGGCCGCGGCCAACGTGAACAGGCGTCCCCGGATGCCGGGCGACCTGCGGTCGACAGGGGTGTTCGCCGGGGGCGGCGGATGGTCTGCGGGTCCTCGCACTGTCGGTACCTCCTGGGGGTGGTGGTGGAGAGACGAGGGCGGGCGGGTTCGTCAGGTGCCGAGACCGCCCGCCCCGACCTTGTCTGGGCGGGACGTCCCTGGTAGAGCTTTACGCGCCGCTGGACGAGAGCCGGAACTGCTGGTTGGTCTGGCCGTGGCAGTCGTAGAGCTGGATCTGGGCGCCGTTGGCGGTGCTCCAGGCGTCGAGGCAGCGTCCGGACTGGACGCTGCTGATGGTGCCGTTGGAGTTGAGGTTCCACTGCTGGTTGGTCTGGCCGTGGCAGCTGTAGATCTGCACGGCCGCGCCGTTGCCTGAACCTGCGGCGTCGAGGCACATGGTGCCGTACACCTGTAGTTGTTTGCCCGACGTGTAGGTCCACTGCTGGTTGGTCTGCCGGTTGCAGTCGTAGAGCTGTACCCGGGTGCCGTTGGTGGTCGAGGAGTTCGGCACATCGACGCACCGGCCCGACTGGGTGCCGACGATCGCACCGGCGGAGCCGGGTGGGGCGGTCGGCGTGACGGTGGGGGTCGGACCCGGCGTGGTGGGCGTGGGGGTGGTCCCGGGGCCGGCGCTGTTCAGCGCCTCCAGGGCGGCCGTGTAGGCGGCCTTCTTGTTGCCGCTGCAGTCGAAGAGCAGCGGAGTGCCGCTGGAGCGCCACGAGTCGCAGTCCCGCACTCCCCAGACCGTGAGTCCGTTGCAGCGAGCCACGGCGAGGCAGTCGTTGACCACGCTGCGGTAGGTGTTGGCCTGCGTCGTACCGGAACCCTCGATGTCCAACTCGGTGATCTGCACGTCCACCCCGAGGGCGGCGAAGCTGGACAGGGTCGTGCGGTAGTTGCTGTTGTACGGCGAGTTGGCGTTGAAGTGCGACTGGAACCCGACGCAGTCGATAGGTACGCCACGGGACTTGAAGTCCCGCACCATGTTGTACACGGCCTGGGTCTTGGCCCACGTCCAGTTGTCGGTGTTGTAGTCGTTGTAGCAGAGCTTCGCGTCCGGGTCCGCCGAGTCGGCGGCGCGGAACGCCGCCTCGATCCAGTCGTTACCGCTGCGCTGGAGGTTCGAGTTACGACGGGCCCCGCTGTTGCCGTCCTCGAACGCCTCGTTCACCACGTCCCAGGAGTAGATCTTTCCCCGGTAGTAACCGGCCACCCGGTTGATGTGGTTGAGCATGGCGTTGCGCAGCGCGGTGCCCTCCATGCCCTGCATCCAGCCCGGCTGCTGGGAGTACCAGGCCAGGGTGTGGCCGCGGACCTTCCAACCTCGGGAGAGGGCGTGGTTGACGATCCGGTCCGCGTTGCCGAAGGTGAAGTTGTTCTGCTGCGGCTCGGTCGCGTCGATCTTCATCTCGTTCTCGGGCGTCACGGCGTTGAACTCGCGGTTCAGGATCGTCGTGTACGCGCCGTCGCCGAGCTTGTTCGCGGCGACGGCGGCGCCGAAGTACCGGCCGGACTGGGCCGCCGCCGCGCCGAGGGTCGTCTCGGCCGCCTGTGCCAGGTTGGGCAGCAGCGATACGACAAGGGCCACAATTATCGCGGCAGTTCCGGAAAGAGCGAACGTTCGAAGTCGGGTACGCCCGGTGGGACGGGGCCGGGAAAGCATGGTGGTCCTCCAGTGGTGGGGGTGGGGGAGCGCGGTCGCTGTTCGGGTGGTTGACCCTGCTGGAATGGCTGTGATCACGGTGTTGAGCTCGCTCGACCGGCGCCTCCGATGCAGACAGGATCATTGGTACGTTCATGCTGATCGATGTCTCAGGCTCGCAGAAAATTCCGGCTTTTTCAACCGGTAGTTTCGGGAGTGTTACGGACCTCGACAGCGGGGGGCCGCGCGTCGGCGATCGCCTGATCGACACCGACGGAGCAGTTCAACGCCGCTCTCGCCGTTACCATCGGACGGCCCACAGGCTGGTCTGTCACTCCGGAGTGTTCACGTGTTCCTGACGTCGGTGCCCTGCCGGGGCCTGACCGCGGTGACGGCCGTACTACTGACCGTCGGCGCGGCTGGCTGTGGCGACGGCAATGAGACTGAGCGGTACGCCGACCGCGTGCGGGTCGACGGATTCACGTTGGTCAAGACGGCGTACGCGAACGGCGAAGGTCGGTCCTACCTCGGGCCGGCCGGCGAGGGGGCACCCCCGGTAACCGCCCCCGGGCTCACCCTGACCTCGGGCGGCACGGACACGTCCTACCTGTTCTACGACTATTTGGCCACCGGCCAGGGCACCGACTCGGACACGGGCACCTGTTCGGTGACCGTGTACGAGATCCGGGACCGGGCCAAGGCCGTGGACTACCTCGACGACGACCTGATCAGCAGTCAGCAGCAGGCGGTGCGTGACGGCACGTCGCGGATCGTGCACCTCGACGTGCTCTGCGACGCGCAGGCGGACAAGTGAACCGGTGCGGGCCGGCGGCTCTCCGCCGGCCCGCACCGATCGTCCAGGTACGGTCAGCCGTCAGGGTGCCCAGGGGGCGGCGATGTTCCAGGTGGTGTCGGCCGCCCAGAGGGTGGGGCTGTTGTAGGCGTCACCGCCCGTGCCGTTGCTGAGCCAGACCTCCGAGTCGTAGTGCCGGAGGTACTTTCCGCGGAAGTTGTACGACTCCAGCGACACCCCGCTTCCGGTCAGTCCGACGCGGGCGCACCAGGTGGCGTCGGCCCGCAGGAGCGCCGAGCCGTCGTTGGGCGAGTTGCGGACCCGGGAATCCTGGTGCCGCAGGTACTGGCCGGGATAGTTGACCGACTCGAAGGAGTAGCAGGCGCCGTCGGCCAGGCCGGGCCGGATGGTGTACGTCGCGTCGTTCTTGAGCAGCGCCGAACTACCCGCGTCGACCACCTCCGTGTACGCCAGGCTGTTCTGGTGGCGCAGGTACCGGTTGGTGTAGCCGGGGGTGGTCACCTGCAACGAGCGCCGCGTATCGACCGGCAGGGCGACGGGGGCGGAACTGCCGATCGCCCTGGACGCGTTGACCAGGGCGGTGTTGGCCGCGCGGACGCGTGCCTGGTCCATCTTGACCACCTGCCGGTCGTAGGTCAGGAAGCCGTTCAACTCTCCCTCCTGGTCGGCGATCTCGGTGTAGATCGAGGCGCTGAGACCCTTGCCGAGCATCAGGTTCCGCGCGCCCTCCACCAGCCCTACGTACCGGTCGGTGAGCGCACCGGAGGTGGGCTGCCACTCGTAGGCGAAGAACTGCCCGTTCGGGCTGTACTCGTGGCCGGGTGTGCGCAGGCCCAGGCCCCCGAACTCGCCCTCGCCTGCGGCAGCGCGCCGCAGACCACCGACGACGTCATCTCCGACGAGCGGAACTACTACGACGGCGCCACCAGCGTGGACACCCTGCCGACGTTCGGCGCGGTCACCCAGCGCGAAACGCTCAAGGACTGGAGCAAGGCGACCGGTACGACCTGGCAGGTCGTCAGCAAGGGCACCTTCGACGCTTTCTGGCGCCCGCTGACCACCACCGACGTCCGCGGTAACGTCACAAAGACCGGCTACACCCCGGCCTCGGGTGGCCCCCTGCTGAAGGTGACCACCACCGCCCCCGATCCCGCCGGCGGCACCACCGGCTGGAGCTCGTCGATCGAGGTCGACCCGTACCGGGGCGCCCCCACCAGGTCCACCGATCTCAACGGGCGGACCAGCGAGCGGGAATACGACGCCCTCGGGCGACTGGCCCGCGCGTGGCAGGTCGGGTGGGCGAAGGCCGATCACCCCACGAGCCCGTCGGTGGAACACAGCTACGTGTTCGCCGCGAACCGGGACGCCTACCCGTACACCATGTCCAAGACCCTGCACGCCGGCGGCGGCTATCTGGTCTCGTACCAGATCCAGGATGCGCTGTTCCGGCCGCGCCAGACCCAGACCCCCGGTGTGGGCGGCGGCCGGGTCGTCGCCGACACCCTCTACGACAAGGCCGGCCGGGCGGTGACCAGCTACGCCGCGCACGGCGAGCCCGGCGCGCCCTCCGGTGGTCTCTGGTGGGAGCCGGAGTGGTCGGTTCCGGCGCTGAGCCGAACCGTCTACGACGACGCGGGCCGCACCAGGGCCTCGATCTTCTACGGCACCGACGGCGTCACCAACCTCGTGGAGAAGTGGCGCACCACGACCGAGTACTTCGGCGACTCGACAAAGGTGACGCCGCCGGCGAAGAACGCTCCGGTCACGACCGTCACCGACGCACGGGGCAACACCGTCGAACTGCGGCAGCACGTCAACCCGCAACACTCGACCAGCTACTCCTTCAACCGCAAGGGGCAGCTCACGGGCATGCGGGACACCGCCGGCGACGAGTGGACCTACACGTACGACATCCAGGGCCGGCAGGCTTCGGTCAGTGACCCCGACAAGGGGACCACGACCACCAAGCACAACGCCTTCGGTGACGTGACGGAGTCTGCCGACGCCAACGGCAAGGTGCTGGTCTACGACTACGACCCGATCGGCCGCAAGGTCGGCCTGTACGACGGGAGTAAGTCGGCCGCCACGAAGCGCGCCGAGTGGAAGTACGACACGCTGTACACGGGTCAGACCCTGCGTGGGCAGTTGACCCAGAGCACGCGGTACGACCCGCCGGGTTCGGTGAACGCGTACACGATCCGTCCGACCGGCTTCAACACCCGATACCAGCCGACCGGGATGCAGTACGTGATCCCGTCGGCGGAGGGGACGGGGCTCACCGGCACCTGGTCCTACGGCTACGGCTACTCGCCGTACGACGGCAGCCCGACCTCGGTCACGACGCCTGCGGTCGCGAACCTTCCCACGGAGACCGTCACCACAAGGTACGACCAGGTGACCGGTCTGCCGACGTCGCTGGACACCAATCTGATCAACGTGGGTCGGTACGTGATCGGGCAGCAGTACACGATCTACGGTGAGCCGACGATCAACACCCGGAAGATCGACGGCGGGGTCTACGTCGAGCGGGCTTTCGACTACGACCTCACCACCCACCGGCTGGCCCGCAGCCGCGTGCAGCCGGAGACCGCCACCGGCACCGTCGCGGATCTGACCTACGGGTACGACGACGCGGGGAACATCACCTCCGTCGCCGACGCCCCGGCGGTCGGGCAGGCCGACACCCAGTGCTTCGGGTACGACGACCTGCGCCGGCTCACCTCCGCCTGGACCCCCAAGGCCGGAGTGAACTGCGGTTCGTCGCCGACGGTGGCCAACCTCGGCGGCCCGGCTCCGTACTGGACCGACTGGACGATCGACAGCATCGGCAACCGGACGAAGGAGATCTCGCACGCGCTCGGCGGGGACACCACCCGTACCTACGAGGTGCCCACTCCGGGGAAGGGCGTCGTCCGGCCGCACGCGGTGAAGTCGGTGACCGTGGCGGCGCCCGGCCAGTCTCCGGTGACCACCCGCTTCGACTACGACAAGGCGGGCAACACCACCTGCCGTCCGGCCGGTACGACGGCCAACACCTGTCCTCCGGACGTCAACGCCCAGTCGCTGAGCTGGGACTCCGAGGGCCGGCTGACGTCCGTGTCGGGCTCGGCGGCCTCCGCCGGCAGCAACATCTACGACGCCGAGGGTGGCCGACTGGTCCACCGCGACGCCACCGGAGCAACCCTCTACCTGCCCGGCCAGGAGGTACGGCGGGAGAACGGCCTCACGTCGGGGACCCGCTACTACGGGTTCGCCGGCAGCACCGTCGCCTCCCGCAACGGCGCGGGGCTCACCTGGCTCTTCGACGACCACCAGGGCACGCAGAGCGTGGCCGTCGACGCGCTGACGCAGACGGTGACGGTCCGGCGGCAGACGCCGTACGGCGCTCCGCGCGGCCAGCAGCCGACCTGGGTGAACAAGAAGGGCTTCGTCGGCGGTGACATCGACACCACCGGCCTGACCCACATCGGTGTCCGCGACTACGACCCGCAACTGGGCCGGTTCATCTCGGTCGACCCCGTGCAGGACGTCACCGATCCCCAACAGTGGAACGCGTACGCCTACGGCAACAACAGCCCAATCACGTTCAGCGACCCGACCGGCGAGAAGGCGTGCTCGGACGACGCCTGCGGCCCAGGGGCGGACTACGAGGACGTCAACGGCGTCTATCACTACGTCGACGGGCACAACGACGGCTGCAACGGGTGCAGCAACACCGTGGACCCGTACGCCCACAAGAAGCCGCCGACGGTCAACGACGTCATGACCTACAAGGCGCCGCTCGACAAGACGAAGCGGGACATGATCCGCGCCCGTGGCTACACGGGCTCGGCCAACATGACCTGGGGCGACCTTCGCGACTGGGCATCGGAGTACCACGACAACTGGATCTTCCTGTGCGCGGACGTGATGGGCAACGACCGGCTCAAGTGCGGGATCGACAACCCGTTCCACAAGCTCTCGAAGCTTGAGCAGTTGGCGCAGGTCGCGCTGATCGTCGGTGCCCTGGCCTGTGCGATGACCGGCCCCGTCTGTGTCGCGGAGGCCGCCGCGGCCGAGGGTGAGTTCGCTGCCACCGGCGCCCTCATCAGCGGAGGCTCCGGGCTCGGAGCGCTGCGCAACCTGTCCGCGCGAGGTGCGGTGAACGTCGAGTCGGTGACCTTGGGCCTCTGCAGCTTCAGCGGCGAGACCCGGGTCCTCATGGCCGACGGCAGCACCAAACCGATCAGCGAACTCAAGGTCGGAGACGAGGTGCAGGCCGCCGATCCGGAGACGGGGGAGAAGGGGAACCGCAGGGTCACCAACCTGTGGATCCACGAGGACGACCTTCGCGCCCTCGACGTCGACGGCGCGGAGCTGACGACGACCGAGGACCACCCGTTCTGGAATGCCAGCAAGCGGGAGTGGCAGCCGGCGCAGTCGCTTCGGTCGGGCGACAAGCTGTTGACGCCAGACGGCGTCGCGGTGAAGGTCGCCAAGGGGGTCGCAGCATCGTCGGAGCGGGGCAATGCGTACAACCTGACCGTTGCCGGGATCCACACGTACTATGTGCTCGCCGGCAATACGCCGGTGTTGGTACATAACGCGGGCGGCGGGGGCCTCGGTGACGACATCCGCCTCTACGGCGATTACACGGCGCGAATGGATCAATTTAACGTGCGGGGACAGGCATCTTTTGAAGTTCACGTATACCATCGTGGCTCTGAAGTTGGCATCTATGGCAGTAACGGGTTCTTTAACAAGCATGGAGTAGATGCCAGCAAGGTCAATGTGCCGGATCAGGTGCACAATCGACTCAAGGGTATCGCGGTAGACCAGATGCGAAAGCTTGGCCAGCTTCGTCCTGGGGCTGACATCAAGGGTGACGCTTGGAAGCGCCCGATGATCGGAACGGGTGGTGGCTGCTGATGCGGTTCGTGAACATCCGGTCAGAGCCCGAGGGGTGGCCTTCTAATGTTCTCGATCCGGCTCCGTACCTGGAGGCGCTGCCGGAGCTCCTGCCGCAGCTCCCCACGGGTGCACGTGCTTATGCATCGGACCCGGGCCACTACGACTTTGCCTCGCTGCGCTGTGTTAAAGATCTTAGGATAGGGTCTATAGCCCTGCGGGAAGCTGGGCATGCCCAGATCGGCATCGATATTGAGTTCAAGGCTAACGAATTCAAGCACGATGCATCTCTACTGATTCGGTATGTGGACGTGACCCGGTGGGAGATATCAGTAAGCCCTCTCGGCGAGGGTGTGCGTATCTGGCCAGAGAGTCGTCGTCTGGGAGACGTACAGCTTGATGAAGTGCTGCCGGCGCCTAACGGATGCTTGCATGAGGTGCAGATGACGGGTGGAACAATAGTGGTGGCGTGCCAGGACTTGCGAGCGGAGTGGGTGCCGATCGCAGGAAGTTGAACGTTGAGCTCGCACTGGGGCTGCTTACCAGGAGTGCCTGAAAGGGTGCTCACGTCTGCCAATGCTTGTCCCGGTTGCCGTCAAGGTTGCCGCCACGCACATCGCATACATCGAAATCGAGTGATAGGAGGTCGCCGGAGCTGACAACCGGAGATGCGGTGCTGTGCCGCGTAGCGGTGCGGCGTCGATCCCCGGAACCACTCGTCCAGGTCGCGTTGTAAAGGGATCGTTACGGCCTCGCCCGATGGGTCGTCCCGGGCGGGTAGTTGGTCGACTCGGCACCCCCCTGGACCCGACCGGCTACGACTACCCCGGTCAGGTGCTGTTCAACGCGCACGTCGGGCCACCGTGAGCGCTGTTCACGACCGAAACCCGTCGTGGCCTGGCCGCCGCAGCCGGCCTGCCCCGCGCGGTGGCGGCCCGGCAGGCGCGGGTGGTGTTCGCCAAGGTCGCCGAGTTCCAGGCCCGAGGCGTGGTGCACCTGCCGCGATCGTCCGCCTGGACGGCGCCGACGGCCCGTCCTCGGCCCCGGCCGGCTGGGCCAGCGTCGACCTGCTCGACCACGCCATTCGCGCCGCGATCCGGCGGGTAGAGGTGACCACCCCGGCCTGCCGACGGGTGCCGGCTCGGCGGCTGCGGTGGGGCCGGCAGCTCGACGTCCGCCCGATCACCCGCGCCGGGGACCTGTCGGAGACAGTGGTGGCCCGGTACGTGGCGAAGTACGCCACCAAGGCCGCCGAGGTAGCCGGGATCGACCTCGGCCCGATCTACTGCCGCGCCTGCGACGGCCACGGCATCAACCCCACAACGACGGTGCTGTGTCACCGTTGCGCGGGCACTGGCAGGCGACCTGGCGTCCGCCTGCGGCACCTGAGCGGGCACGCCCGCCGGCTGGTCGACACCTGCTGGTGGCTGGGCGCCCAACCCGGCCTCGGCCGGCTACGGCTGCGCCGGTACGCGCACACCCTCGGCTTCCGGGGCCACTTCGCCACCACCTCACGCACCTACTCCACCACCCTCACCGCCCTGCGCGCCGAACGCCGCAACTGGATGGCCGACCGGCAGGCCGAGCGGGCCGGCGTCAACCCGGCCGGCGTGCTCGTCGTCGGCGACTGGCGCTACGCCGGACCCGGAGGTGGGGCGTGACCGCTGACCTGCTCACCGTCGCCCAGGTCATGGACCGGCTCCAAGTCTCCAAGCACACCGTCTACCACCTCATCCGCACCCGACGACTCCGATCGGTCCGCATCGGCCGATGCCGCCGCATCCCCACCACGCGGCCCTGGCCGCCTACCTGCGCGAGTTGAGCGGGGAGGTGACCGGACATGGCCGGTAGGAAACGCGCCAACGGTGAAGGCACCGTCTACCAGCGCGCCGACGGCCGGTGGGAAGGCGCCGGCTACGTCCAAGCCGCCGACGGCAGCAGCCGACGGGTCCGCGTCTACGGCGCCACCCGCAAGGAAGCCGCCGACAAGCTGGCCGTCAAACTCGCCGACTCCCACCGGGGCCTACCCGCGACCGCCGACCCGACGATCACCGTCGCCGACTACCTCACCCGGTGGCTGACCACCGTGGCGGTCCACCAGGTCCGGGCCACCACCTACGCCAACTACGACACCTACGCCGGCAGTTCCTCATCCCCGCACTCGGTCACCGCCGGCTCGCCGCCCTTACCGTCACCGAGGTCCGCACCTTCCTTGACACCATCCAGACCGTGTGTCAGTGCTGCGCCCGAGGCTGGGACGCCCGCCGCGACCCGCACCACCCGCGCAAGGACCGGCGGCCCCGCTGCTGCGCCGTCGGCGCCTGCTGCCAACGCCACGTAAAGCCGGCGACCGTCCGGTACATCCGCGCGGTCCTGTCCGCAGCCCTCGCCCACGCCGTACGGGAGGAACTGCTGTACCGCAACGTCGCCTCCCCGGTCCGACTTCCCACCCCTGCCCGCAGCCGATACCAGCCGTTCACCGCCGGCGAGGCCCGCAAGTACCTGTACGCCGCCGCGTTCCACCGCCACGGGCCGCTGTTCGAACTCGCGCTACGCACCGGCATGCGGCGCGGCGAAATCCTCGGCCTGCAATGGTCCGACATCGACCTGGACGCCGGGCACCTGTCCGTACGCCGCACCCTCGCCCGCACCAAAGGCGGCATGACCTTCCAACCACCCAAGACCGAAGCCTCACAACGGCGGATCCTGCTACCCCGAGACTGCATCACCTCCCTGACCCGCTACCGCCACCGGCAGGACATCGACCGGCGGGAAGCCGGCAACACCTGGGCAGATCTCGACCTGGTGTTCGCCTCAACTACGGGAGGGCCGCTCGACCCCGCCAACGTGCACCGCCAGCACGAGACGATCTGCTACCTCGCCGAGGTCCGCTACATCCGCTTCCACGACCTCAGACACACCTGCGCCACGCTGCTGCTGGAATAGGGCGTCGAACTCGTCACCATCAAGGAACTCCTCGGCCACGCCCGGCTGCACGTCACCGCCGACATCTACGCCCACGTCCGACCCCGCCTGCACCGCAACGCCATCGAAGCCATGAACCGAGCCCTGCACCCCGACGACACCGACCCCGACGACGACGCCCCACCCGCCGACGACTGACAGCCGACCACCGGCGCCCCGACCCGGACCCATGATCCTGGTCGGGGTGCCGCTACTCGTTGCGCAGTGCCGCCGAGCGTGGCCAGGCGAGGAACCGCGCGTGCAGGATCCCCGACGGGGTGTGTGGCAGGTCCTCGCATGCCTGGACCAGGTACGCCGACAGGTGCAGCATCAGCGAGATTCGCGCTCCGGTGAACTCCGCCACGAGTTGCCGCTTACGAGTCCGACACGGCCACGCCGCCCCGCACCCCGCACAGATCCACTGCGGCCGTACCGGCTGATGCGCCGACAACAACCCCACCACCCCTCCGGCTCGTTGGAAGAGGGAAGGGACTGCCGCCGACGCCCGACCCGACCACTCCCAGGGCCGGCGACAACCCCTTCCCCCTGACACCCACCAGCCCGGCGATCTACCGCAAGCGAACCGGCGAGGCCCTGCCGCAGAACCTACGAACCAGCCCCGGGCACCCCAACGTCCCGACGGACACCAGCCCGGACACTTTCACGACCCTGGCGCGTCCCACCGCGTCCACTACCGTGGGACGGTATGAGTCACCGCCTGCGCGCGGCCATGCTCCGCGCCCACCTCGACCCGGCCGCCCTCGCCACAGCCGTCGGCGTCGACGTCAAGACCGTCACCCGGTGGCTCACCGGCCGCGTCCCCCACCAACGCACCCGCCTCGCCGTCGCCGACGCCCTCGGCGAAACCGAAGCCGACCTGTGGCCCCAGACCCGCCCCGACCAGGCACCCGGCGCCGAGGCCACCGCCGAGGTCGTCGCCGCCTACGCCCACCGCGCCGACATCCCCCACCACGTATGGGCCGCCCTGCTCACCGGCGCCACCACCCGGATCGACCTGCTCGGCTACGCCTACCCGTTCCTACTGGAACTGCTGCCCTACACCATGCAACTCATCACCGACAAAGCCACCAACGGCGCACACGTTCGGCTCGCGTTCGCCGACCCCGACTGCCCACACGTCGCCGAACGCGACGCCCTCGAACAGATCGGCGGCACCCTACCCGGCCGCATCCGCAACGCCCTCAACTTCTGCGAACCCCTCCACGAGGTTCCCGGCGTCCAGATCGGCCTGCACACCGTGCACCTGTACAACTCGGTGTTCCGCTTCGACCACCAAATGATCGTCACCCCACACCTGTACCGCGCCCGCGGCTACCAACACCCCGCCCTGCACCTACGCGAACTGTCCCCGCACGGCATCTTCGCCGCCCACGCCGACCAGTTCGAACAGATCTGGCAAACCACCACCACCTACCCGAAGGAGACCCGGTGACCGGCCGGCGCGACTACTACCACGACCCCAACGCCCCCACCGCCAACAGCCTCGTCCCCGGCGCCGCCGCCCTCGTCACCGACCAGCACGGCCGCGTCCTGCTGCAACGGCGCACCGACTCCGGCAACTGGGCACTACCCGGCGGCGCCATGGACATCGGCGAAACCCTCCAACAGTGCGCCATCCGCGAGGTCAAGGAGGAGACCGGCCTCGACATCGCCATCACCGGCCTGCTCGGCATCTACACCGACCCCGCGCACGTCATCGCATACGCCGACGGTGAGGTGCGGCAGGAGTTCACCGTGACCTACCTCGCGCGAGTCACCGACGGCACGCTGACCGTTAGCGACGAGTCCACCGAGGTCCGCTTCATCCACCCCACCGACTTCGATCACATCCCCATCCACGACACCGTCCGCCTCCGCCTCCAACACCACGCCGAGCACCGCGACACCCCATATCTCGGATAGCGTCGCTCATCGAAGCATCGGCTGCCGGTGAGCGCGGACGTCTCCCCAGGTTGCCGTCACCGTCGCCGTCAACCCCGATAAGCTTCGATGCGGCGAGTTGGTGCCACACGCAAAAGGCCAGGTGAAGCGCCATGAGAACGTAAGTCACACTGCGTGACGGGGTGAAAATCCCACACGTACTATGTGCTCGCCGGGGACGCCCCGGTGCTCGTGCACAACAACGGGCCGGCTTGCCGCACTGTTTCGAAATACGAAGACATTACCATCGGCAAGAGTAAGCCGAACAGGCAGACGGACGTCGGTCCCGTAGAATTCGGTGCGAACCTCGAAGCGAACGGTTGGATCCGTGAAGACGTGGGGTGGGGTATCGTTTACTCAAAGGATGGGTCAAGGTATCAGCTTCGTGACCACGCAAAGTCTGTTGACGGATGGACGGCGGAGTTCTTCAATCCTGGGTCGAAGCAGTCTGACCTCAAGATTAGGTTAGGGGAAGACTGATGTCGGAATCTGGTTCGATCGTCGATCCCGACGGCTACGCGTCGATTCGATCGCACGCGGCGACGGTCTTCCATCTTGATGCGAGACTCCCCGATCAGGTCTTCAGAGCAGACGCCAGCGATTCCCTCTTCTGCGAGTTTGACTCGATCCTCGTCCCGGAGTTCTGGCCGGCGTTCTGTGCTGCGGCCCGGTGGCATGGTGATGAGCGAATTGAACTGCTCGTGCTCGAACCTGATGGTGAGGCGTATTTCGTCCCGAAGTATGGACTCTATCCGGCGATCTCTCTTCCTGTGGAGGCTGGCGAGGACGACTACTGGGCGGCAATCGGCACTGATCCACCCGGTCACAATTATTCCTCGATGGCTTTGTCGGCGAACGTGGTTGCTGTTACCGGACCTTCGGGAAAATGGGGCTGCTGGGGTGAGCGGGGATACGAAGTTGCCGTATTTCGGGGTTTCCCGAATGCGGCCACCCGAAGTGAATGGCAGGCCCAGTTCGGGCCACTCCTGGACGTATCCGATGCAGTGAATTCGTTCTTTCCGTGGACCTTCAGGCGCCGCGCCGCGCCGGACGGCTACGTTGCTGCGCTTACGGCCAACTACGGCGGCGGTGAGGACGCGTAGCATGATGGCTCGTCGATATCGAGCAAGATCGAGGTGCGTGCGGGGGTCGGAATAGCTGTAGCACCTGCACGCCGCGCGTGATCTGGTGAGTAGTTTTGAGCCAGTCGGACCTGGGTTGATGGCCCTGGTCCGGCTGGCTCATTCCAGTGATGGGGGGCGCCGCTGCTGCGACGGGGAGATCTTCGGAAAGTAGGCAGGCGTTCATGTCACCGAGGTCGGCTGAGCACCGTCGCGGCGCGCCACTTCCCACTCTCGGCGGGGTGGCCTGCCGTGCGTTTCACCGCACGGCGCTCGTTCAGCTCCTGTCAACTGCTCCTCAACTCACGTTGCCTACAACTCCTGGTGCAGTGTTCATCACGTAGCACGAAGGAGTATTCATGGCCGACGTCACCGCACCGTCGTTCAGCGGCGTGCACCACGTCGCTTTCACCGTTCGGAACCTCGAGGCCAGCGTGGCCTGGTACCAGAAGGTCTTCCAGGCCACGCTCGCGGACGGCAAGCTTCCGCACTACGGGCGCGAGTGGTCCGGGTACGCCGAACTGGTCATCGATCCGCGCACCGGCTTCTCCATCGGTCTGCACCACAACGAGGGCAACCAGGGCGAGGAGTTCAACGAGGCTCGCACGGGCCTCGACCACTTCTCCCTCAACGTCGAGACGCGCGAGGGGCTCGAGGCCTGGTCGGCCTGGCTGGACAGCCTGGGCGTCGCGCACTCCGGCATCCAGACCGCGAGGGACCCGTTCCTCTACTCGACAGTCGTCTTCCGGGACATCGACAACATCCAGCTCGAGGTTGTCGCGTTCGGCGTCTGAGTCGCCGGACCGTGGGTATGTCCGCCGGCACGGCGGACGGCGGTGGCGGCCCGCAGGGGTCCGCCATCGTCGTACTCGACATGACGCAGGAGCTCATTCCTGCGCGGAACGGCCTGATGATGTCAAGGAGCGGTGCATGACCAAGGTTCTGATGGTGTTGACCTCGCACGACCAGCTGGGTGACACCGGCCGCAAGACCGGGTTCTGGCTGGAGGAGCTGGCCACGCCCTACTACCGGTTCCGGGACGCCGGGTGGGAGGTGACGCTCGCCTCGCCCCAGGGTGGACGGGCGCCCCTGGACCCGAAGAGCGATGAGCCGGACTTCCAGACCGACCAGACCCGCCGGTTCACGGCGGACGCCGAGGCGGAACGTCAGCTCGCGACGACCGTACGGCTCGACTCGGTCTCCGTCGCGGACTACGACACCGTCTTCTACCCGGGCGGCCACGGCCCTCTCTGGGACCTCGCCGAGGACGACACCTCGATCAAGCTGATCGAGCAGGTCGTCGCGGCGGGCAAACCGATCGCGCTGGTGTGTCACGCCCCGGGGGTGTTGCGGCACTGCGTGACGCCCGACGGCGAGCCTCTGGTGGCCGGCAAGCGGGTCACCGGCTTCACCGACAGCGAGGAGGAGTACATGGGCCTGACGAAGGTCGTGCCCTTCCTCGTCGAGGACGAGCTGGTCGCGAAGGGCGGCGACTTCTCCAAGGCGGGCAACTTCGAGCCGTACGTGGTGAGCGACGGGCTGCTCGTCACCGGCCAGAACCCGGCATCCTCGGGTCCGGCTGCGGATCAGCTGATCTCACTGGTGGCCGGCGAATAACGCCGGTCACCTCCGTCCGGCGGGGCCACACGCGTGGTTCCCGCCGGACGGAGTACCGGGTGATCCCGGCCGTGACGCGTCGTAGGCGACCTCAGCGGGCGCGCACGGTGTGGACCGCGGAAACCGCGCCGGCCCCCTCGCCGACGGCTGTCGCCACCCGCTTCGTGGAGCCGGAGCGGATGTCGCCCACCGCGAAGACGCGGGTAGCGCTGGTCTGGAACGGCAGTGGCGACTGGTGCGTGCCGGACGGCAGCCGGCTGTCGGTCAGCACGAAACCGCTCTCGTCCATCGCGATGCCCTTCATCCACGCGGACTCCGGTTCGGCACCGATGAAGCAGAACAGCCCCCGGCAGTCCAGCCTCGTGGGTTCACCCTCTCTCTCCACGACGATCGCCGCCAGGGTGTCCTCCCCCTGAAGCTCACGCAGCGTGCTGCCGGTGTGGACGGTGATCCTCGGGTTGGCCTGGATCCGGTCGGTCAGGTAGGCCGACATCTTCGCTCCGAGGTCGGTCGAGCGCACCACCAGGTGTACGGAGCAGCCGCGCGCGGCCAGGGAGAGCGCCGCCTGCCCGGCCGAGTTGGCGCCGCCCAACACGGCGACCGGCTGGGACTCGTACCCGCGCAGGTCCAGTTCCGTTGCCGCGTACCGGACGCAGCCACTCTGCTCGAACTCCGCCCACCGCTCGATGTCGAGGCGTCGGTAACGCGCTCCGGTGGCGGCGATGACCGCGGACGTCGCGATCCGGGTGCCGTCCTCCAACTCCACGACGGGACGGCTCTCGTCGGAGACGTCCAGGCCGACCACCGCGCACGGCGCGTAGATCTGGACGCCGAACTTCAACGCCTGGAGCATCGCCAGCCGGGCCAACTGTTCACCGCTGACACCCTCGGGAAAGCCGAGGTAGTTCTCGATTCGCGCGCTCTTGGCAGCCTGACCGCCGATACCGGTGCCGTCCAGCAGCACCGTCACGAGACCTTCGGAGGCGCCGTACACCGCCGCGGCCAGCCCGGCCGGCCCGGCGCCGACGACGACCAGGTCGGGGTCGCGCGCCGTGGGTACGTAGGTCAGGCCGAGCGCCTCGGCGACCGTGCCGGGAGTGGCGTGACGCAGTACGCGGTTGCTGGTGACGGCGACCGGAAGTTCGTCCTCGCCGACACCCTCTGCCCGCATGAGTGCCCGCCCGGGTAGCGATGACGCGTCGAGCCAGGCGTGCGGGAGGAGCATCTGGTTCACGTACGTCCGCAGCTCCAGCGATCCAGCCACGTTCGGTCGACCGACGATCTCCAGGGCATTGCCGGCCGCTCCGCGCATGAGCTCGCGCCGGGCACGGAAGGTCTCGATCAGCACGTCGGCGATGTCGACCTGGTCGGCGAGTACGCGGCGCAGGTCGGGGGCGGTGATCCGCACGACCGTCCCGGCGGTGACGACACGGACCGTGAGGAACACCTGCTGCCCGGTCAACAGGCTCAGCTCGCCGAGGAACTCGCCCGGCCCACGCCGGTAGATGAGCCGCTCGGGCTCGAGCGACGTCGCGTTGCGCACCGCCTCCGCTGTCGCCGTACGCAGCAGGAAGAAGTCGTAGGAGCTGTCGCCGGCGGCGTACAGGTGCTGTCCCTGGCGGACCTCTTCCTCGGTGCCGTAGCTGGCCAGGCGGTCGAACTGCTCCGCGTCCAGGACAGGACCGTCGGCGTCTCCGGTACTCACCCTCGAAGAGTAGACGGCCGGTGTTGACGAGAACTGGACCCTCACTGACTTGCGTCGACACCTCCCGACGGGTGGCTTCGGTGGCTTCACCGTCGCGACGGCCTCGGCCAGCGGTAACTTGCTGGTCACTGGAAATCGTGTGCCCCGGCGTTGAGTAGACGCGCTGATGGAAAGCACGAGAGAGGGGCAGTCTTGACACACCAAGCGAGCTGGGGCCGGGACGGGTGGGCGGTGCAGCCTGGCGAGGGGAAGTTGATCGAACTCGGCGGCCCGCACCGGCCTGAGATCCTCGTCCGGGGCGCCGAGGTGGATGGGGCGTTGGGTGCCTTTCTGTTCCATCACGACGTGATTGCCGAGAACCCACCCCACGCGCACCAGGACTTCATGAAGATCGCTTACGTCCTCGAAGGGGAGTACCACTTCCGGGTGGGCGACGCCGAATTCTCCGGTGGTCCGGGTACCACTGTCGTGGTACCACGGGGCGCTTACCACACGTTCGTCACCCCAACCGGCGGCAAGCTGCTGTTCGTCAGCGCGCCGGCCGGCAACGAGCAACTCTTCGAGGAACTCGGCAGCCTGGGCCCGAACCCCACGCCGGAGCAGCTCGCCGAGGTCGACCAGCGCTTCGCCACGACCCGGCTTCCCGGTGCGGATGGCCGCCCCTGGAGCCAGCTGCGGGGGACCGGAGGCCAGGCGGACGGAACCGCCCACTGATCTCTGTCGGGCTGCATACCGCGACCGGCGTCGGCCAACCTGTGGCCGACGCCGGTCGGCGACTACGCGGGCGTGGCGGCTGGCCTGGTCCGACCGACGGTGGTGAGGAAGAGAACCAGGCCGGCGCTGGTGAGGACGAAACCCGCCCACACCGTGGAGAGGGTTCCCCACCCGGCGCCGAGGGCGACGGCGCCACCGATGGCCCCGAGCGAGTTGGCGAGGTTGAGGGCGGCCAAGTTCAGCGCACCCATGAGGGTCGGCGCGTCGGGTGCGAATTCGGTCAGCCGTACCTGGATGGTGGGAATGGCGAACATCATGGTCGCGCCGACGCCGAACAGCGTCGGCAGGAGGATCAGGACCTCACGGCCGAGCAGACCGATGACCACGAGCAGCACCAGGACGTAGCCGAAGCCGTAGATCAGCGGCCGGTTGCCGTGCCGGTCGGCGGCCCGCCCGCCGAAGTAGTTCCCGAAGGCCATGCCGAGGCCGAAGACAGCCAGGGCGACCGGGATGAGCGACGTGCTCTGCCGGGCCGCGTCGGTGACGAACGGCCCGATGAAGGTGTAGACGGCGAAGATGCTGGAGATGCCGAGTGCCGCGACCGCGACCATGAGCCAGACCTCGCGTCGTCGCAGGGCCGCGAGCTCGTGTCCCACCGAGCTGCCGTGCAGATCGTCGGTGCGGGGCAGCCAGGCCAGGAGCGCCGCGCCGGCCAGCAGGCCCAGGCCGACAACGGTCCAGTAGGTCGCACGCCATCCAGCGTGCTGGCCGACGAGGGTGCCGAGAGGCGACCCCAGGATGGTGGCCACCGTCAGACCGCCCATCACGGTGGCGAACGCCCTGCCGCCCTTGCCGGGGCCGTAGACGTACGCGGCGACGACCGCCCCCGCGCCGAAGAACGCGCCCTGCACGCTTCCCGTGATGAAGCGGAAGACGACGAGAGTGGCGATGTTCGGGGCCAGGCCCGACAGGACGTTGCCGACCAGGAACAGCGCGATCAGACCCAGCAGGAGGGTACGGCGGTTGGCGCGCGCCGCGAGAAGCGTGATCGCCGGCGAGCCGATCATGACGCCGAACGCGTAGGCGCTGATCGCGTACGTCGCGACTGGGATGGAAGCGTCCAGGTCGGCGGCGAAGAGTTGCAGGATCCCATTGCTGCCGAATTCGCCCGTGCCGATGGCGAAGGTGCCCAGGGCCAGCGCGAAGAGGGTCAGTTTCGGTCGGGGACCCGACCGCGCGGCGGTAGCCCGCTGCGCTGGAGCGTCACGCTGGGGTTCGTCCGGCTCGTCGTGGATGCCGGGGTACGCCGGCTGGAGCCGGGTGCTGTTCTCTGACGTGGTCATGGTGCCTTGTCCTCGCGGAGGGATGCCTTGCGCGGACATACTGACGTCAGCCAGTTGACATTTTCTGAAGTCTGTCGGACCGGGTGGACGTCCTCGCATCCTGGCTGAGCAGCAGGAGCGCGGCCAGCGTCAGCAGTCCGCCGACGAGCGCGAGCACGCGCGCCCCCGACGTGGGCAGGAGGGCGCCGCCGAGCAGCGAACCGCCGGCGATGCCGACGTTGAAGGCGGTGCTGACGCCGGCCGAGGCAATGTCGGTGCTGCCGGGAGCCAGATGCAGCATCCGGTTCTGCACGGCGGAGGCGAACGCCGCGTAGGCGAGGCCGAGCCCGGCGAGGAACGCGACCGCGCCGGGTCGGAGCGCGCCGAGCCCGTACATGCCGAACAGCGCGGCCGTACCGATGCCCAGCGGCGTCAGCAGCGAGGCGATCGGCCGACTGTCCAGGGTCCGGGCCGAGAACAGGGTGCCGACGACGGCCGCGACGCCGGCGGTGAACAGCAGCGGCGTCAGGGCCGCGTCGGTGAAGCCGCTCACGTCGAGTAGGAACGGCGAGATGTAGGTCTGCAGGGCCATGAAGCCGCCGATGCCGAGGGCGGTGGCTGTCAGCAGCACGCCGAAGCGCCGCCTGTCCGGTGCGGTGCCCCGGGCCGCGCCGCCAGCCTCCGGCGGGTAGGTGGGCAGGAGGCCGAGCACCGCGGTGGCGATCAGCAGACCGATCCCCGCCAGCGCCGCGAACGACGCGCGCCAACCGGCCTGCTGTCCGATCCAGGTGCCGAGGGGTACGCCGAGCACCGGCGCGAGCGTCACTCCGGCCCCGAACAGCGCCACCACCCTGCCCCGCACCGCCAGGGGAAAGGGCCCGATCACCGTCGCCGTGGCGATGGACCAGAACAGCGCCTGGGCGACAGCGGTCACGAGGCGGGCACCGGCCAGCACGGTGTACGTGTGCGCGAGCGCGGCGGTGCCGTTCGCGGCGGCGAACAGGACCATCGTGACGCCGAGCAGGTGACGACGGGGGATTCGCCGGGTCAGTCGGGCCAGCGGGACGGACGCCAGCACGACCACGACGGCGTACCCGCTGACCAGCAGACCCACCCGCGAGCGGGACCGGTCGAGATCGACCGCGATGTGGGTCAGCAGGCCGACAGGCAGCAGCTCGGTCGTGACGAACGCGAACGCGGCCAGGGAGAGCGTGACGAGCATGGCCCTGGCCCTGCGCGGCGACACGTCCGGTGCCATTCCCCACCCCCGTAACTCTGTGTGGTCATCGTCTCCGCACGTGGTCCGTCGGGCGCTTGACGGTAGGGACCGCGCCGATATAATTCATCGAACCGGGATGTCATCAGATGAGGAAGCTCCTCCGTTCGGCGCGTACCTACCCGTCGAGTCGAGCCGGCCCGCCGTTCGAGCAGCGTGGAGGCCCTGTGTCCACTATAGATTCACCCCTGGCTTCCGCGCGGCATGGTTTGCCCGCCCTCGGCACGGGCTGGGTCGACGACGTCCTGCTGGCCGGCCCGGGCAACGAGACCTGCCTCGTCCTCGGAGCGCCGATCACGCGGGCGCAGCTGCGCGCCGAGGTGGCCTCCCGACAGGCCCGACTCACCGATGCCGGGCTGCGCCCCGGCGGAGCGATTGCGCTACGGCTGCCCTCCTCGCTGGCGTACGTGGCCAACCTGCTCGCCGCCTGGCGGATCGGGGCCCAGGTGACGCTGCTCGACCACCGCCTGTCCCGTGGTGAGGTCGAGCGGGCACTCGAACGCGTCGGCGCGCAGTTCCTCGTGCAGCCCGTCGACTCCGTACTCCCACCGCTGCGCGGCTTCGTCACCGTCGACGAGACGGTCATCGCGCGCCCGGCCGGCCGGCCGGCGTCGACGCCGCACGCGCTCATCCAGCTGAGCTCCGGGTCCACCGGCCCGTCGAAGGTCATCGGACGCACTATCGACGACCTGGTCGCCGAGATCGAGCGCTACACGCTGACCGACGGCGTGCCCCGGCCCGGCGAGCGGCTCGTACTGCTCGCCTCGATGGCGCACGTGCTCGGTCTGGTCGGCGGCCTGCTCTACGCCCTGCACGCCCGGGTCACGCTCACGCTGCCTGAGCGCATGACGGTCGGCGGTGTGCTGGGCGTCATCGCGGGGGACTCCACGCCGACCACGGTGATCGGCGTCCCCGTCCATCTCGAGATGCTGATGGCCGGTCGCCCCGCCGGGCCGCTGCCGCAGTTCGTTCGGATGACCACGGCGGGCGAGCTGGTCCGGCCAGGCGTCCCCGAGCGCTTCGCCGAGTGCTACGACACCGTCCTCGGCAACATGTACGGGATGACCGAGGTCGGCGTCATCGCCACCGACCTGTTCGGTGTGCACCGGCCCGAGGTGCGCCCGGCGCCTGGAATCGACGTACGGGTCGTCGACGGTGAGCTTCAGGTGCACCGGCCCATCACACCCTACGTGGGGCTCGTCGACGAGAGTCGCTGGGCCGACGGCTGGCTGCGCACCCGCGACGCGGCCACGATCGACCCGGTGACGGGCCTGGTCACGATCCGCGGCCGCCTCGACTCGCAGGTCTCCATCGGAGGCCTCAAGGTCGACCTGACCGAAGTCGAACAGGCCATCCTCGACCTGCCCGGTGTCACCGAGGCGGTGGTGACGTTCGACGGTGGCGCGATCGAGGCGTACACGGCCGTGGACAAGCCGCTCACCGGGCCCGAGCTGGACGCCGCCCTGGAGGACGCGCTGGCTCCGTACAAGCGGCCGTTGCGATGGCAGTTCCTGGAGCGTCTGCCGCGTACGTCCAGCGGCAAGCTGGTGCGCGACGTGGCCGTGTTGCGCCGTGCGTCGGCCGAGCCGACGCCGTCATGACGCGCCGACGAGGGACGCGTGTGGCGCGACCGTCGACGGCTCGTCAGGACGCGATCGCCTCCGGTGGACCGGTGAGCAGCCGGATGCCGTCCATGTCGCCTGGGCGCGGCCGCTCCTGCCCGGCGACGGCCAGCACCAGGCCGCCGGCGAGCGCTCCGCAGGCCACCCCGGCGCGACTGTCGGGTACAGGGCGCAGCGGCAGCGACCCCGGTGGGTCCGGCCAGCGGGCCGGCAGCACCAGCTGCTGCCGTAGACCGCCGCCGCGCAGGCCGGTGCCGCGTGCCTTGCCGATGGCCTCCTTCTGCGTCCACAGCCACAGGAACGCGCTGGTGTGCAGGGGGGCCGGCTGGTCGGTCAGCCAGTCGGCGTCGGCCGCTGCCATCCAGCGTCGGGCCAACGCCGCACCGGGCAGCTCGCGGTCGCGCTCGACGTCCACGCCGACCGGCGTCACCGCCGACACGGCCACCGCCACCACGCCACGTCCGTGGCTGATGCTCGCGTGCAACCCGCGCGCGGCGCCGGTGAGCCTCGGCCGGCCGGTCTGGTCCCGTACCACGCCCACCTCGCCGGCCGGCGCGCCCAGCAGGTCGGCGGCGGTGCTCACCAGATGTTCCGACGCCCGACCCCTGGGGTCGCCGGTGATCGTCGCAATCCGCACCACGACCCATTCCATGGGAGGAGTCAAGCAATGTCAGATGAGGTTCGCCAGTCCATCGTCGATGCGCTGGCACAGATGAACTACGACGTCGACGACGTCACCGGCGACACGGTGCTCGGCCCGGCAGGGCTCGACCTGGAGTCGCTGGCCGTCGCCGAACTCGCCGTCCGCGTCGAGGACACGTTCGGCGTCAAGTTCACCGACGAGGAGTTGGAGAAGCTGGCCGACTACTCCCTCGACCGGTTCGCCGCCGAAGTGGCCGGGCGTGCGGAGCCGGCGCGGAGCGCACCCGCCGCACCGGCCGCCGCGGCGGAGTGACGGTGGGCGGCAGCGATCGCCGCGACGAGATCCTGTCGATCCTCGCCGACGTGGGCTACCGGACGGTCGACGCCTCGCGTGAGCGGATCGACTCGCTGGAACTCGCCCGACTGGTCTACGAGATAGAGCGGCGCTACGGCCTCGACCTCGACCTCGACGACGACGAGTTGGCGACCATGTCCACGGTGACCGGTGCGGCGGAGATCCTCGACCGCCTCACCCTGACGGCGGCGGAGCCGGAGTGACCGGTTCGCCTGTCGTGGTCACCGGCCTGGGCCTGCTGACGGCTCACGGCCGTGGCCCGGCACCGCTGCTGGCGGCGGTGTTGGCCGGCGAGCCCGCCTTCAGCGAGGTCCGTCGCTTCGACCCCGGCCGTAGCCGGGTCCGAGCGGCGGCGACGCTTGCCGACGCCGGCGACCTGGGCACGGAGCTGGTCGCCATCGTGACGGCCGCCTGCGACGACGCGGGGTTGGCGTACCGCCGTGCCGAGTGCCCGCTGTTCTTCGCCACCGGCACGGGCACGACGGTGGCCCGCTCGGGCGGGTCGGGCAACGGGCCGGCCGAACTGGCCGCCACCGTGGCCCGGCGCTGCGGGCTTCCCGGCGTCGCACGGGTCTACACGTCGGCCTGCGTGGCGGGCAGCACCGCGTTGGCCGAGGCCGCCTCGATGATCTCCCGGGGTCGGTGCGATCGCGCCGTGGTCGCCGGGGGCTTCCTCGTCGACGCCGACCACCAGGGCCTGTTCGACGCCGGACGGGCCCTGGCCGACGACGGCGCCGTGCGGCCGTTCAGCAACGGTCGGCGCGGGATGCTGCTGGGCGACGCGATCGTCGCCGTGGTGCTGGAGTCGGCGGCCAGCGCCCAGGGGCGCGGCGCTCGGGTGCGGTCCCGGCTGGCCGGCTGGGCCCGGGCCGGCGACGCCTACCACGTCTGCCAACCCGACCCGGGCGGGGCCGGAATGGGGTCGGCCATCCGGGCCGCCCTGGCCCGGGCCGGGGTGACTCCTAAGGAGGTGGCGTACGTCAACGCCAACGGCACCGGCACGACACGTGCCGACGCCGCCGAGAGCAGCGCGCTGCGCGTCGGCCTCGGCGCGGCGGCGGCGTCGGTGGCGGTCAGCTCGACCAAGTCCGTCCACGGCCACGCCCTGGAGGCGTCCGGCCTGCTGGAGTTCGCGGTCACCGCGCTGGCTCTCGACGCCGGCCGGCTGCCCGTCAACGCCGGCTTCCGGGAGCCTGATCCGCAGTGCCCGGTACGGGTGGTGCGCGAGCCCGCTCCGCTGACGGGCCGGTACGCCCTGAGCTGCAACCTCGCCTTCGGCGGCGCGAACACCGCGCTGGTGTTGGAGACGGTGTGAGCGGCCTCGACACCGCGCCCGGCGCGATCCGCGAGCTCGCCCGCGCGGCGTGGCCCGAGCCCGGCGACGTCGGCCGGCCACCCGCGATCCGCGGCTTCGTCGCCTCGCCGTTCCCCCCGCTCGTCGTGGCCGTCGCCGGTCGCTGCCTACAACGACGCACGGGCGCCGGGCCCGCCGGGCCGACCGCCGTCGTGCTGGTCAGCGCCTACGCCGACCAGGCCACCGCAGCGGCCATCGTCGCGGAGGTGGACGGGGGCCGCCGGGTGTCGCCGATGTACTTCTTTCAGTCGGTGCCGAATTCGGTCCTCGGGCACGTCGCCACCGAATGGGCCCTGACCGGCCCGGTCGTGTGCCTGAGTCCAGCCGGCGATCCCTTCGGCGAGGGTCGGGCGGTGGCCGAGGGCCTGTTCGCCGACGGGGACGCGATCGAGGCCCTGGTGATCGTCGTCGAGCACGACGTCGACCCGGCCACGCCCTCCGGCGCGACGGCCCTGCTGTTGACGCCGGACCACGAGACGACCAGGCCGCCGACCGGCGGCGGACAAGGCGGTTGACATGACCGGATCGACCCGACCCTCGGCCACCATCACCGGCATGGGGCTGGTGACGCCCGTCGGGCGGGGCGTGGAGGACTTCTTCGCGGCGATCTGCAACGGGCGCTCCGGGCTGGTGCGCCCGCCCGAGGGGCACGGCGCAGCCGCTGCCACGGAGGCGGTCGGGATCGCTCCGGACATCGACCCCACCACCGTGCTCCCGCGCAACGAGGTGCTGGTCGCCGACCGATTCCTGATCATGGCACTGGCCGCCGCCGACGACGCGATGCGCGACGCCGGACTGGAGGTCGGCCGCGACGTCGACCCACTTCGGGTCGCCGTGGTCGTCTCCAGCGGCGCGGGCGGCCTCACCACCTACGAGGCCCAGGCGAAGGCGCGGGAGGCGCGCGGCCGTACCGCCGTCAGCGCGTACCTCTATCCGGGTTTCCTTCCCAACATGGCGGCCGCCCGCATCGCCATCCGGTACGGCATACAGGGCTACAGCTCCTGCATCGCCACCGCCTGCGCGGCCAGCGCCCACGCGGTGGCGGAAGCGCTGCGGTTGATCCGGGTCGGCGACGCGGACGTGGTCGTGTGTGGTGGCGCCGAGTCGCCGCTCGGGCCGACCGGCACCGCCGGTTTCGCCAACGCACGGGCGCTCGCCACCGGCTGGTCCGACCCGACGCAGGCGAGCCGCCCGTTCGACCGGCGTCGCAACGGCTTCGTGCTCGGCGAGGGGGCCGGGATCATGGTCGTCGAGCGCGCCGAGCACGCGGACGCGCGAGGGGCGGCCGGCTACGCCGACATCATCGGGTGGGGCGCCACCACGGACGCCCACCACCCCACGTCGCCGCGCGCGGACGGTGTCGGCGCCGCGCAGAGCATGCGCCGGGCGGTCGCCGACTCCGGCGTCGCGCCCACCGACGTCGACTACATCAACGCGCACGGTACGAGCACCAAGCTGGGCGATGTGGCCGAGAGCCGGGCCGTGCACATCGCCTTCGGCGCGCACGCCCCCGCGGTCAGCTCCACCAAGGGTGTGACCGGACACCTGCTGGGCAGCGCCGGAGCCGTGGAGGCGGCGGCGGCCGCCCTCACGATCACCCACGGGATGCTGCCGCCGACTCACAACCTGGACGAGCCGGACCCGGCCTGCGACCTCGACCACGTGCGGGGTCAGGCGCGAGCGGTCCGGCCCCGCGCGGTGCTGTCCAACTCCTTCGCGTTCGGCGGACACAACGTCAGCCTGATGTTCGGCCCTCCGTCGACGGCGCGGGCCCGGGAGGCGGACGCGGGGGCGGTCACCACAAGGGATCAACCATGAGAGGAGCGCGATGACAACGACGGAATTCACGCTGACCGACGCGGAGCGGGCCGCGCTGCCCACCGACGAGGATGTCCGGTCGTACGCCGAGCGGGGCTGGTACCTCAGCCAGAAGCTGCTCACGGACGACGAGGTGGACACGCTCGTCGAGGCCAGCGAGCGGTTCTACGCGGGTCACCGTGACCGGCGGCTGCCCCGGCGGCCGGCGAAGCTGGCCTACTGGGAGCCGGAGCACGGCGACGTGCAGCGGCACAACGACTACGTGCACTACGAGAGCGACGAGGTCGCCGCGATCCTGCGTAAGCCGATCATCGGGGCGGTGGCGGCCCGGCTGGCGGAGGCGGCCGAGATCCGGGTGTTCCAGAGCACGCTGATCCTCAAGCCGCCGAGCCCCGGTGAGCCGACCAACATCGTGCCCTGGCACTTCGACCGCCACTACTGGCAGACCTGCACGTCCGAGCGGATGCTGACCGCGTTCATCCCGATGCACGAGTGCACCGAGGAGATGGGCACGATCACGATGGTCGACGGCAGCAACACCTGGAAGGAGATCGGCGGCGACGACAAGACCACGAAGCACTTCGCCGAGCGGGACCGTTCCGAGCTGGAGGATCTGCTCGTCGCCAACGCCGAGTTCAACGGCGCTCAGGTCAACAAGATCCCCATGCACATCCCCAAGGGACACATGAGCTTCCACCACTGCCGCACCTACCACGGCAGCGGCGCCAACCGCAGCTCAGGTCCCCGACGGGCCATCTCGCTGCACCTGCAGGACGGCGACAACCAGTACCGGCGGTTCCACCGTTCCGACGGCGACCTCGTCGTCTACAACCACGATTCCCTGGTACGTCGTGACGAGGCGGGTTTGCCCGACTACAGCGACCCGCAGTTCTGCCCGGTGCTGTGGCGGTCGTCGTCCGCTCCCGGCGAGACGGCATGACCGTTGGCACGCCCCGGCCCGTGGCAGTCGCACGGGACCGGGGCGATGGCCGGCGTGACCCACTGCTCTGGCCGGAGGAGTGCCTGTTCGCGGTGGCCCTCACGCTCGTCGCCGGGCTCGCCCTGCTCACCGGCGCGCTCTCGTGGGCGCTGCTCGCCGCGTCGGCAGTGCTGGTCGGCGCGCTGATCGCCGGGCTCGCGCTGTCGAGGCGGCGGCGCAACGCCGCGTCGGGCGTCCCGGTGCGGGCGAGCGGCGCGGCCAGGCTGGTCAGGACCGTCGGTGGGGTGGCCAGGACGGCGGTGCCGTTCCTGTCCTGCGTGGTGATCTACTCGAGCCTGCGCGTCGTCACCCCGGAGCTCGACTTCCCACTCGTCGACCCCGCGTTGATCGAGTTCGACCGGGCCGTCTTCGGCACCGACGTCAGCCGTTGGCTCAACGACACCCTCGGCTCACCCGCGCTGACGTTGTTCATGGCGTTCTGCTACCTGAGCTACGGCCTGTCCCAGGCGGCGTGGGCCATCTCCTCGTACCTGCGGGGCCATGCGCGCGAGTACCACGACTTCGCGCTCGCGATCTCCATCACGGCGGTCGTCGGCTACTCCGGCTACGTGCTGGTGCCCGGGGTCGGTCCGCACATCTACCAGACCGACACGTACGCCGACCCGCTTCCCGGTCAGGAGGGGGCGATCGGTGGCGCACTGGACGCGATCACCGCGGTCCAGGGCCCGGCGCGGGATCTCTTTCCGAGCCTGCACACCGCCATGACGGTGGTGCTGATGGTGTACCTGTGGCGCGACGCCCGTCGGCTGTTCTGGTGGTACCTGCCGATCGGCCTGGGGCTGGTGCTGTCCACGCTGTACCTGCGCAAGCACTACGCCGTCGACCTGCTGGCCGGGACGGCCCTCGCGCTGCTGGCAGTGGTGGTGGCGGGACGGGTCAACCGCTGGTGGTACCGGCCCCGGACCGACTCGCCGGACGAAGCAGCTCGGTCGTTCGCGCCGTCACCGCCGCGATGACCTGCGGATGGTCGAGGATGAAGTGCCCCCCGTCGACAACGGTCAGGTCGAAGCGGTCGACCGTCTCCTGCTGCCAGGCCAGTGCGCCCGCTGCGTCGGCCATCCGGTCGTGCCGGCCCACCACCGCGGTGATCGGGCACGTCAACGCCGGCCGGGGCGGGCGGGCGTAGGTCTCGGCCAGCCGCAGGTCGGTCCGCAGCACCGGCAGGGCGAGCCGCATCAGCGCCGGTTCGGCGAGGACGTCGGCCGGAGTGCCGCCGAGACGTCGCAGCGACTCGATCAGCCGGTCGTCGTCCAACGCGTGCAGGGGGCGGTGGGCGAGACCGGCGGCGGGCCCGTTACGGCCCGCGGCGATCAACAACGCCGGGCCCGGGCCGGTGCGGGGCAGCGTCGCCGCAACCTCGTACGCCAGCAGCGCGCCGAAGCTGTGCCCGGCCAGGGCGTACGGACCGGACACCCGGTCGCGCAACATGTCGCACGTCGTGGCCACCAACCGGGGCCACTCGTCGATCGCCGGCTCCTGCCGGCGGGTGCCGTGCCCGGGCAACTCCACCGGCTCGACTGTCACTCCGGCCGGAAGCCATCGCCTCCACCTGGTGAAATGCGCTGCCGAGCCGCCCGCGGCCGGGAAGCCGAACACGGTCAGGGACGACAGGGCTGAACTGCCGTTCGCCAGAGCTTTTTCGTCCATCGGGACGTGATCTATCAGCATTGACATCTCGCTTCTCGTCCGATGTACTTCAACGTACAGGGAAATCATCAGGCGGGGAATGGTCGCCGTGGTTCACCAAGGCGGATGCACGTGGGGGGTGCCGTGGGGATGCGCCGCGACCGTCGCCCAGCCTCCAGGGCAGGCGTCACCGACATCGCGGTGGTGGGCGTCGGTTGCCGGTTTCCCGGCGGCGTGGACGACCTCGACTCGCTGTGGCGCGTCCTGGAAGAGGGCCGCGACGTCACCGGCCGCGTGCCGGCCGGGCGGCCCGGCGCGGCCTCGCTCGACACGGTCGGCGTCGGCGGGTTCCTGCCCGACATCGACCTGTTCGACGCGGAGTTCTTCGGTGTCTCGCCGCGCGAGGCGCGCGAGATGGACCCGCAACAGCGCCTCCTCCTCACACTCGCGTGGCGGGCCATGGAGCACAGCGGTGTGCCGTTGTCGACCTGGTCCGGCAGCAACACCGGGGTCTACTTCGGCATCCTGGCCATGGACTACGCCGTCCTGCACGCCCGCACCCTCGGTGTCGACCACGTGGGAGCGCACTACGCCAGCGGCAAGGAGTTCAGCTTCGGCTCGGGGCGCGTGGCGTACACGTTCGGCCTGAACGGGCCGTGCATGACCCTGACCGCCGCCTGCGCGTCCTCGCTGTTGGCGGTGCACCTCGCGGCGCGCGCCCTGGCGGCCGGCGACTGCGACACCGCGCTGGCCGGCGGTGTGAACCTGATGGTGGGTCCGGAGCTGACCCTCTACATGCGGCACATCCAGGCGCTCTCGCCGCAGGGGCTCTGCCGCCCGTTCGACGCGGCCGCCGACGGCGTGGTACGCGGCGAGGGCGGGGCCGTGGTCGTCCTCAAGAGGTACGCCGACGCCATCGCCGACGGCGACCGGATCTGGGGCGTCATCAAGGGAAGCGCGACCAACCACGACGGCCGCAGCGCCGGCCTGACCGCGCCGAACGCCGTCGCCCAGGAGCAGCTGCTGCGCGCCGCGCTCCGCGATGCCGACGTGGCGCCCGCGGACGTCGGGTACGTCGAGGCACACAGCACCGGCACACCGCTGGGCGACCCGATCGAGCTCAGCGCGCTGGCGGCGGTCTTCGGTCCGGAGCGTGCACCGGAACGCCCGCTGCTCATCGGCTCACACAAGGCCAACTTCGGCCACCTCGACTCCGCCGCCGGCATCCTCGGCCTGCTCAAGGGGCTTCTCGTCGCGCGTACCGGCGTGGTGCCGCCGCAGATCAAGCTGGCCCAGCCGACGCCCCGGTTCGGCTGGTCCGGCTCCGGGCTGGCGGTCCCCACCACCCGTACGACGCTGCCGGACACCCCGCACCGCCTGACCGGCGTCAGCGCGTTCGGCCTGTCCGGCAGCAACGTCCACGTCGTGCTCGCGGCACCCGAACAGGACCGCCCGGCCCCGACCCCGGCACCCGTGTCCTGGCCGGTGCTGGTGCTGTCCGGTCCCACCGAGTCGGCACTGGCGGACCAGGTCACGCGGCACGCGGAGCTCCTCGACGACTCCGCGACGGCAGAGCCCGACCAGCTCGGCGACCTGCTGTTCAGCACCGGCGCCCGGCGCAGCCACCACACGTACCGGCTCGCCGTGACCGGCGCGACGGCCGCCGACCTGCGCGGTGCGTTGACCGGTCACCAGCGCGGTGAGAGGTCCGCCAGCACGGTCAGCGGTGAGCTGCTGCACGACGCGCCGGCGTACGTGGTGCAGGTGTTCTCCGGCCAGGGCTCGCAGTACCCGGAGATGGGCCTCGACCTCTACCGCGCCGACCCGACCATGCGGGCCACGCTCGACGAGTGCGACGCGGTGACGCGGCGGATCGCCGGGTGGTCGCTGCTGGAGGAACTGGGCCGCCGTACGGGCAGCCAACTGTCCGACACCCGGTTCGCCCAGCCGGCGATCTTCGCGATCCAGATCGGGCTCTCCCGGCTCTGGGCGCGGTGGGGTGTTCCGCCGGACTCGGTGGTCGGCCACAGCATGGGCGAGGTCGCCGCGGCCTGCGCCGCCGGCGCGCTGTCGCTGGAGGACGCGCTGCGGGTCATCGTGCTGCGCGGAGAGCTGTTGCAGCCCGCCTCCGGCAGCGGGCGGATGGCCGCCGTCGCGCTGTCCGCCGACGAGGTCACCGCCGCCCTCGAACGGCACGCCGAGGTCGTGATCGCCACGGTCAACGGGCCGCGCTCGGTCGTCGTCGCCGGCCCGGCCACCGCCCTGGACCGCCTCCTCGCCGAGCTGACCGCCGCCGGAGCGCGGTGCGTGCCGTTGGCCGGCGACTACGCGTTCCACAGCCCGGCGGTCTCCGCGTACGGCGACGAGCTGGAGCGCCAGCTCGACGGGTTGCCATGGACCGCGCCCCGGGTGCCGATGCTGTCCAGCGTCGACCCGACCGGGGTTGTAACAGATTTCGGGCCGGCCTACTGGGGTCGCAACGTGCGTGCGCCCGTGCTGTTCTGGCCGGCGATCGACCGGCTGCTGTCCCGGCGGCCGGCGGTCTTCCTGGAACTGGGCCCACACCCGGTCCTGACCGGGCCGCTGACGGCGTCACTCGCGGCCCGGTCCCGCCGGGGCGCGGCGATCGGCAGCCTGGTGCGGGGGCGACCGCCGGTGCAGACCCTGACACGAGCCCTCGCCGAGGCGTACACCGCCGGTGTCGCGGTGGACTGGGCTGCGGTGCACGGCGAGGGTCGGCGGTACAGTCCGCTGCCGCCGGTCCGGCTGAGCGGCGAGCGGTACTGGCTGCCGAGCCCGGCGGTCCCGACTGCGGCGTCCGTCGTCCCGGCGTCGCCGGAGACGGTGCGGGCGGGTTCCCCGGGGCATGCCGGGTCCGAGCATGCCCTCGCCGGGGTGGCCCTGGGCGAGCTGCGAGCCGAGGTACGCCTCATCGCTCCGGACGGCACCGTCGTTCAGACACTGGCCGGGGTCGGAGTGCCGGCGGCATCGGCGCGTAACGGCGGCGGTGGCCGGGACGGCAGAGCCCTCGGCGACGGACTCGGCACCGATGCGGGAGCCAACGGCGCCGAGACCAACGGCGCGGGTACGACCGGCGCGGACACCCGCGGCGCGACGGCCAGCGGCGCGACGGCCAATGGCGCGACGGCCAGCGGCGCGACGGGCGACGGCGCTGGTGCGGCGGGCGCGGGTGTCGGTGGCGGCGACGTTGGTGGCGGGGTCGGTGTCGGCGGCCGCGACGCCACCAACGGCTCCGGCACCCGCGCCGGCACGGCGTGGGAACGGGAGCGGATCGCGGCCCTGGTCAACGACGCGGCCGCCGAGGCTCTCGGCTATGAGCCCGGCCGGCGCCTGGCGCGCGGGCGTGGGTTCTTCGAACTGGGGATGGACTCGCTCGCCCTGGTCTCGCTCGTCAGTCGGCTCGAACGGGAGCTGGGGACCGTCCTCGGCGCCGCCGTCGGCATCGAGCACCCGACCATCGACGCACTCGCCGACCACCTCCTCACCGAGGCCCTTCCGACCGAGCCCCCGCGTCAGGCCGAGCCCTCGCGTCAGGCCGAGCCCTCGCGTCAGGCCGAGCCCTCGCGTCAGGCCGAGCCCTCGCGCGCAGTCGAGCTGCCGGTCCAGGCCGAGCCCTCGCGCGCAGTCGAGCCGCCGCGTCAGGCCGGGTCACTCCTCACGGCAGGGCCGACGCTCCAGCCCGCACCGCTACCGAGCCGTGACGCGATCGCGCCGGCTGCCAGCGTGCTCGGGCGTGGCACGTCGGGTACGACTACGTCGGTCGTGTCGCGGCCGTCCGGAGCGGTCGCGTCGACCCCGCGTGGGCCGGCCGAGCCCGTGGCGATCGTGGGCATCGGTTGCCGCCTGCCGCAGGCCGACGGCCCGGAACAGTTCTGGCGGCTGTTGTGCGACGGCGTCGACGCCACCGGCGACGTCCCGGCGGACCGGTGGGACGCGGAGGCGCTGCTTGGCGCGGGGCCCGGGGCACCCGGCACGGTGGTCACCCGCCGTGGCGGCTTCCTGGACCGGATCGACCTGTTCGACAACGCGTTCTTCCGGATCTCGGCCCGTGAGGCCCGCGCCATGGACCCGCAGCAGCGCCTCTTCCTCGAGGTGGCCTGGGAGGCGCTCGAGGATGCCGGAGTCACGCTCGAACACCGGCGCTCCGCCCGCGTCGGCGTGTACGTCGGCATGAACACCACCGACTACCAGCAGTTGCTCACCCGACGCGCCCGGGACGTCGACCTCTACTACGGCACGGGCAACTCCTTCAGCGGGACGGCCGGCCGGTTGTCGTACTTCCTGGACGTGCGCGGCCCGAGCCTGGCGATCGACACGGCGTGCTCGTCCTCGCTGGTCGCGGTGCACCTGGCCGTGCAGAGCCTGCGCGCGGGCGAGGCCGACATCGCGCTCGCCGGTGGGGTCAACGTGATGGTGCGGCCCACCGTGCACCTGGCCATGTCGGCGGCGGGCGCACTGTCGCCCGACGGGCGCTGCAAGACCTTCGACGCGAGCGCCGACGGCTACGGGCGCGGTGAGGGCGCCGGCGTGGTGGTGCTCAAGACACTCGCGCAGGCCGAGCGTGACGGCGACCGGGTCTACGCGGTGATCCGCGGCAGCGCGGTCAACCACAACGGTGCGAGCGGCGGGCTGACCGTGCCCGGCGGCGAGGCCCAGGAGGAGCTGATCCGGGCGGCGCTCGCGGTGGGCGGCGTCCCCGCGTCGGACGTGGACTACCTGGAGGCGCACGGCACCGGGACGGTCCTCGGCGATGCCGTGGAGGTGCGGGCGATCGCCCGTGCGCTCGGCGGCGGGCGTGAGCCGGACCGGCCGCTGCTGGTGGGGTCCGTCAAGACCAACATCGGTCACCTGGAGGCGGCCGCCGGTATCGCCGGGCTGATCAAGACCGCGCTGGCGCTGCGACACGGCGAGCTGCCCGCGCACCTGCACGTCTCCCAGCCCACGGGCCAGGTGGACTGGGCGCGGCTCCCGGTCCGGATCACCACGTCCACCACGGCATGGCCGGCCACCGGTGGACGGTCCCGGGTCGCCGGGGTGAGCGCGTTCGGTTTCACCGGTACCAACGCCCACGTGGTCCTCAGCGGGCCGTCCGCTCCAGCGTCGTCGCCGCAGGACGGTGCCGGGCACCTCACGTCGGGCGGCGGTGCGGCGTCGAGGGCCGGCGCGATCGTCTCCGGCCGGGCACACCTGCTGGTGCTGTCGGCCGCCGGGGAGGGCGCCCTCGCCGGCGCGCGCGACGGCTTCGTCCGGGCACTCTCCGCCTCGGCCAGCGCCGACCTCGCCGACATCTGCTACGCCACGGCGGCCCGCCGGGCTCACCTGGAGCACCGGTTCGCGGTGGTCGGCCGTGGGCTCGCCGCGCTCACCGCCGGGCTGTCCGGTGGCGACGGCACGCACCAGGGCGTGGCCTCCGGTGCGGCCGAGCGCCTGGTGCTGGTGTACGGCGACCGTGTGACGGTGGACTGGCGTGCCCTGGAGCGTGACGAGCCCGCATTCCGGGACACGGTGGACGCGCTCGACGACGGTGGTCTCGTGCGAGCGGCACTGGTCGCCGGGGGTGCGGAGCGCGGCGGGCCCGCCGCGGTGCTGGCCGTCCAACTCGCCCTGACCGCCGTCTGGGAGGCGTACGGGCTGCGGCCCGACGTGGTCGTCGGCCGGGGCGTCGGTGAGGTGGCGGCGGCGTGTGCGGCTGGTGCGCTGGACCGGGCGCGGGCGGTCCGTGCGGCCCTCGACGGTGCGACGGTCACCGTGGCGACGCCCGCCGACCTGCCGGCGACCCCCGTGCTGTGGCTGGCGTCGACGGGCGGGCCGGTTTCCGGTAAGCACCCGTTGGCCCTGCGCCCACCGGCCCCCGACTGGGACGCGCTGGCCGGGCCACTCGTGGCGGCGGGGGAGCGGGTGCTGCTCGCGGTCGACGCCGGGCCGGACGCCGCGACCGTCGCGGCAGGACGGGAGACGGATCTCGTGGCGGCCGGGACGGACCTGGGCCGCCCCGACGGCTTCCTGGACGTCGTCGCTCAACTGCACGTGGGCGGGGTCGGCATCCACTGGGAGACGCTGTTCGGCCGCCGCCCGTACCGGGCGGTGCTGCCGCGCTACCCGTGGCAGCGACGCCGGCACTGGGTGGACTCGCCGGACCAGGTGAACGGCTCGGCACCCGTCGCGGAGCGGCCGGCCCCCGCGACCGTGGCCGTCACGACCGGTGCGGCCGCCACCGTGGTCTCGACCGCCGTCACTGCGAGTGTCGTGCCCGAGGTGCAGTCCCGAGGCGCCGTCGGTCGCGCGCTGTCCGACGACGTCCGGGACCGCTGGGCGGCGCGTACGTTCGCGGTCCGCTGGCGCCGCGTCCCCGCGCCCCTCGCGGAGGCGACCGGACGGTGGCTCGTCGTGCCACTCACGAGCGCGTCCGTCGAGACGGGACAGCGGGTGGTCGACGGCCTGCGACTCGCGGGTGTCGAGGCGATCTGGCGGCCCTCGTCCGTCGGCTCGGCCCGCGACGACGACCGGGCGGGCACGCCGACCGACGGCGTAGCCGAGGACGACGCGCCGTGGATCGATGTTCCGCCGGACCACGGAATCGTGCTGGTCGCGGCGGCCGTACCCGGCAGTGTGTCGGGCGACGTCCTGGTCGCGCGTCTGGTGCGGGCGGCCCGTCACCTTCGCAACGGGCTTGACGCGGCACCCGGCAGGCTGCGCGTCGTCACCGCCGGGGCGTACCAGCCGACCGGCGACGGCGAGGTCGACCCGGCGCAGGCTGCGGTCTGGGCGGCCGGGCGGGTGCTCGCGATGGAGGCGGCACCGGTGTGGGGCGGACTGGTCGACGTCGACCTGCGGGTACTCGGCACCGGCCCGCGCGACGCGGACGGCGAGCCCGGTCAGGCGGACGCCGGCTGGACTCCCGGCGACGCTGCCGGACTGGCCGGCGCGCTCACGGCATCGCGCGCACCCCGCACCGAGCCGGCCGAGGACGAGGTGTGCCTGCGTGACGGGATCTGGTACGCCTCCCGGCTGTCGACGGCGGACCCACTGCCCGTGGCGCTGCCCGACTTCGACTGCGACCCGGACGCCTGGTACCTGGTGACCGACGCCCTGCGCCCGGCCAGCCGGCCGTTCGTCGACGTGCTCGTGCGCTGTGGCCTGCGCCGGCTGATCGTCGGGGACACCCGGCTGATCGTCGGGGACGCCGTGCCGTCCGACATCGCGTCCCCCGGGGACGTCCGGCTCGGCGAGCTGACGGCGGCCGGCGTGGAGGTGCGACACATCGACCTGACGGCTGCGGACCGTACGGCGGCGCAGGTCGCGGCCGACCTGACACCGGAGGCGCTGGGTGCCCCGCTCGGCGGCGTGCTGATCGTCGGGTCGCCCGCGTCGGCGGCCCCGATCGACACCCTCGACGAGGACGCGGTGTCGAGGGCGCTGGGCTGGGCTGACGTCGTACACCGGCTGGATCTGGCGACCCGTGACCTCGCGCCGCCGCTGTTCTGCGTGACCGGCGCGGCGGCCGCGGTCTGGGGAGCCACCGGGATGGCCGCGCGGGCCGCGGCAGAGGGCGCGGTCGACGCGGTGATCACCGCCCGGGAGCGGGCCGGTCGGCCCGTGCGGGTGGTCCGCTTCATGCCCGTCGACGACCCCGCCGAGTTGTCCCGCCGGGACCGGATGGTGATGGTGGACAGCGGCTTACGGCCGCTGGCCGGCGCGGACGTGGGCGAGGCCTTCGAGGTGGCGCTCCGGGCGGGCCTGACCCGGGTCACGGTGGCGGACGTGGACGCTCCGCGGTACGCGCGGGTGTGTCGGGAGCGGGCCGACCGCGCGTTCCTCGCCGAGATCGGCGTCGAGCCCGCAGCGGATGACGGCGGGACGCCGGAGGGCGGGACGCCCGACGCGCCACTGGCCGCCGTCGTGCTGGCGCTGCCGGCCGATCGGCGGGCCGAGCACCTGCTGGAAGCGGTGCTCGACGCGGTGGCCGAGGTGCTGGGGGAGACGTCCGGCGTGGACGTCCTGGCCCACCAGGGCTTCTTCGACCTCGGCATGGACTCGGTGATGTCGCTGAGCCTGCGCGGCTGGCTCGAACGCGCGCTGGGGGTCGACCTGCCGGCGACGCTCACGTTCGAGTTTCCCAACGCGGCGGCGCTCACCGATCACCTGCTGACGTTGCTCGACCCGGTCGCGAGTCCGGCCGGTGGCGCGCCGACCACCACGGTGTCCGGCGCGCTGGACGAGGCCGACGACGACCTGGCGGCGATGCCCGAGGACGAGCTGATCGCGCGGCTGTCGGCCGCGCTCGCGGAGGGAGGCTGAGATGACGACGACCGCTCCGCGTACCCCGGACAGCCGACGGCTGATGGCCGACGCGCTGCGCACCATCGAGGATCTGCGCCGTCGTCTGGCCGACAGCCGGGACGGGTGGCTCGACGAGCCGATCGCCATCGTCGGGATGGCCTGCCGCTTTCCCGGCGGGGCGCACTCGCCGGAGGAGTTCTGGACCCTGCTGCGCAACGGGGTGGACACGACCTCCGAGTTCCCGCCGGAGCGCGCCGACGCTCGGGCGTACCACCACCCGGACCCGGAGGAGCCGGGCAAGGCTTACACGATCCGGGGCGCCTTCCTGGACCAGGTCGACCGGTTCGAGCCGGAGGCGTTCGGCATCTCCCCGCGCGAGGCGCTGGGCATGGACCCACAGCACCGCATCGCGCTGGAGATCTGCTGGGAGGCGCTGGAGCGTGCCGGCTACGCGCCCGACCGGCTCGACGGCTCGCGCACCGGCGTCTACTTCGGGCTGAGCACGACCGACTACGTACGCGCCCGGCAGGCCGTCGGCGACATCAACGACGTGGACTTCTACCAGCTCACCGGCGAGCCCAGCTTCCTGGCCGGCCGCATCTCGTACCTGCTCGGGTTGCGGGGGCCGAGCAAGGTCGTCGACACCTCCTGCTCGTCGTCACTGGTCGCTCTGCACGAGGCGTGCCAGGCGCTGCGGCTGCGGGAGTGCGACCTGGCCCTGGCGGGCGGGGTGAACCTGCTGCTGTCCCCGTACGGCTTCGTCATGATGAGCAAGTTCCGTGGGCTGTCCGCCGACGGACGGTGCAGGACGTTCGACGCGTCGGCCGACGGGTACGCCCGTGGGGAGGGCGCGGGTGTCGTGGTGCTCAAGCGGCTGTCCGCCGCGCTGGCCGACAACGACCCGATCGTCGCCGTCGTCCGTGGCTCGGCGGTCAACCACGACGGTCGTTCCAGCGGCCTCACCGTGCCGAACCCGCTCGCTCAGCAGGACGTCGTCGGCGCGGCCATGACCCAGGCCGGCGTCGGGCCGGACGGCGTGGACTACGTCGAGGCGCACGGGACGGGCACCTCGCTCGGTGACCCCATCGAGCTGCGCTCGCTGGAAGCCGTCATCGGCCGGCACCGCCGCCCCGACGACCCGCTGCTGGTGGGCTCGGTCAAGACGAACATCGGGCACCTGGAGCCGGCCGCCGGCATCGCCGGCCTGTTCAAGGTCGTCCTGGCCATGTCGCACGGTGAGATCCCGCCGCACCTGCACCTGAGCGAGCCGAACCCCAACCTGGACTGGTCCGGTCTGCACGTGCGCGTGCCTGTCTCGTGCACGCCCTGGCCGGACCGGGGTCACCCGCGCACCGGTGGAGTGAGCAGCTTCGGCGCCAGCGGAACCAACGCGCACGTCGTGCTCGCGGCACCGCCGGTCGGTGCCGACCGCACCGCCGCACCGCAGCCGTACGGGCTGTTCCTGGCGTCCGCGCGCACGGAGGAGGCGCTGCGTGAGATGGCCGAGCGGCACGCGCGGTGGCTGCGCGGTCCCCACGCCCCGTCCCTCGGCGACGCCTGCTACACGACGCATGTCGGCCGCGCGGTCCAGACCCACGGTCTCGCGGTGACCGCGGCGGACACCGACGAACTGGCGGACGTCCTGTCGGCGTACGCCCAGGGCCGCCAACCGCGTGGGCTGACGGTCGCCGCGCTGCCCCGCCGCCGCGATCGCAAGGTCGCCTGGCTGTTCACCGGCCAGGGCGCCCAGTACCAGGGCATGGCCCGGGGACTGCTGGGGAACGCCGCCTTCCGCTCCGCGTTCGACGAGGTCGCCGCGCTCTTCGACACCGGGTTGCCCCGGCCCCTGGCGGACGTGTTGTGGGCCGACGGCGCGACTCCGCTCGACGACACCCGGTACACCCAGCCGGCGCTGTTCGCGGTCGAGTACGCGCTGGCCCAGATGTGGCTCTCCTGGGGCCTGCGGCCGTCGGCGGTGGGCGGCCACAGCGTCGGTGAGCTGGTCGCCGCCTGCGTCGCCGGCGTGCTGGACCTGCCCGCCGCCGCGACCCTGGTGAGCGCGCGGTCGCGGCTGATGGCCGAGCTGCCGTCGGGTGGCGCGATGGCCGCCGCCGGCTGCACCGAGGAGGTCGCCGTCGCGGCGATCGACGGGTATGCGGACACCGTCGCCGTCGCGGCCGTCAACGGGCCCACCGACGTCACCATCTCGGGGAACGCCGCCCACCTGGGCACCGTCCTGGAACGGCTGGCGACCGACGGCGTGCGCACCCGGCGGCTGGCCGTGTCGCACGCGTTCCACTCGCCGCTGATCCGGCCCATGCTGGAGCCCTTCCGCGCGGTGCTGGCCGGGTTGTCGTTCCACCCGCCGCGCATTCCGCTGGCGTCCAACGTGACCGGCCGGCTGTGGGGCGACGACGAGGTCGGCCCGGACTACTGGCTGCGGCACGCGGCCGGCGCGGTCCGCTTCCGCGACGGGGTACGCGCGTTGCACGAGGCGGGCGCCCGCACCTTCGTGGAGCTCGGTCCGGCGCCGGTGCTGACGGCCCTCGCCGCCCGTTCTCTCGCCGGTGAGCCGGAGTGCGCGTTCGTGCCGACGCTGCGGCGGGGCGGCGAGGACCTGCGCGGGGTGCTGGGCGCGGTCGGCACCGTGACCCTGCGGGGTTCGCGCCCGGACTGGCGGGCCTTCCACGAGGGCGCGGACTTGCGCGCCGTACCGCTGCCGACGACGCCGTGGCGCGGCGCGCACTACTGGTTCCGCGAGGTCGGGCCGGTGGCCGCGCCGGTGCCGGCGGCGGACAACAGCGAGGAGACCGGGGCCGCCGTCGTGGGCGGGGACATCCCGGGCGTCGGCCGCCGCCTACCGGGACCGGTGCCGGCGTACGAGGTGACGGCCGAGGCGCTGCCCGGCGAGTCGCCGGGTCTGGGTGCGGTGCTGGACGTGGCGACCCGGGCCGCTGCGGACTGTCTGGGTGGCGTGTGGCGGTGCGCCGAGGATCTGACCGTCCACGCGTCCCTCCCGAGCGGCGACCGTGGGCACCTGCGCCTCACCGTCATGGCACGGGACGACGGTTCGGCCGCCTGGGAGCTGCTCGGTGCGACGGCGGCACGCGAGGCGCTGGCCGCGCCGTGGATTCGTCACGCCAGCGGACTGTTGCGTCGTCGGTGGCCGGCCGACCGCCCGTACCCCGATCCGGACGCGGCGTCCATGCCGGAGATCCCGGTGCCGGACGGCGCGGGCTGGCACGAGGTGCTCGACGCCGCGCGCTCGGCGGTCACGGTGGCCGGCGGGGCGGAGCCGGAGGCTGGGTCGACGATCGCCGGCTGCGGCGCGCTCGGTGGCGCGCCCGCAGCGGCCAGTGGCCCCGTGGCACCGGGCGGCGTACGTGCGGTGCGGGTCCGCGCCGGGTCAGTGCGCGCCCTCGGTGACACGGTGACCGGCGCCGTCGACCTGCTCGACGCCGACGGCGTCCCGATCGGCCACGCCCAGGACGTGATCGTCGCGCCGGTGCCCGCGCCGGCGCAGTGGGACGATCCGGCCGACCTGCTCTACGAACAGACCTGGGTGCCCCTGCCCTGGCCGTACCCGCAGCCGCCGGCCGACCTGGCCGGACGGAGCTACCTGCTGGTGGCCGACCCGGCTGGTCAGGACGCCGCGCTGGTGACCGGGCTGGCCGCGCTGCTGCGCGAGCGGGACGCCGAGGTGACGGTGGCCGCGCCGCCGGTGGTGGGGGAGGGTCCGGACTGCCGGCCCGATCCCGACGCCGTCCGGGAGCTGGTGACCACCTGGTCCGCCGGCCCGGTCCGCCCCTCGCTCGCGGTGGTCCTGACCGGGCTCGACGCGCCCGCGTCGGCGAACTGCGACGCGGGAAGCCTGGAGGAGTACGCCGGGCGCGCGGACCTGACGACCCTCGCCCTGCTCGGCGCGATGCTCGACGACCCGGAGTGCGCCGACGCGCGCCTCACGCTGGTGACCCGGGCTGCCATGCGGGTGCCGACCGACGCCGCTGCCCCGGTCGCCGCTGCCCCGGTCGCCGGCACGCTCTGGGGTCTGGGTCGGGTGCTGGCGTTGGAGCACCCGGACCGGTGGGGCGGCGTGCTCGACCTGGACCCGGACCGCCGGCCCGGCGAGGACCGACTGCTGCTGGCCGCGCTGACCACGGGTGGGCTGGTCACCGGTGATCCGTCCCTCGGCGGTCCCGCCGACGCAGAGGACGGCTACGACGACCAGCAGGCGCTGCGCGCCGACCGTCGGTACGCGCTGCGCCTGGTGCCCGCACCGCTGCCACCCGAGGCGCTCCGTCGTCGGCCGCCGGTCGACGGCGAGGCCACGTACCTGATCACCGGAGCCTTCGGTGGGATCGGCCTGGCCGTCGCGGAGTGGCTGGCCCGCGCCGGCGCCGGTCGTCTCGTGCTGCTCGCCCGCACGCCACTGCCGGAGCGGGACGGCTGGGCGGACGCGACCGGGGAGGCGGCGCGGCGGATCGAGGCCGTACGTCGGCTGGAGCGGTTGGGGACCAGGGTCGACGTGGTCGCCGCGGACGTGGTCGACGAGGCGGCGATGGCCGACGTGTTCGCCGAGCTGGCGGGCAACCCCCTTCCGCTGCGCGGGGTCGTGCACGCGGCAGGTGTCTCCGAGCCCGAGTTCGCCCGTGCGGCCACCGCTGCGGCGTACCGGCGGGTGTGGCGGCCGAAGGTCGTCGGCGGTTGGCTGCTGCACCAGCTCACCCGCGACGCCCAGCTGGACTTCTTCATCGGCTTCTCGTCGATCGCCGCGACCTGGGGCTCGCAGCACCTGGCCAGTTACGCGGCGGGCAACGCGTTCCTCGACGCGCTGGCCGGGCACCGCGACGCCGCCGGCCTGCCGGCCCTGTCCGTCGCGTGGGGCCCGTGGGACCTGCCCTCGGCGCTGTTCGGCGCCGAGGTGATGGCGTTCCTGAAGGCCACCGGGCTGCGCCCGCTGCCGGCCGACCAGAGCATCCGGATGCTCAGCGCGCTCGCGGCTGGTGACGCCCCGCAGCGGGTGGTGTGCGCGGTGGACTGGTCGGTGTTCAAGCCGGTCATGCAGGCCCGCACGGAGCGGCCGATGCTGCGCGGGATCACCGCCGACGAACCGGCGACGGACGAGGCCGGTGACGCGCCGCTGTTGGCCGGTCTGCGCGCCGAGCGCGACTCACGTCGGGTGCGGGCGATGCTCGGCGCGTACGCGGTCGAGCTGGCGACCGACGTCCTGGGCGCGGGTTCGGGTGCCCTCGACGAGGAGAGCGACGTCCTGGCCAGCGGCATGGACTCGCTCATGGTCATGGACGCGGTCCGCCGCTGTCGACGGGACCTCGGCCTCACCGTACGCGCCGGTGACCTGCTCACCCTCGCCAGCCCGGCACAGTGGGCGGACCTGTTCACCGGACTGCTGGCCGACGGGTCGGTGGACACGTCCGCCGACGGCGGCGAGCCCACCGCCGACCAGGCCGGCGACAACCTCGCGGCCGACCAGGCGGGTGACCCGGCGTGGATCGCGGCCGACGTGACCCTCGCGCCGGACATCCGGGTGGTCGGCGATCCACCGGCCCGGGTACGCGACCCCCGGCACGTCCTGCTGACCGGCGCGACCGGCTTCGTCGGCGGCTACCTGCTGCACACCCTGCTCGAGACGACCACGGCCCGGGTGTCGTGCCTGGTGCGGTGCGCCGACGAGGAGACCGGCCTGCGGCGGCTGCTGGACAACATCCAGCGCTACCTGCCGCTGCCAGCGGAGGCGGTCGACCGGATCACGGTGCTGCCGGGCGACCTGGGGCAGCCCAGGCTGGGCCTGTCCGACGACCGGTACGACGAGCTGTCCGAGCACCTGGACGGGATCTACCACTGCGGCGCCCGGGTGCACTTCGGCTACAACTACCACCAGCTCCGCCCCGACAACATCACGGGGACCGAGGAGATCCTGCGGTTGGCCGCGCGTGGCCGGCCGACCGCGGTCCACCACGTCTCGACGTACGGCATCTGGGGCCTGCCGACCCCGGGCCGGGACGTCGTCGGCGAGGACGACGACATCGCCACGGCCGGCCGACTGGTGACCGGCTACGTGCAGACCAAGTGGGCGTCGGAGCGGTTGGTCGAGCTGGCCCGCGCACGTGGCGTGCCGGCGGACATCTACCGGCCCGGCCGGGTGCTGGGCGACTCTCGCACCGGCGCGAGCCTGACCACCCACTTCACCACTCGGGTGATGAAGGGCTGCGTGCAGCTCGGGTTGGCTCCGGACATCGACATCAAGGTGGAGATGACACCTGTCGACTACGTGGCGAGCGCGCTGGTGCACATCTCCCGCTACGGCCCGGCCCTCGGTGGCACGTACCACCTGGTGAGCCCGTACAAGGCCCTGTTCTCCGACGTGGTGCGGGCGCTGCGCCGGCACGGCTTCGCGGTCGAGGTCGTGCCCGTCGAGGAGTGGTGGCAGGCGCTCAAGGCGACCTATGCCGTCGGCACGAACGAGCTGCACCCGGTCATGCCGGTGGTCCAGGAGTTCGTGGTCGGCGGCGAGGAGGCCGTCCACTACGCCGTCGGCAACGCCGAGGAACAACTGCGGGACACCGACCTCCGATGCCCGCCGTTGGATGACGACCTACTCGACACCTACCTGCGCTGGATGGTGCGGACCGGCTACCTGCCCGCTCCCACAGCGGCCGATGAAGGAGCTCGATCGACATGACTGATCATCCGCGCAGCACGCCGGAGTACGACGTGGCGATCATCGGGTCCGGCCTGTCCGGCACGATGCTGGCCGCGTGCCTGGCCCGCAACGGTGCGAAGGTGCTGATCGTCGACGGCACGACCCATCCGCGGTTCGCCATCGGCGAGTCGACCATCCCGGCGACGTCGATGATGATGCGGCTGGTCAGCGAGCGGTACGGGGTCCCCGAGATCAAGTGGCTGTCCACCTTCGAGGGCGTCCAGTCCAAGATCAACACCACGTCCGGGGTCAAGCGCAACTTCGGGTTCGTCTACCACCGGCCGGGGGAGCGCCAGGACCCGCGCGAGACCCACATGTTCCCCATCCCGAAGGTCACCCACACCGAGAGTCACTTCTACCGCCAGGACATCGACAACTGGATGCTGACGGTCGCCGCCAAGTACGGCACCACGGTCCGCCAGCAGGTCCGGATCACCGGCGTGGAGATCGACGACGACGGCGCGACGCTCAATCACACCGGCGGCCACTTCCGGGCCAAGTTCGTCGTCGACGCCAGTGGCTTCCGCTCGGTACTGGCCGAGCAGTTCGGCCTGCGGGAGGGGCCGACCCGGTTCCGACACCAGTCGCGGTCGCTGTTCACCCACATGGTCGGCATCCGGCCGTACGACGAGCTCGCCCCCAAGTCCCGGTACGGGCACCCCAGCCCGTGGCACGACGGCACCCTGCACCACCTGTTCCGTGGCGGCTGGATGTGGGTTATCCCGTTCGACAACCACCTGCGGGGCACCAACGACCTGTGCAGCGTCGGTCTGCAGCTCGATCCGCGGATCCACCCGGTCCCGGACTGCTCCCCGGAGGAGGAGTTCCGCCGGTTCATCGCGCAGTACCCGGACATCGAGCCGCAGTTCGCCGAGGCCCGGTCGGTGCGTGACTGGACCCGCACCGGCCGGCTGCAGTACTCGTCGCGGCAGACCGTCGGCTACCGGTGGTGCCTGACCTCCCACGCGGCGGGCTTCCTGGACCCGCTGTTCTCCCGGGGACTGTCGAACTCGCTGGAGACGATGCACGCGCTCGTGCACCGCCTGCTGTCCGCGATCGAGGACGACGACTTCTCGGTCGAGCGGTTCGAGTACATGCAGGAGTTCGAGCAGGGTCTGCTGGACTTCAACGACGACCTGGTCGCCAACGCGTACACGTCGTTCGGTGACTGGCGGCTGTGGGACGCCTGGTTCCGGATCTGGTCACTCGGGCAGTTCATCGCCACCTTCGAGGTGAACCGGGCGTACGCCCGCTTCCTGGACACCCGCGACCCGGCGGTGCTGGCCCCGCTGGAGCGGCCGTGGTGGCGGGGTCGGGTCATCCCGCAGGACTCGCCGTACGGAGCGGTCATGGTCCTGTTGCAGCAGGTCAACGACATGACCCGAGCCGTGCAGGAGGGGCGGGCCGACTCCGGTGAGACGGCCGCCGAGCTGCTGCGGCTGCTGCGCGAGGCGGACTTCGTGCCGCCCGCGTGGGGCCTCGCCGACCCGGACAACCAGTGGACCGACGCCAACTTCTTCGAGATCGGCAAGACCTTGCGCTGGGCTCGCAAGAAGGCGCCGAAGGCCGTCGGCGACCTCACGTACGACGGCCTGACGCTCTTCATGAAGAAGCGCTTCTCGCCCGGCGAGTTCGCCGTGGGCGAGGAACTCAAGCACCTTCTCGCGCGCTGGCCCGTGATCGGTAAGCGGCTCCGCGTCCCGACGCCGAAGTGAATCCGATGGATAAGGAGTCCATGATGGAAGGTGCTGCCGCGCACAACGGGATGTACGACGTGGTGGTGATCGGCTCCGGGCTCGCCGGCTCGACCCTGGCGGCGTGCCTGGCCGCCAACGGCGCGCACACGCTGGTGATCGACGCCGGAACGCACCCCCGCTTCGCCGTCGGCGAGTCGACCATCCCGTACACCTCCATGGCGATGCGGTTGATCAGCGAGCGGTACGGCGTGCCGGAGATCAAGTACCTGAGCACCTTCGAGTCGGTGTACGCGCACATCAACACCACCGGCGGGGTGAAGAGGAACTTCGGCTTCGTCTACCAGCGGCCGGGCGAGCAGCAGCGGCCCGAAGAAGCGAACATGTTCCAGATCCCGAAGATCCTGAACACCGAGAACCACTTCTTCCGGCAGGACATCGACAACTTCATGCTCACGGTCGCCGCGAAGTACGGCGCCGTGATCCGGCAGCAGACGCGCATCGTGGGCGTGCAGGTGGACGAGGACGGCGTGACGCTCGACGTCGGCCCCGGCGCACCCGTGCGGGCTCGTTACCTGGTGGACGCCAGCGGCTTCCGCTCGGCGCTGGCCGAGCAGTTCGACCTGCGGGAGGCGCCGACCCGGCTGGAACACCACTCCCGGTCGCTGTTCACGCACATGGTCGGTGTGCGGCCGTACGACGACTTCGCCCCGCGCGAGACGTACGGCAACCCGACCCGGTGGCACGAGGGAACGCTGCACCACATCTTCGAGGGCGGCTGGATGTGGGTGATCCCGTTCGACAACCACCCCCGGTCCACCAACGACCTGTGCAGCGTCGGCGTGCAGTTCGACCCGCGGATGTACCCGGTGCCCGACTGCTCGCCGGAGGAGGAGTTCCGCCAGTTCCTCGACCGGTACCCGGGCATCGCGCAGCAGTTCACCAACGCCACGCCGGTGCGCGAGTGGGTGCGGACGGGTCGCCTGCAGTACTCGCCGAAGCAGACGGTCGGGTACCGCTGGTGCCTCATGTCGCACGCGGCGGGCTTCGTCGACGCGCTGTTCTCGCGCGGTCTGTCGAACACGATGGAGATCATCAACGCGCTGACCCAGCGGCTGCTCGACGCGCTCAAGGACGACGACTTCGCCGTCGAGCGGTTCGAGTACGTGCAGGAACTCGAGCAGGGCCAGCTCGACTTCAACGACGACCTGGTCAACAACGCGTACATCGCGTTCCGGGACTGGGACCTGTGGGACGCCTGGTTCCGGGTCTGGGCGCTGACCCAGATCCTCTCCACCTTCGAGATCAACCGAGGCTACGCGCTCTACTCCAAGACCCGTGACCCCGCCGTGTTGAGGCGGATGGAACGGCCGTGGTGGCGCGTCGAGTTGCGGGAGTTCGACAGATCCAAGGTGGACGATCCGGACCACGCCGAGGTGCTCGAGTTCCTGGCCGGCGTCAGCCGGATGATGCGTGCCGTCGACGCGGGGGAGGCGGAGCCCAAGGACGTCGCCAAGCAGATCCGCGACCAGCTCGCCCGCGCGCGGTTCGTGCCGCCGGCGTTCGGGCTGGCCGACCCGGCGATCCGGATCACGGGCGCCTCCGCCGCCAAGGTGCTCGGCACCCTGCGCTGGGCGAAGCGCGACGCTCCGCCGGCGATCGGCGAGCTGACCTACGAGGGTCTGACCCTCTTCATGCGCAAGCGCTTCGCCCGGGGCGAGTTCGAGCCGGTCGAGGAAATCAAGCAGAAGCTCTCCGGCTGGCCGGTGTTCGGCTCCCGGCTGCGCGTCCCCGAGCCGAAGTAAAACGAGGAATTGGAGCACACGGTGAGTGAATTGATCGAGGCTGAGAAGGCCACATATGACGTCGCCATTCTCGGCGCGGGGTTCGCCGGCTCGATGCTCGGCGCGATCCTGGCCCGCAACGGCGCGAAGGTGCTGCTGGTCGACGCCAAGGCGCACCCGAAGTTCGCCATCGGCGAGTCCACCATCCCCAACATGCTGGTGTCGCTGCGCACCATGTCCGAGCGGTACAAGGTGCCGGAGCTGATGACCCTGGCGACGCTGACCGCCTGCCAGAAGATCATCTCGCCCTGGCACGGAAAGAAGGACCACTTCGCCTTCCTGAACCACCAGGAGGGCAAGCCGCAGGACCCGATGCAGGTCACGATGTTCAACTTCCCGAGCCTGCTGCACGAGACGCCGCACATGTACCGGCAGGACACCGACGCGTACCTGTTCCACGCGGCGATCAAGTACGGCTGCACCGCCCGGGTGAACTTCACGATCGCCGACGTCGACTTCGACGACTCCGGCGTGACGGTCAGCTCGACCCGTGGCGAGCAGTTCCGCAGCCGCTACGTGGTGGACGCCAGCGGCTACCGGTCCCCGCTGGCCGAGAAGTTCGGCCTGCGTGAGGACCCGTGCCGCTACAAGCACCACTCGCGGGCCGTCTGGAACCACATGATCGACCTCAAGACCACCGACGAGGTGTTCAAGCGCACCGGGGCGGACAAGCCGCCGGTGCCGTTCTACGAGGGCACGGTCCACCACCTGTTCCCGCGGGGCTGGTCGTGGGTCATCGCGTTCAACAACCACAAGGACTCGAAGAACCCGCTGTGCAGCGTCGGTCTGACCATGGACCCGCGCAAGTACCCGAAGACGCCTGGCATGTCGCCGGAGGAGGACTTCTGGAAGCACATGCAGCGGTTCCCGGGCATGGCTGCGCAGTTCGAGGGCGCTCGGCCGATGCGGGAGTGGGTGGGCACCGACCGGGTGCAGTACTCGTCCAAGACCACCGTCGGCGACCGGTGGGTGCTGCTGGCCCACGCCGCGGCGTTCATCGACCCGCTGTTCTCCCGCGGCCTGTCCAACACCTGTGAAGCGGTGAACGTGCTGGCCTGGCGGATCCTGCGGGCGGTCGGCGACGACGACTTCTCGGCCGACCGCTTCGAGGGGGTCAACACCCGCCAGCAGGCGCTGTTCGACGGCAACGACAAGCTGGTGAACGCCGCGTACGCCTCGTTCGAGCACTACTCGCTGTGGACGGCCGTCTTCCGGATCTGGGCGTGGGGCTCGAACGCCGGCACCTTCCGCGCCCACGAGGCGTACCGCCGCTGGCGCTCGACCGGCGACGACAAGCACCTGAACGAGCTGGAAGAGGTGAAGAACCCGGGCCTGCACTGGTCCGACCACGAGGGCTACGGCGAGCTGTTCGAGGACATGGTCAAGCAGTGCGGCGACTTCGAGGCCGGGAAGATCACCGGCGACGAGGCGGCGGACGCCCTCTACGACCACCTCAACCGGGCGCCCTTCGTGCCGGACCACTGGGGCTGGAAGGACCGCCACCTGCGGTTCATCAACCCGACTCCGCTCAAGATCGGCCGAACGATGCTGTGGGCGGCGACCAAGGCGCCGCCGGACGTGCGGCGGCTGATGCTCGGCTTCCTGCGTGAGGCCGGCAAGGAGCAGCTCATGGGCCGGAAAATCTTCTAGGAGACCGAATGACCACCACCGAACGCGACGCCCCGGTGATGTACGACGTCGTGATCCTGGGCAGCCATCTGGCGACCGGCCTGCTCGCCACGGTACTGGCCAAGCAGGACCTGCGGGTTCTGCTCGTCGGCTCGCCCGACGACACGGTGCTGCCGTCGGGCGACAGCACCGTGCCGTACACGACCGCCGTGCTGCACCTGCTGGCCGAGCGGTTCGACGTGCCGGAGATCGCCTCCTTCGCCGCCTTCGAGGACCTCCCGGAGCCGGTGCGCCGGAGCAGCGGGATCAAGAAGAGCCTCGCGTTCCTGCACCACACCGCGGGCCGCAGGCACGACCCGGCGCACGCGGTGCAGTTCCACGTGCCGGGGGAGCACAGCGAGTGGCACCTCTACCGGCCGGTCGTCGACGAGTACGCCCGGGAGTTGGCCGTCCGGTACGGCGCGTCGGTGCTCGCGGAGAAGGCGTCCACCACCGAGGTCCGGCTGGCGCCCGATGCCGTACACCTGGCCTTCGCCTCGGGAGAGACGGCGAGCGCGCGGTTCGTGGTGGACGCGTGCGGGGAGGAGTCACCGCTGCGGGCGGCGTCCGCCGACGGCGATCCGGGCACGTTGCTGTTGCGGTCCCGGATGATGCACGCCTACCTGCGTGACGTCCGGAAGTTCGAGGAGTGCAGCCGGCTCAGCGACTACCACCGGGCGACGACCTGGTCGCGGGGGACGGTGCACCACCTCTTCGACGGCGGCTGGATCCAGGTGGTGGACTTCCGCAACCACGATGACGCGGCCAACGACCTGTGCAGCGTGACGGTGGGGTTGGACCACGACCGGTTCGGCGATCTGCCGGCTGACCCGGACGCCGCGTTCCGGGCGCTGGTGGCGCCATTTCCGAGCCTGGCGGAGCAGTTCGCGTCCGCCACGGCGGAGGGCGGCTGGACCACCTCGGCCCAGTGGCAGCGCCGGGCGGCGCTGACCCACGGGCCGCGGTGGTTCGCCATGGAGCGCTCGGCGTGCCGTACCGACGAGTTCCTGTCCCGGGACGTGACGATGACCGCGGAGGTGGTCCACGCGCTCGGGGCGGCGCTGCCGCGAGCGATACGCGACGAGCAGGCGGCGGGCGCCGTACTGGCCGAGGCGGCGGCGTTCCAGGACGCCCTGATCGACTTCAACGACAAGATGCTGGCCGCGGCCCGTACGGCTGCCGGCAGCTTCGCGTTGTGGAACGCGTACAGCCGGGTGTGGCTGCTCTGGCAGATCCTGGCCCACCTGTCGCTCAAGCGGGCCACGAACGATGCCCGCGCCGCCGGCACGTGGGAGCCGGTCGAGCGGTTCGCCGACGGCGGGCTGTGGTTCCGCACCCCGGACGGCCTGCGCCAGATGCTGGACTGGTTCTTCGAGGTCTTCGCCCGCGTACGCGACGGTGGGCTGAGGCAGGCCCAGGCGGCTGACATGATCTTCCGCGAACTGCGCAGAGCCCGTTTCGTGCCGCCGCTGTACCGCTTCGGCGACCCGAATGCGCGGTACTACCACTTCACGATGCCCCGTCGCCTCCTCATGGTGGCGTGGGTCATGACGGTGGCGCCCGGGGACTTCAAGCGGCTGCTGACCAAGGACAACGTCACCGGCCGGCGGGATGACGCGCCGTCGCCGGTCCGGGAGCGGGCGTCGGCGGACGACGGGCGGCTCGCCGCCCACGACGACGGGCTGGCGGACGGCTCGGCTGCCGACGCGCCGGGCGTCACTCAGCCAGGTCGGCGGTGAGGTAGTGCTGGATCGTGCGACCCATCATCCGGGCCAGATCGTCGCGGTCGTGCCGGGACAGCTCGGTGCCGTCGATCAGGTAGCGGCACAGGGCCAGGCCGATCACCTGGGACGCGGCGAGCGCCGCCCGCAGTTCGTGCCGGTCGGGGCTGACGCCCTCGGCCAGCGTGCCGAAGAACGCCCGCACGAACTCGTCGCGCATCAGCTCGGCGATCTCGTCGCTGGTCAGCGAGGCGGAGAGCCGGGCCCGGTAGGAGATCGTCGTGCGAGGGCTGTCCCAGTGGGCGAGCAGGGCGGTCGCGGTGGCCCGGCCCAACCGGCGGCGGCTGCCACCCAGGAGCTGTTCGGCCAGCTCAACGGGGTTGCCGTCGACCTGCACCGCGTGGCGCAGGAGCTGCTCCTTGGAACCGTAGTAGTGCCGGACGAGCCGCGGGTCGACACCCACGCGCCGGGCGACACTGCGGATGCTCACCCCGGTCAGGCCGCACTCGGAGATCTCCCGCCGGGTGACGTCGAGGATCGCCTGCCGGATGCCGTTGCCACCGTCGAATCCCTGCTGCGTCGTCAAGGCAACCTCTTACGAGTTCCCGTACGCCCGAGCGCACGACCCGATCAAATGCCTAAGTCTAGACCTTTGAGGATATGTCAGTCCGGTCCGGGTTGCTCCTGCAAGCCGGCAATTTCGCCGCGCCGTCTCATCGCGCGGTCGAGGGGGCAGCGTGGACTTCGCCTGGACGCCTGAACAGCGGGACGCGTACGACGAGGTGCGCGCGAGCGTCGAGGAGACATTCGCGCCGACCGCCGATGCCAGCCGGCTGCACGACCGTGACGCCTGGCGGCATCTCGGCCGGCTGGGGCTGCTCGGCCTCTGCATTCCCGCAGAGTACGGCGGGGGTGGGCTGGGCGCTCTGGACACCGCGCTGCGCGTCGAGGCGTTCGGTCGGGGGTGCGCGGACACCGGGCTGGTGTTCGCCGCCAGCGCACACCAGTTCGCGTGCGCGGTGCCGATCGCCGGGTTCGGCACGCCGGAGCTGAAGAAGGGCCTCCTGCCGCGGATCTGTTCGGGCGAGGTGGTGGCCGGCAACGCGATGACCGAGGCGGGCGCGGGCTCCGACGTCTCACGGCTCGCCGTGACGGCGACGCAGACGGCGGACGGGTACCTGCTCAGCGGCGAGAAGACGTTCGTGACCAACGGGCCGGTGGCCGACGTGCTGGTGACCTACGCGACCACCGATCCGACGGCCGGCCACCTCGGTGTCACCGCGTTCGTGCTGGACCGGGACACTCCCGGCCTGACGGTCGGCGAGCCGTTCGACAAGATGGGGCTCGTGTCGGCGCCGGCCGGCCGGGTGTCCTTTCGGGACTGTCCGGTGCCGGCGCACCGGGTGCTCGGTGAGCCGGGCCAGGGCGCGGCCATCTTCCAACATTCCATGCGCTGGGAACGCGCCTGCCTGTTCGCCGGATACGTCGGCCTGCTGGACCGCCTGATCGAGCGCTGCGTCGAGCACGCGAGATCGCGCCGACAGTTCGGCCGACGCATCGGCGACTTCCAGGCGGTGGCGAACCGGATCGTGGAGATGAAACTGCGGACCGAGTCGGCGCGGCTGCTGCTCTACCGCTGCTGCTGGGAGATGGACAACGGCACCGGATCGGAGCTCAACGTGGCGTTGTCGAAGCTGGCCGTCTCGGAGGCGGCCGTCGCCAGCGCACTGGACGCGGTGCGCCTGTTCGGAGGCCTCGGCTATCTGCGCGACGCCGGGATCGAGACCGTGCTCCGCGACGCCGTCCCCAGCACCATCTTCTCCGGTACGTCGGACGTCCAGCGGCTGCTGATCGCCCGCGAACTGGGTCTGTGAGGGCGGCGACCGTGACCAGGGAGGTGCCGACAGTGCGGGACGCGGACCGGTCCGAGACGCCAGGTGGCGCGGGCATCCACGGCTACGTGGCCGCGTGGGCTCGGCGTACACCGGACGCGCCGGCGGTGATCGCGGACGACGAGCAGCTCACGTACGCCGAGCTGGCGGCGGCCGCGCGTCGCCTCGCGACCGGGCTGGCGCGCGCAGGGGTGTCCCCGGGTGACCGGGTGGTGCTCTGGTCCGACAAGCGGGCCGCCGCGGTGGCCGTCATGCAGGCGGCGCTCGCGCTGGGCGCGCCCTACGTGCCGGTGTCCGCGGCGAATCCACCCGCCCGCGTGTGGCGCATCGCGGAGGACTGCGCGGCGACTGTCGTCGTCGCGGACGGGCCGGCCGCCGAGCGGGTCGCGCGTAAGGGCGGCGCCCCGGGCGGGCCGCCGCTGGTGACGCTCGACGAGTTGGAGCGGCTGGGGGCCGAGGGCGACGCGCCACCGGTGCACCAGCCGGCCCCGGACGACCCCGCGTACATCCTCTACACCTCCGGGTCGACGGGGACCCCGAAGGGTGTCTGCCTGAGCCACCGCAACGCGGCCGCGTTCGTCGAGTGGGCCGGTGACCTGCTCGCGGTGTCGCCAGGGGATCGGCTGGCCAACCACGCCCCGTTCAACTTCGACCTGTCGGTCTTCGACCTCTACGCGGCGTTCCGCGCGGGCGCGTCGGTGCACCTGGTCCCGGCCGAGTTGGCGTACGCGCCGGTGCAGTTGGCCCGATTCGTGCGCGAGGAGGGCATCACCATCTGGTATTCGGTGCCGTCGGCACTGACGCTGATGATCCGGGACGGCGGGATGCTGGAGGGCCGGCCGCCGCCGGTACTGCGGGCCTGCGTCTTCGCCGGCGAGGTGATGCCGATCCGGTACGTGCACGAGCTGCGTGCCGCCTGGCCGGGCGTACGGCTGCTCAACTGGTACGGGCCCACCGAGACCAACGTGTGTGCGTCGTACGAGGTGACCGACGCCGACACCGGGCGGGACCGTCCGCTGCCGATCGGCCGCCCGGCCAGCGGCGCGGTGCTGACCCTGGACCCGCCGGCGTCCACCGGTGTCGACGGTGACGGTGGCGGCGACGTCCCGGCGGGCGAGATCGTGGCCGACGGGCCCACGGTGATGCTCGGATACTGGGGCCGGGAGCCGCAGCGTGGGCCGTACCGCACGGGTGATCTCGGGCGGCTGGCATCCGACGGCACTCTCGAATATCTGGGCCGACGCGACGACATGGCCAAGGTGCGCGGCAACCGGGTGGAGCCCGGCGAGATCGAGGCCGTCCTCGCCGCGCACCCGGACGTCGCGGCGGCCGCGGTGGTCGTCGCCGGCGTCGGGCTGGCCGCGCGGCTGCACGCGGTCGTGGTGCCGGCGGGCGACCGCCGCCCCGGCCTGTTGGAAATCAAGCGTTGGTGCGCGGGACAACTGCCGACCTACATGATCGTCGACTCCGTCCAGGCGGCCACGAGCCTACCGCTCACCCCGAACGGAAAGACCGATCGAGCCGCGCTTCTGGCGGCGATCGAAGGAGGTGGACCATTACTGGCACCGAACTAGTCAACGTGGAGCCGAGTGCGTTCCTAGCGATCATGGGCTCGCTGGCCAGCGGCGTCAGCGTGGTGACCGCGCTCGACGCGTCCGGTCGGCCGCACGGCCTGACCTCGTCGTCGGTGTGCAGCGTCTCCAAGAACCCACCGCTGCTGCTGTTCTGCGTGCGGCAGGTGAGTTCCACCCTGGACGCCATCCGGGAGACCGGCGGATTCGCCGTCAACTTCCTCGACGCGGACGGCCACGAGGTCTCCGACCTGTTCGCCAGCTACAACAGCGACAAGTTCGCGAACGTGGCCTGGCGTCCCGGCGACGTTGCCGGCATGCCGCGGCTGGAACCCACCGTCGCCTTCACCGAGTGCGCGCTGCACGACGTGATCGCCGCCGGTGACCACGTCATCGTGCTCGGCCGCCTCGTCGGCGGCGCGACGACGCCGGACCGATTCCCGCTGGGGTATTGGCGCGGGACGTACGTCCGGGTCGCTCAACCCCATTACCGACGAGAGGAGCGCAACGGGCAGCGCCCCAGCGATCCTTCCCAGCCAATCCATCTCGAGTAGGGAAACAGAGTGGACAAGAACCAACCAGCGACCCACAGCACCGTATGGACATGGATAGCGGCCCTGGTCGCGGTGTTCATGGTCGCGATCGACACCCTCGTCGTCACGACGACGCTACCGGTCATCCGGACCGAGCTCAGCGCGAGCCTTGAAGATCTTGAATGGATCGTCAACGCCTACACGCTCACATTCGCCGTCTTTCTGTTGACCGGCGCGGCGCTCGGTGACCGCTTCGGTCGACGGAAGATCTTCACTATCGCGTTGCTGGTCTTCACCCTCGCGTCTGCGCTGGCGGGCCTCGCCGACAACATCGAATTCCTGATCGCCGCACGTGCGGTGCAGGGCCTGGGTGCCGCTGTCGTCCTCCCGCTCACCCTCACCCTGTTGGCCAGCGTGGTGCCGGCACGCCAGCGCGGCCACGCGTTCGGGTTGTGGGGCGCGATGGTGGGTCTCGGTATCGCCCTCGGGCCGGTCATCGGCGGTGCGGTGACCGAAGCCTGGTCGTGGCAGTGGATCTTCTGGGTGAACGTGCCCATCGGTCTGCTGCTGTTGCCGGTGATGACGCGCGTCCGCGAGAGCCGCGGCGGCTACGGTCGCCTGGACCCGGTGGGCGTCGTCCTGATCACCGCCGGCATGCTCGGCATCGTGTCCAGCCTCGTGCGGGGCAACAGCGCCGGCTGGGACAGCCCTTCCGTCCTGGCGGGGTTCATCGTCGGCGGAATCCTCGTGCTCGTGTTCATCTTCTGGCAGTCGCGGGCGCGTACGCCGATGGTGCCGCTGTCGTTGTTCCGTAGCCGAGGCTTCAGCCTCACCATGGTGGCGACGATCATCATGCCGTTCGGTGTCTTCGGGGCCGTCTTCCTCGGTACCCAGTACCTGCAGAGCATCCTTGGCTACTCGCCACTGGAGGCCGGCCTGCGCACGTTGCCGTGGACGGCCATGCCGATGATCGCGGCCCCGATCTCCGGCATCCTGACCGACAAGATCGGCGGCAAGCCGCTGGTGATCCTGGGCCTGACGATGCAGGCGATCGGCGTGGGCTGGATCGGCTCGGTCGTCGACGACCTGACGTACTCGAAGCTGGTGGTGCCGTTCGTGATCACCGGGCTCGGCCTGGGCATCTTCCTCGCGCCGATCGGTCGGTTGGCCTTCGGCTTCGCGCCTGCCGAGCTGGAGGGCGTCGCCTCCGGTGTCTCCAACGCGATCCGCCAGACCGGCACCGTGATGGGTGTTTCGGTGGGCGGCGCGATCCTCGGCGCGAACGGCGGCTACGAGTCGGTGGCCACGTTCGTCAACGGTCTGCAGGAGGCCCACCTGGTGGCTGCCTGTGCGCTCGCCGCGGGCGCGCTGATCGCGCTGTTCATTCCGCACCTGCGCACACAGGGGCACGGTCACGCCGTCGAGGAGGAGGAAGAGGTCCTCGCCGCGGGCGCCCCGACCTGAGTGGTCCTACCGGATCGAGGCCCCGACCCCCATGGTCGGGGCCTCGGCCGCGCCCGTTGAGGGTGGTGCCTGCGGCGAATTGAGCGATCAGCGGGCGGTGGGCCACAGGCGCGGCGCCGGCGTGGCCGGGACGCGGGCGCCCGTCGAGGCCGGATGGCGGCTTGGGCGGGTGTCGGCGTCGTGTCGAGCGGTCCGGGGGTGGGCCGCCGGCACCCGGTGTCGGAATACTGGCAGGCCGTACGAAGGACGAATCCGGGTGCCGCGCGAGAGGTGTGGCGGCACGGTCGGGGCGCGTCCGGGCGGCGTCGCCGGGGTGTGATGTGCGCGGCACGTCGGGCTCGATATCGCGTTGTCCCACGTCAACGAGACTGTCGTGCCGCAGCCGATTGCCGTGCTCGGATTCGTGTACGACACATCGGCCTCGGCGCGCCATGCCCGATGAGACCTGTTCCGGCCGGAACGGTCCGCAACCCGACCGTGCCGCGCCATGGCCTACCCAATTAGGGGGGGACAGCGAGGTCCTCGACAGGATAACATCCATCGATGAACTGGCGGTACGCTAATGGGGGATGGGGCCACCAGGGATATGAAAGCATCAGCGCTAGCCGTTACGGATGTCCAGGTACTCTTCTACGAGCCGGAAGGGCTGTTATTGACAGCGGGATTATTACCGGCGGATGTAGGTGGGCGCGAGTATCGCGTAATGTTTCAATTGAGTTACCTGGGCAGTGGTGAGATTACGGCGCACGTCGGCTTCGAGCAGTGCGATGGCACTGACAAGACGGCACCCGAGTTCGTCACAGTGGAATTGTTGGGAGCGGCACGACACCGCATGCCCATCATCTGGACGGCCTCGGCGTCGGTGCGCGCGGAGCAGGTGAACTGCCGGCTCATCATCTGGGGGGAACCGGCCGGGGACGACCTCTTGCGAGGCGAGTTGATCGCAGAGGTCTCCGGTCGGCTACCGGTGTTGACCGCCAGTTGCCAGGCATCCGTGACGCAGGCGGAGTTGCCGACCCGGGAGCGGGTGTCCTAGAAGGGCTGGTCGCCCCCCCGTCGTGCGGCGGGGGGTGGACAGCCCTCGGGGACGACGGCATCGCACTCCCTTCGCGGGTCGGCGGCTCGGTGGACCGGCCGCACCTCGGGTGGTCCGCTGATCGGGTCACATCTGCGGTGAGCTGGCACCCTGCCATGGGCGTAGCCGGGGAATCCACGCCGGAACCGCGGCGCGGTAGGTGTCGTACTCGGAGCCGTACCGTCGGCGCAGGCCGGGTTCCTCGTAGAACCGGACGAACGCGGCCTGGATGAGGGCGATGGCCAACCCGTACCACAGCAGCGCGGCCTGGCCGAAGATCAGCGCCTGGCCGAGGATGGCCGTCACCACCGCGACGTACATCGGGTTGCGGACGAACCGGTAGGGCCCGCCGATCACCAGATGCTCGGTCGGCGCCACCGGGGCCGGAGTGCCCAGGCCCTCCACGACGAACCGCACGAACGACTGAAGAAGAAACGCCACCGCGGCAACCAGCATCAGTGCGCCGAGGACTCGCACCGGCTGGTAGAAGGCGAACGGTGTTTCGACCTCCCAGTCCGATATCCACCATGGACCGAGGCCCGCGACCACGCCCGGTGCGGCGCAAAAGAAGACAAGACTCCCGACAACCGCCCGTGTTCGTAGCACTGCGCCATGCTACGGCGAGTGCGGGGCACCGTGTCAAGGCATCGTTACGTACTGTTGTGGTTGCCTCGCCGCAGATCCTCCGTATTTCCGCACCTAGGATGGCGATACTATGTCCTTTGCCCCCATACGATGAATAGGGCATGCGATGAACTGGGAAAGGTGAACTTGTGGGCGCGGAGGTGTCCCCGAACGGTGCTCCACGACGACGGACGGGGCGACGTGTCGGGCCGACGGTGAGCCATCAGCTCATCCTCGAGATCGCTCGTGGCCAGTTTGCCGAGCGCGGCTACGAGGGCACCACGGTGCGTACCATCGCCCAGGAGGCGGGGGTGGACAGCGCGCTGGTGCACCACTTCTTCCTCACCAAGGAGGGCCTGTTCGAGGCGGCGGTGCGTGGCGCCCTGCAGCCGCCTGACCTGGTGGAGCGGGTGATGAAGGGCCCGCGCGGCCAGGTTGGCCGGCGCACGGTCGAGCTGTTCTTCAGCCACTGGGACGAGCCGGACACGGCGGCGCGGCTCGGCGGCATCCTGCGGTCGATGACGGCCAACGACATGGCGGCGGACGCCGTCCGCAACTTCCTCGGCGACCAGGTGATCCTGCCGCTGACCCAGGCGCTGGGTCACACCCAGCCGGAGCTGCGCGCCGCCATGGTCGGCTCGCATCTGATCGGTCTCGCCACCACCCGGTACGTCTTCCGCGTGCCGGCGATCGCCGAGCTCACCGCCGCCGCGCTGGCCGCGGGCACGGGCAAGGCGATCCAGACCTACCTCACCGGCGTCCTGGCCTGATCCGCCCGCGCTGAACTGGCACGACCATCGTCGTGCCAGTGGCTGGCGTCGATCCTTGCACAGCATCCCCCTTGACGAACCCGTCCGGGCTTCTAGAATTCACCGAGTAGGGATGTCATCAGAGGGGGAAGGGCCGCCGGATGTCGCGGCCTCCCGGGTGACAGCTCAACGGGGAGACCACGTCCGGCGACCTGGGAGGGGTTTGTGCCGACAGACCAACGCGACGAGATACTCGGCCAACTGATGGTGTACGTGCGCCACGAGCTGATCGGCGACCAGGACGAGGGGGTCACCGGAGTCGACCTGCGCCCCGACTCGCCTCTGCTGGAGTGGGGCGTCCTGAACTCGCTGAACACGGCTCGGCTCATCGCGTTCGTCCGGGCGGAGCTCGACGTCGACGTGCCGCCCTCGCACATCACGGGACGACACTTCCGCAGTCTCGACACCATCACCGACCTGATCCTGTCGTTGCCCCGCGCCTGACAGGCCTGCCGAGGAGGCGCCATGAACACCAAACCAGCAGAGTGGGACATCGGCATCATCGGAGGCGGGCCCGCCGGGTCGACCGCCGCCGCCTACCTGGCCAAGGCGGGGCTGTCCGTCGTGGTCTTCGAGAGCGCGCACTTCCCCCGCGAACACGTGGGTGAGTCGTTGGTACCGGCGACCACGCCGGTGCTGTTGGAGACCGGGGCGATGGCCGCCGTCGAGGCAGCCGGCTTCCCCCGCAAGTTCGGCGCGGCGTGGACGTCGGCCGAGTCGCGGCCCGTGAGCCACATGGGCTTCTCCAATCTCACCCACGACTTCCGGCTCGCGGAGGTCATGTTCAACGAGCGGGACCAGGCCGGCGTCGACCGCGATTACACCTTCCACGTCGACCGGGGCAAGTTCGACCAGATCCTGCTGGAGAACGCGGCGAGTCTCGGCGCGGAGGTCCACCACGGCGTACGGGTCAACCGCGTCGACTTCGACGGCGAGCATCCCGTCATCCACACGCGCTCCGACGAGGGGCAGCGCGAGGTGTCGGTGCGGATGGTGGTCGACGCCAGCGGCCGGAGCACCACCCTGGGCAGCCAGCTCAAGGTGAAGGTGGCCGACTCGGTCTTCAACCAGTACGCGATCCACACCTGGTTCGACGGCTTCGATCGGCAGGCGTTGTCGGCGGAGCAGTCGAAGTCCGACTTCATCTTCATCCACTTCCTGCCGCTTACCGACACCTGGGTGTGGCAGATCCCCATCACCGAGACGATCACGTCGATCGGCGTCGTCACGCAGAAGAGCCGGTTCGCCGAGGCGGCCCGGGAGGATCTCGAAGCGTTCTTCTGGGAGTGCGTGGGCAGCCGGCCCGAGCTGGAGGCGGCCCTGCGCAGCTCGGAGCAGGTGCGGCCGTTCAAGGCCGAGGGCGACTACAGCTACGCGATGAAGCAGATCTGCGGGGACAACTTCGTCATGATCGGCGACGCGGCCCGCTTCGTCGATCCCATCTTCTCCACCGGCGTCAGCATCGCCCTCAACAGCGCCCGGTTGGCCTGCAACGACATCATCGCGGCGGCCGAGGCGGGCGACTTCAAGCGCGAGCGGTTCGCCACCTACGAGATGCTGCTGCGGCGCGGCGTACGCAACTGGTACGAGTTCATCTCGGTCTACTACCGGCTCAACATCCTGTTCACCGCGTTCGTCCAGGACCCGCGGTATCGACTCGACGTGCTGAAGATGTTGCAGGGCAACATGTACGACGAGGCCGAGCCCAAGGCGCTCGTCGAGATGCGGAACACCATCCGGGCCGTCGAGCAGGACCCCGAACATCTCTGGCATCCGTATCTCGGTGAGCTGTCGGCTCCGACGGCGGCTCCCATCTTCTGATTCACAAGGGGGGCCGTGCGGCCCCGGTAGGGGGACATCAGTGAGCGTGGGCAGCAGTGTGTTCAGTGACCTGGCCGTGCACCACGTCGAATTCCACGTGACCGACGCGGTCTGGGCGGCACGCGAGCTCGCCGCACAGTACGGCTTCGCCGTCGTCGGCTCGCGCAGCGTCGAGGACCACGTGTCGGTGGCGCTGCGGCAGGGTTCGACAGTTCTCGTGGTCACCGAAGGGCTCGTTGACGCGCACCCGGCCAGCCTGTACGTGCAACAGCACGGCGACGGCGTCGCCGACCTGGCGATGCGTACCCCGGACGCGAGGGCGGCGTTCGAGGTCGCGGTGTCCCGCGGCGCGCGGGCGGTGGCCGAACCGGCCGTGCGCGACGGGTTCGTCACGGCCACCGTCGGCGGCTTCGGCGACGTGACGCACACGTTCGTCCAACCACCCGAGGAGTCGGCCGGGCTGGTACTGCCCGGCCTGACTCCCGGTCTTCCGGGCGGTCACCTGCCGGAGGCGGGCCCGACGCCGGGACTGGGTGTGGTCGACCACCTCGCCGTCTGTCTCGAGGCGGGCACCCTCGACCCGACGGTGGATTTCTACCGCACGGTGCTGGATTTCGACGTGACCTTCGAGGAGCACATCCTGGTCGGCAGCCAGGCGATGTTCTCCAAGGTGGTGCAGAGCCCGTCCCGGCTGGTCACGCTCACGCTCATCGAGCCGGACGCCTCCGCGGCCGCCGGCCAGATCGACGACTTCCTCAAGGGGCACGGTGGCCCCGGCGTGCAGCACGTGGCGATGTGCTCCACCGACATCGTCTCGGCGATCTCGGCGCTGACCGATCGCGGCGTGGAATTCCTGCGGACGCCGGAGACGTACTACGACCTGCTCGGCCAGCGACTCGATCTCGCCAGGTACGACGTGGACCAGCTGCGGTCCCGCAACATCCTCGTCGACGAGGACCACGACGGGCAGCTGTTCCAGATCTTCGCCAGGTCCACCCATCCGCGCCGGACGTTCTTCTTCGAGGTCATCGAGCGGCTGGGTGCGCGCACCTTCGGCAGCGGAAACATCCGGGCGCTGTACGAGGCGGTCGAGGCGGAGCGGACCAAGACCCACGACGTCCTGTGACCACCATCGCGGATCGGGCAACCGACCTGGCCGCCCTGCTCTGCCTCGACGACGTGGCGGTGGCGGCGCGGCGGGTGCTGGCCGAGCCGGTCTGGGACTACGTGGCCGGGGGCAGCGGCACCGAGTCGACGTTGCGGGACAACCGGGACGCGTTCGACCGCGTGCACCTGGTGCCGCGGGTGCTGGCGGGCACGGACGCCTACGACCTCGGCACGGAGTTGCTGGGCACCCCGATGGGTCTGCCTGTCGGGGTGGCGCCGATGGCCTACCAGCGGCTCCTGCATCCGGACGGCGAGGTGGCGCTCGCCGAGGCGGCCCGGGACGAGGGCGCGGTGTTCGTGGCCAGCATGCTCAGCAGCGAGCCGATCGAGCGGATCGCCGCCACCCAGGCGGCGGTCTGGATGCAGCTCTACTGGTTGCGCGACCGCGGGTTGGTCGCCGACCTGGTGACCAGGGCCGAGGCCGCTGGTTGCCGGGCTCTCATGCTGACTGTCGACGTGCCGCGGATGGGCCGCCGCCTGCGGGACATGCGATCCGGCTTCACGCTGCCCGACGACGTGGTGGCCGCCAACCTGCCGCCGGCCGTCGGCGCGGCCGCGCACTCCGGCAGCGCGCACAGTTCGGCGCTGATGGTGCACACCGGTCTCGCGTTCGACCCGAAGCTGTCCTGGCGGGACCTGGACTGGCTGCGTCGACGGACGCGTCTGCCGATCGTCGTGAAGGGTGTCCTGCATCCGGACGACGCGGTGCGTGCGGCGGACCTGGGAGTCGACGGGGTCGTGGTGTCCAACCACGGTGGCCGTCAGCTCGACGGCGCGGTGCCCAGCATCGCGGCGCTGGAGCCGGTGGTGGCGGCCGTGGCCGACCGGTGCGCGGTCCTGGTGGACAGCGGCGTCCGTAGCGGTGTGGACGTGGCACGGGCGCTGGCCCTCGGCGCATCCGCCGTGCTGGTGGGCCGGCCCGCGCTCTGGGGGCTGGCCGTGGGTGGCCGGGCCGGCGCCCGCCGGGTGCTGTCGTTGCTGCGGACCGAGTTGGAGGATGCGATGGCGATGATGGGCTGCGCCGACCTGCGGGCGCTGGGCCACGGCACCACGGTGGCCGCCAGCGGTTCCGGGTCGACGGTGCGGGGCCGAGCGTCCGGTGACACCCTCGCGGGGTGGTCGCCGTGACGGGCGTGTCGGCGACGACCACCGTGGGGGCCCGCGCGCCGATCGCGCTGGCCGACCTGCACGGTTCGTTGGCCGATCCGGTGCTCGACTCGATGACCTTCCTCAACGAGATCGCCGGCCGGTTCCCGGACGCGGTGTCCTTCGCGGCGGGCCGGCCGTACGAGGAGTTCTTCGAGGTGGAGGCGGTGCATCGCTATCTGCGCCGCTACTGCGACCACCTGCGCGACGAGCACGGCATGGGTGAGCGTCAGGTCAACCGCGTCCTGCTGCAGTACGGGCGGACCAAGGGCATCGTGCACGACCTGGTGGCCACCAACCTGTCGGTCGACGAGGGGATGGACGTCGACCCGGAGGCCGTCGTGGTGACGGTGGGCGCGCAGGAGGGGATGTTCCTCGTCGTGCGGGCGTTGCGCACCGATCCGCGTGACGTGCTGCTGGCGGTCTCGCCCAACTACGTGGGAATTCGGGGGGCCGCGTCGCTCGTCGACATGACCACGTTGCCGGTGCGGGACGGTTCGTGGGGCATCGATCTGGCCGACCTCGCCCGGGTGGTGCGCTCCGCCCGGGCGGCGGGACAGCGCCCTCGCGCGCTGTACCTGGTGCCCGACTTCGCCAATCCGGCCGGGGCGAGCCTGGACACCGACACCCGGGTCGCGGTGCTCCGCGCGGCCGCCGAACACGACCTGCTGATCATCGAGGACAACCCGTACGGGCTGTTCCACGCGGGCGGCGAGCGCCCGGCCACGCTCAAGGCCATGGACGACGAGTGTCGTGTCGTCTATCTCGGCTCGTTCGCCAAGACCGGCATGCCCGGCGCCCGGGTGGGTTACGTGGTCGCCGACCAGCCGGTGGCCGGGCCCGGGGGAACGGGCCTGCTGGCGGACGAGCTATCTAAGATCAAGAGCATGGTGACCGTCAACACCTCACCGCTGGCGCAGGCGGTCATCGCCGGCAAGTTGCTGGAGCACGACTGCAGTCTCGTACGCGCCAACGAGCGCGAGGCCCAGGCGTACCGGCGCAATCTGCGGCACGTGCTGGACGGCCTGGCCGCGCGCTTCGGGCAGGGTGCCGGCGTCTCCTGGAACACCCCCGGTGGCGGCTTCTTCGTCGTCGTGACGGTGCCGTTCGTGGTGGACGACGCGCTCCTGGAGCGCTCCGCCCGCGACTTCGGTGTGTTGTGGACACCCATGCACCACTTCTACGCCGACGGGGGCGGACGTCATCAACTCCGCCTGTCGGTCAGCCTTCTGCAGCCACCGCAGATCGAGCAGGGGCTCGACCGACTGGCGGCCCTGATCTCGGAGGTGAGGCCGGTATGAACGCACCCATCATGCCGCTGGCTGGCGGACAGGTCGTGATCCTGCTCGTCCAGATCGCGTCCCTGCTCCTGCTCGGCCTCGGTCTGGGCCGGTTGGTGGCGCGGTTCGGGCTGCCCCCGATCGTCGGCGAGCTGATGGCCGGCGTGGTGCTCGGGCCGTCGCTGCTCGGCCACGCCGTTCCGGCGGTCCACGACTGGCTGTTTCCCGCCGACCCGGCGCAGATGCACCTGCTGGACGCGGTCGCCCAGATCGGCGTTCTGCTGCTGGTGGGGGTGGCCGGTATCGAGTTGGACACCCGGATCGTCCGCCGCCGCGGCACGTCGGCCGTTCGGATCAGCCTGGGCGGCCTGGCCATCCCGATCGGCTTCGGCATCCTGATCGGTTATCTGGCCCCGGCCGTCCTGATACCGGACACCACCGAGCGCCCGGTGTTCGCGCTGTTCCTCGCCGTCGCCATGTGCGTGACGGCGATTCCCGTGATCGCCAAGACGCTGGCGGACATGAAGCTCATCCACCGCGACGTCGGCCAGCTGATCATGACATCCGGCATGGTCGACGACGCCGTGGGCTGGTTCCTGTTGTCGGTCGTGTCGGCCATGGCGACCGTCGGTGTACGCGCCAACCAGGTCGCGCTGTCGCTGCTGCTGCTGGTGGCGTTCGTGGTCGCCGCGATCGTCGTCGGCCGGCCGCTGGTACGCGGCGCGTTGCGCCTCGCCGGCCGCTCCACGGAGACCGGACCGACAATCGTCACGGCCGTGATCATCGTCCTCGCCGGCGCGGCGATCACCCAGTCCCTGCACATGGAGGCGGTGTTCGGGGCGTTCGTCGCCGGCATCCTCGTCGGGCACGCGGTCCGGGAGCGGCGGGCGGTGCTGGCACCGCTGCGCACCATCGTGCTCACCGTGCTGGCACCGATCTTCCTGGCCTCCGCCGGACTGCGGATGGACCTCGGCGTGCTGCTCGACCGCGACGTGGCCATCGCCGCGATCGTCGTGCTGGCGGCGGCGATCCTCGGCAAGTTCACGGGCGCCTACCTCGGTGCGCGGTCCAGTCGGCTCGGCCACTGGGAGTCCCTGGCCGTCGGCGCCGGCATGAACGCGCGGGGCGTCGTCGAGATCGTCGTGGCCATGGTGGGACTGCGGCTCGGTGTCCTGGACATCGCGACCTTCACCATCATCGCGCTCGTCGCGATCGTCACGTCGATGATGGCGCCTCCGCTGCTGCGGCTGGCGATGTCCCGGGTGGCGCACAGCGCCGACGAACTCCTTCGCAAGGCCGACCACGAGGAGCAGTGGTCGACCGGCCCGGTCGTACGGCCGGCGGGGACGGGCGCTCCACCGGCCGCGTAGCGGGTCGACCCAGCGGGATCAACCCGGGACGCCGGCGGGGCCGATCGTGTCGGCCTCGTCGGCGTCGTGCAGTGCCAGGATGGCGTCGGCCGCGTTCGCCGGCCCGTCGGTGGCCTCGTACCAGCGCTGGACCTGCTGGGCCGCCTCGCGGTAGGACCGGTCGGCCAGCATCTCCGCGACGAGCGGGGCCAGCCTCGCGCCCACGTGCCTCGGGGCCAGCAGCCGCGCCGCGCCGATCCGTTCCAGCAGCGCGAGGTTCAGGTCCTGCTCCGGTTGGAGCGGGAATCCGAGTACCGGTGTGCCGCCGGCCATCGCTGTCTGCACGCTGCCCTGACCGCCGGCGGTGACCGCCAGGTCCACCTCCGGCATGATCAGGTGGCTCGGCAGCACGCCGCCGACCATGACCCGGTCGCCGGCCATGTCGTGCAGGTCGTGGTGGGTGCCGGCGACCAGCACGCGCACCGGCAGCGCGGCGATGGTCGTCACCACGCGCCGCACGAAGCCGACCTCGGCCGAGTTGACCGCCACGTAGACGACCGGGCCGGGCTCGGCGAGGAAACGGGCGACCCGCTCCGGCAGCGGCAGGTCCAGTCGAGCGTAGAGCGGCCCGACGCAGCGCAGCCGCGTGCTGGCGCGGTAACCGGAACGGCCGTTCGGCCGCCAGTCGGCCACGTCCGTCGCGGACACCCCCAGCACCTCCGGCACCTCCGGTATGAGCGCCAGGTCGCCGAGGACGAGCGCGGCGAGGCTGGGCACGCGCGGAACGCCCAGGTCGGCGGCCAGCCGGTTGAACCCGCCGCAGTAGAAGCCGACCCGGGGTGGCAGGGAGTTCGACATCCACCGCAGCGCCGACGCCGGCAGCAGGCCGAAGTGAGCCTGGCTGGGGGCCGGCAGCATCCCGCGTTCGAACAGCGGCGGCACCCAACTGCCGGCGTGCTCGGTGACCAGCGACGCGCCGGCCAGCCGGGTGGACAGCAGGGTGGTCAGGGTGAAGCCGGTGACCACCGTCCGGATGTCGTGTCGACGGAAGTATTCGGTCTCCGCGGTGACGTAGTCGCGCATCTCCCGGTCGGTGTACATGCTCTGACCGACGTACCCCATGCCGATCTCGTCGCGGATGAACCGCTCGCACCGCTGTGGCGTCATGCGCTCACCGACGATGTCGTACGGGACGCCGACGTCGCGGAGCACGTGCTCGTAGGTGCCGCCGTGCGTCGCGATGCGGGCGGTCACCCCGCGTTGGCGGAGCGCCCGGTAGATCTCCAGCATGCGGGAGGTGGCGGACAGGAAGCCGCAGTGCGGCATGAGGCAGATCATGCGGTCCCCGACTCCGGGAGCGCGCCGGCCTCCGGAGACGGGCCGGCGGTGCGGGCCACCGCGCGTACCTCGTCCAGGACCCGGGCGACCGGTACGTCCGCGCGCTGCGCGACCGCCAGGGCGTCGTCGTACTCCGGCTGGACACTGACCAGGTGGTCACCCAGGTAACCGCGCTTGACCCGTACGGCCGTGTCGCCGTACGGCAGGGCGATCTGGTCGCGGCGCAGCCGGCGACGCTGCACGGTGGACACCCGCACGCCGAGCGTGCCCGTGCGGGTGAACACCAGCCGGCAGACCAGGTCGAGCTGCGCCGGTGCGACCAGGACGCTGAGCAGTTGCCCCGGCCGCCCCTTGCGCATCAGCACCGGAGTGCACCAGGCGTCCGCCGCGCCCACGGCCCGCAACTGCTCCAGCAGGTCCGGCCAGACCCGCGGGTCCACGTCGTCGATTGTCGTGTCGATCCGGTGCAGCGGCTCGCCCTGCCAGGGCGTGCCGTCGGAATCCCGACTGGCGGACGTGCCCACCAGCACGCGCAGGATGTTCGGGTGGCCGGCCGGGTCCCTGGTGCCGGCGCCGACGCCGACCGCGTGGGGCACCAGCGCCTGCGGCGGCCCCCAACCGGTGGCGAGGGTGGCGAGCAGCGCGGCGCCCGACGGCGTGCACAGCTCCATCGTGGCCGGGTGGGCGGCGATGGGGGCACCCGCCGCGGTGAGGATCTCCAGGACGGCCGGCACGGGCACCGGCATCGGGCCGTGGTCGGTGCGGACCACACCGGAGCCCACGGCGACCGGACCGACGACCCGGGTTGGCGCGTCGAGCAGCCCCAGGTCGGCGAGCGCGAGGGCGCAACCGACCAGGTCGACCACCGCGTCGAGGGCGCCGACCTCGTGGAAGTGGATGTCCGCCAGGGGTACGCCGTGCACCCGCGCCTCGGCTCGGGCCAACGTGGTGAAGGCGGCGACGGCGAACGCGTGCACCGCCGGCGGGAGTGCGGCGCGGGTGATGATGGCGGTCACCGCGGCCAGGTCGCGGTGGGTGCCGCTGTCGGGCGCGGTGACGATCAGATGGGCGGCGCGCAGGCCGTGCCGGCGTACGCTCTCCAGCTTCAGTGCCACCGGCTCGACCGCGAGTCGCGCCACGCCCTGCTCCACGACGGACAGGCTCGCGCCCGCGTCCAGCAGCGCCGCGAGCAGCATGTCGCCGGCCGCGCCGTTGCTGGGGTCGACCCACAGGGCGGTCGCCGGTGCGGTCGTCGTGCTCTCCTCGGCCATCGTCCGCGGCTCAGCCATTCGCGTCTGCGCAGCTCGGCGTGCGGCGGGCGATCCTGGCGGCGGCGACGCCGGCGCCGAAGCCGTTGTCCACGTTGACGGTCAGCACGCCCGGCGCGCACGAGTTCAGCATGGCGAGCCACGCCGTGAGGCCGTCGAGGTGCCAGCCGTAACCGACGCTGGTGGGCACCGCGATGAGCGGGCTGCCGACGAGTCCACCGAGGACCGAGGGCAGCGCGGCCTCCATCCCGGCGATGGCCACCACCACGTCGGCGCGGGCGATGCGGTCCCGCTCGGCCAGCAGTCGGTGCAGGCCGGCCACACCCACGTCCACCACGAGGTCCGCTCGGGCGCCGAAGACGGCGACGGTGGCCGCGCACTCGCGGGCGACCGGCAGGTCGCTCGTGCCGCCGCAGGCGATGGCGACCGTGCCCACGGGTGTCCGGGCCGGGCCCACGACCGCGGTACGGCTCACCGGGTCCACCGCGTCGGCGCCGAACTCGTCGACACACCGGGCCATCGCGGCGTCGGCGAGCCGGGTGGCGAGGATCGGCGTGTCCGGGTGGGCGACGCGTAACGCGTGCATCGCTCCGGTCACCTGTTCAGGGGTTTTGCCCGCGCCGTACACCACCTCGGGGTCGCCGGTGCGCGACAGACGGTCCACGTCCATCCGTGCGAATCCTAGGTCGATGAATTCCGGTGCGGACACCTCACGCTCCTTCCAGTACTGTCGAGCCGTGAGACCTGATGAATGGGCCTGGGGGGCCGCGGATCAGCTCGTCGCGGAATTCACACGATACGGCAAGACGCTCGTCGCTTTCTCCGGTGGCGTGGACTCGAGCGTCGCCCTGGCGGCGGCGGTGCGGGCCCTGGTGCCGGCCGATGTCGCTGCGGTGACGGCGGTTTCGGCCGCGGTGCCCGCCGCGGAGGTGACCGCCGCCCGCGACTTCTGCGCCCGGCTCGGCGTGGCGCACCACGTGCTCGGCACGCGCGAGTTGGAGGTCGAGGGTTACCGCGAGAACGGCCCCCGCCGCTGCTACTTCTGCAAGAGCACGCTCATCGACACGGTGCGCGAGCTGGCCGACCGGCTCGGCTTCGCGACAGTGGTGACCGGCACCAACGCCTCGGACGTGGCGGCCGGCTTCCGCCCCGGGATCGCCGCGGCCGCCGAACGTGCGGCCCGCACGCCGCTGGCGGACCTCGGGTTGGACAAACCGGCGGTACGCGCGATAGCCGGGCTCTGGGAGCTCGACACGGCCGCCAAGCCGGCAGCAGCCTGCCTGGCCAGCCGCATCGCGTACGGCGTGCCCATCTCGCCGGCCCGACTGGCCCGGGTGGAGCTGGCCGAGCTGGCCGCGCACCGTGTGTTGGACCCGCACGGGGTGGTCGACCTGCGGGTCCGTGACCTGGGCGACGGCGTCCGTCTCGAGGTCGACGCGCCCGTCGTGGAGCGGGCCCGTTCCGACCAGCGGCTCGCGGCGGCGATCCGCGCGGCCGGGTTTCCCGACGTGCCGCTCACCGTGGAGGCGTTCCGCTCCGGATCGATGAACGAGCTGCTCGACGATCCGGATCGCTGGCGCTGACGGAGGGCGCGGTTTTTCTCCGAATCGGTGGGCTGACGCGCGGCCCGAATGACGCTATCCTCATCTGGTGAATTACAACCCGGGTGACCGACCCGCCACGCCGAACTGGTCTCTCGACGGTGCTCACGTCCTGCTCACCGGTGTCACCGGGTTCCTGGGGCAGGCATCGCTGGAGCGGCTGCTCGCCGACCATCCCAACACCCGGGTGACGGTCCTGGTGCGCGGGCGCGGCGCGACGTCGGGCGCCGACCGCGTCGCCGGGTTGGTGCGCAAGCCGGTGTTCCGCACACTGCGTCGCCGGATCGGCGGACCGGCGCTCGCGCAGTTGCTGGCCGAGCGGGTCAGCGTTGTCGAGGGTGACCTCACCGACTCGGTTCCGGCGCTGCCCGACGACCTGACCGCCGTCCTGCACTGTGCGTCCACCGTGTCCTTCGACCCGCCGATCGACGACGCGTTCCAGGTCAACGTCGGTGGCCTGGTCAACCTCTACGACGCGGTGGTCGCGCTGCCGCGACGTCCGCACGTGGTCCACGTCTCCACGGCGTACGTGGCCGGCGCCCGCAAGGGTGTGGTGCCCGAGGCCCCACTCGACCACGACGTCGACTGGCAGGCCGAGCTGACCGCCGCGCTGGCCGCCCGCGCCGAGGTGGAGCGCGCTTCCCGCCGCCCCGAGGCGCTGCGCGCGCTGTTGGCCGAGGCCCGCGCCGAGCACGGCAAGGCGGGCCCGCAGGCGACGGCGCGAGCCGCCGAGGAGGCGCGGCGTCGCAAGGTGACCGAGCGTCTGGTCGACTACGGCCGGCTGCGGGCGCACAGCGTCGGCTGGCCGGACGTCTACACGTTCACCAAGGCCCTGGGGGAGCGGGTCGCCGAGCAGTACGCTCGCGACGAGGGATTGCGCCTCTCCGTGGTGCGCCCGGCGATCGTGCAGAGCGCTCTGCGTCATCCGTTCCCCGGGTGGTTCGACTCCTTCAAGATGGTGGATCCGATCATCCTGTCGTACGGGCGCGGCACACTTCCGGACTTCCCGGGCCTGCCCGACGCGGTGGTGGACATCGTCCCCATCGACCTCGTCACCAACGCCCTGCTGGCGGTCGCGGCCGTCGAGCCGGAGCCCGCCGCGCCGGTCTACTACCACGTCGGCACCGGCGCACGGAACCCGCTCACCCAGCGCCAGCTCGACGAGAACATCCGCAACTACTTCCGTCGTCACCCGCTGCCCGAGGCCGGTCGTGGCCACATCGCCGTGCCGACGTGGCGCTTTCCCGGCGCGAGCCAGATCGAGCGCAGGCTGCGTGCCGGCGAGCGCGCCGTCTCGTTCGCCGAACGGACGTTGCTGCGGCTTCCGGCGTCACCGCGCACCCGCGACTGGATGACGAAGGTGCACAAGGAGACCAAGCGGATCGAGTCGCTGCGCCGGCTGTCCGACCTGTACGGCGTCTACACCGAGGTCGAGGCCATCTACACCGATGGCAACGTGCTGGCGCTGCACCGCCAGTTGCCCGACGAGGTGGTCAGCCGGGGCAGCTTCGACGTCGCCGAGGTGGACTGGCCGCACTACCTCCAGGAGGTGCACTGCCCGGCCATCACCGCGCTGCTGCGGCAGTCGGTGACGCGGCGTTCCCGCTCCACCCGGCGCGGGCCGCTGCCCGAGGGCCGCGACACCGTGGCGGTCTTCGACCTGGAGGGCACGGTGGTGGCGTCCAACCTCATCGAGACCTTCCTGTGGGCCCGCCTCTCCGACCGGCCGAAGGGCGGCTGGGCCCGGGAGTTCGCCGCGCTCGCCGGCGCCGCGCCGCGCTACCTGCGCGCCGAGCAGCGCAGTCGCGGCGAGTTCATCCGGACCTTCATGCGGCGGTACGCCGGTGCCTCCGAGGAGGCCCTGCGCGAGCTGATCCGGGAGCGGATGGGTGACGCGTTGCTGCGCCGGGCGTTGCCGGAGGCGATCCGGCAGATTCGCGCGCACCGGGCGGCCGGTCACCGCACCATCCTGATCACCGGTACCGCGGACATCCTCATCGAATCGCTGCGGCCGCTCTTCGACGACGTGGTCGCGAGCCGCCTACACGTACGCGACGGCGTCCTGACCGGCTTCCTGGCCTCGCCGCCCCTGGTGGGCGAGGCCCGGCTGGCCTGGCTCCGCCACCACGCCGACGACATCGGCGCGGACCTGGGCAACTCCTACGCGTACGGCGACAGCTTCTCCGACCGATCACTTCTTGAGGGGGTGGGCAACCCGGTGGCAGTCAACCCCGATCCCAAGCTGTACCGCCATGCCAAGCGTCAGAACTGGCGCATCGAGGAGTGGGGCGGTCACACGGTGGGGGCCGTCGAGACCATGGTCGAGCTGACCACCTCGGCTGCCGGCCCCGGCGCGCGGGGAGCGGCCCGATGATGCCGGCCCTGGAGTACCGCCAGTCGACTCCTCGCTTCCTCGCCGCCCGTGGCGCCAGCTCCACGAAGCTCGGCGGTCGGATGTCCGGCGTGCTGGCCAGCAACGTGGCGCCGCTCCGCCTGGTACACCGGGCCGAGCCCAGCCTGCCCTCCGGTGGTGATTGGGTCCGCCTGCGACCGCTGCTGTCGGGCATCTGCGGCTCGGACGTCAGCCTGCTGACGGGCCGCTCCTCGCCGTACTTCGGCGCCGTCGTGTCGATGCCGTTCGTGCCCGGGCACGAGGTGGTCGCGGAGACCCTGGACGACCTGCCCGGCCTGCCCAAGGGCAGTCGTGTGGTGGTCGACCCGGTGCTGTCCTGCGCGGTGCGCGGTGGAGAGCCCTGTCGCTGGTGCGTCGCCGGGCAGCACAGCCGGTGCGACCGGGTCACCGCCGGCCGCGTCTCCGCCGGCCTGCAGACCGGCTACTGCACCGACACCGGCGGTGGCTGGGGTCGGCAGATGGTCGCCCACGCCGCCCAGCTGCACGCCGTACCGGACACGTTGGACGACCGCCGCGCGGTGCTCGTCGAGCCGCTGTCCTGCGCGGTGCACTCGGTGCGCCGGGCGCAGGTGCCGGAGGGGTCGGCGGTGCTGATCCTCGGCGCCGGCACGGTCGGCCTGCTGACCCTGCTGGCGCTGCGCGCCCTGACCAAGGCGGGCCCGATCTACGTGGTCGCCAAGCACGCGCACCAGCACGCTCGGGCGCGCGAGCTCGGTGCCACCGAGGTGTTCCAGCCGTCCCGCGCGGCTCGGGCGGTGCGCCGCGCCTGTGGCGGCACGCTGGAGCAGCCGATGATCGGCGGTGACTTCCTCCTCGGCGGGGCGGATGTCGCGTTCGAGTGCACCGGTGCCGGGGCCGGTCTGGACATGGCGCTGCGGCTGGTCCGGGCGGGTGGCACGGTGCTGCTCTCCGGGATGCCCTCCGGCGGCGTGGACCTGACGCCCGTGTGGTTCCGGGAGCTGAACCTCGTGGGGTCGTACGCCTCCAGCGGTCGCCCGGCCACCGGGACCACCACCGCTGAGGGCGCGGCCGACGAGCAGGGGGCCGGCGAGCCCGCAGGCGGCACGTTCGCCGAGGCGATGGCGCTGGCCGCCGAGGCGCCCCTGGACGGCTACGTCGACGCGGTCTACCCCCTGTCGCGCTGGCGGGAGGCGCTCGGTCATGCCGCCAAGGCTGGGCAGTTGGGCGCCGTCAAGGTCGCCTTCGACCCCAGCCGCAACTGATCCACCAGCCGGACACACCCGCACGAGCCGGAACGACGAGAGGACAATTCATGAGCAGACCTGGCTTCGTGCTCGAGGTCGACGAGCGTACGCCGCCGCTGCTCGTACACCAGGGGGAGGGCTTCCTCCTCGAGCGGTTCCCGCTCGGCACGCGGGTGGTGTACCCGCCGGACTCGCTTCCGCCCATCGCCAACGTCGACGCCGCCATCCAGCGTGCGCTGCTGCATCCGGTGGATTCCCCGCCGCTGCCCGACCTGCTCCGCCCCGGGATGCGACTGACGATCGTCTTCGACGACCTGTCGCTCCCGTTGCCGCAGATGCGCCCGCCGGACATCCGGCAGCGGGTGATCGAGAACGTGCTGGAACTCGCCGCCGAGGCGGGCGTGGACGACGTCGAGCTGATCGCGGCGAACTCGCTGCACCGGCGGATGACGCCGGCCGAGCTGAAGCGGATCGTCGGTGAGCGGGTCTTCCGGGCGTTCTTCCCCAAGCACCTGCGCAACCATGACGCCGAGGACCCGGACGGTCTGGTCCACCTCGGCACCACCCCGCACGGCGAGGACGTGGAGATCAATCGGCGGGCGGCCGAGAGCGATCTCATCGTGTACGCCAACATCAACCTCACGGCGATGAGCGGTGGCAGCAAGTCGGTCACCGTTGGGCTCGGCTCCTACAAGAGTCTGCGCCACCACCACAACGTCCACACGCTGCGCCACTCGCGGTCCTTCAACGACCCGCCGAACTCGGCCATGCACCACTCGTACGACCGGATGGCCGAGGTGCTGGGCGAGGCGGTCAAGGTCTTCACGGTCGAGACCACGCTCAACCTCGACTCGTTCCCCAACCACGTCGGCTTCCTCAACCGCCGGGAGTGGGAGTGGGGGATCGGTGACCAGCTCTCCTACCTGGCTGCCAAACGGGCCAACGACCTGACGCCGCCCAAGCTGCGCCGGCGCGTCTGGCAGAACAACGACGCGCCGTACGGGGTGACCGGGGTCAACGCGGGCCGTCCGGACTCGGTCCACCCGCTCACCCTCGCCAACGTGCACCGTCAGCAGCTCACCGAGGTGCAGGGTCAGAGTGACATCGGCGTCTGGGGCCTGCCCTTCATCTGCCCGTACAACGTCAACTCGATCATGAATCCGATCCTGGTGATGTCGCTGGGCCTGGGCTACTTCTTCAACCTCTACCGCAACCAGCCCATCGTGCGGCGCGGTGGAGTCGGCATCTTCTACCACCCGATGCCGAAGGAGTTCCACCCGGTGCACCACCCCAGCTACATCGACTTCTTCGAGGAGGTCCTGCCGCAGACCACCGACCCGGCGGCGATCGAGGCGAAGTACGAGCAGCAGTACGCGCAGGACCCCTGGTACCGGCACCTGTACCGGACCAGCTACGCGTACCACGGCGTGCACCCGTTCTACATGTGGTATTGGGGTGCGCACGCGATGGAGCACCTGGGCGACGTGATCTTCGTTGGCGCCGACCGGAAGACGGCGGCGGTGATGGGCTTCCGGGCGGCCTCCTCGCTCGCCGACGCGCTGGAGATGGCACGCGACACCGTCGGGTCGAGCCCGAGCATCACCTACCTGCACGCCCCGCCGGTGACGTTGGCGGACGTCCGATGACCCGGGAGGCGATGTGCGCCTGATCGACGAGGTGAGGCTGCTGCGCGGGCGCCGCGACTGGCGTGGCCGGGCCACCACCCCGCGCTCCGCCGAGCCGTACGAGGTCCGCCGCGAGCGTTCCGAGTTCCCCACCGCCTGGGCCCGCACCCGGGCGGCGGGGGCGGTCCGCTTCGGCCTGCAGCGGGGCGTGCTCAGGTCGATTGCCTGGACCCAGACCCACCCGGTCGTCCGCGGCACGGAATACCTGGACGGGTTGCAGGGCCCCGCCGTCTTCGTCTCCAACCACGCGAGTCACCTGGACACGCCGCTGATCCTCGGCTCGGTGCCGCGCCGCTTCGCGCGGCGGCTGGCCGTCGGCGCGGCGGCCGACTACTTCTTCGACGCGCGTTGGCGCGCCGTCGTGACGTCGCTGGTGTTCAACGCGTTCCCGATCGAGCGTCAGGGCGATCGGCGGCTGCGCAGCCTCGCCACCAAGCTGCTCGGCGACGGCTGGAGCCTGCTGCTCTTCCCGGAGAGCAGTCGGTCCACCGACGGTTGGATGAGCGGGATGCGGCTGGGCGCCGCGCACCTGTGCTGCACACACAACGTGCCGGCGGTGCCGGTCGCGCTGCGGGGCACGTTCGGTGCCATGCCGCGCGGCCGGAACTGGCCGGTGCCCGGCCGGCGCACGGTGGTGGTGCGCTACGGCCGGCCGCTGTGGCCCCGCGAGGGCGAGGGGGCACGGGCTTTCCACGAGCGCATGTCCGCCGCCATCGGTCGTCTCTGGGTGGAGGAGGAGGTCGGCTGGTACCAGTCGCTGCGTACCCCGCCAGCCGCCGCGGTCGCCTCCACCACCGGGCCGCAGGCCGCCGAGTGGCGGCGGTTGTGGGAGTCGACCCGCCCGCTGCCCGCGGCCGACGGCCGGCCCGCCCGCCGGATCTGGCCGGCCAGCCGCTCCTGACCGTCGGGCGTAGCGGGCGGCCGGCGGTGACCCTTAGACCGTGTGTCGTTTGGGGTTGTTGGAGTGCAAGGTCATTCGTTGAGCTGGTGTGAGCGACGTGGAGAAGTACTGCCCGGACGCGTTGTGGCAC
>NZ_JBICTE010000025.1:0-100568 GCF_043197485.1 Micromonospora sp. NPDC049102 | reverse complement strand
GCATGCTCCGCCGTCTCACCCGAGGCGAACCCGCCACCCGCCAACAACGCCGCACCTTCAACACACCCGACTGACAGCAATGTGAAACGCGCTCTTAGCGAAGCGACGCGATGCGGATTTTGGCCACCCGGTCAAGGTTCGCGCAATTTTCGGCACCTTCAAGACATCCCCATCGCGTGGGAGAAAGGTCACGGCCCGTGACGGATCATTACGTGTGATCCATCACGGGCCCGACCAAATTTCTGGCGCCATCAAGCCATTAGCTGTTGCGGGCCAGGGTGTCTTGTTCACCAGCCGGGGATCTTCACCATGGGAAATCACCTCCTTGTTATTACGCAGACGAGTGGCATGGCTGCGGCGAGTGCCCACCGGGCTCCCGCCGTCAGCGACGAGATGCAAACAGGAGCGAGTGAAAAAACTCTTCATTGCTTCTGTACACAGTGAATCAAACATTAGCCGAATATAAATGGAAATTTTTCTATAAATTAGAATTTGCGCGGAGCCTAGGGCAAGGAGAAGCGAGTGTTTTCGCCGATATTCCGCAACGGAGAGTTCCGTGCTATGGCGGTCACCGAATCGCTGTCTGTCATCGGAGACCAACTCTCGCGGGTGGCGCTCGCGCTGCTGGTCTTCGGACGGACCGGATCAGCCATGCTGAGTGGCCTGACGTACGCGATGACATTCCTGCCGACCGTGGCGGGCGGCTTCCTGTTGTCGTCGCAGGCTGACCGTCGACCCCGCCGTGGGCTGCTGGTTGCGATCAACACGTTCAGGGCGGTGTTGGTGCTGGCGATGGCAGTCCCGGGTATGCCGCTTCCGGTTCTGTGCATACTGGTCGCAGCCTCGGCGTTTCTCACCGGACCGTACAACGCGGCCAACCTGTCGCTGCTTCGTGACGTGGTCCCGCAGGAGCAGTACGGAACGGCCATGGCCCTGCGGCAGGCGCTTTCCCAGACCGGTCAGCTCGTCGGCTTCGCCTCGGGTGGCTTCCTGGCCACGATCTTCAGCCCGGCAAGCTGCCTGCTGATCGACAGCGCGACGTTCGCACTCTGCGCACTGGGGATCCGACTGTTCGTCAAGAAGCGTCCGGCAGCTCTGTCCAAAGGGGATGAGCCCGCCGCCACCACGAGCATCGGCGTCGTGTGGGGGACACCAGCGCGACGCGTGATCATTCTGTCGACGTTCGCTGGCCTCTTTCTCACAGCTCCGGAGGCCCTCGCCGCACCTCTGGTGGCCGAACGCGGACTCGGTTCTCAGTGGGTCGGCATCTTCATGGCCTCCGGCGGACTGTGCTCCGTGGCCGCGCTGGCCATCTTCGCCAGGTTCGTGGCATCAGAACGGTACGCACGGGTGCTTCCCGCCGTGTTCCTGGTCCCGGGCCTGCCGCTACTACCGGTCGGTTGGCTGCACAACCCGATCCTGCTGCTGATTCTCATCGGAGCGAGCGGGGCCGCTTGGTCGCTCCTCACCGTCATCGCAGTGACGTCGTTCGCGGGCCTGTTGTCCGACGCCGAACGGGGCCGAGGGATGGGGGTCGCGGGGTCGATGAACCTGACTTCCGCAGGCGTCGGCGCCGCTCTCGCTGGCGTACTCGCCGACCAGGTGGGTTCCGCCATCGCCATCTCCATCCTCGGCGCTGCCGCGATCGTCTTCGCGCTGCGACCAGCCACGCGATGGCACCGCCTCGCTCCAGCCGCGCCCGTCTCTCAAGAGCTCGTGGCGCAGCCGTCCTGAGCTGTCGCCGGGTCGATGACGATCAGTCGAGAGCCCTTCGCACCGCCCGTTTTTGATCATCCGGGACGCTGCTGTGCAGGTTGGGCCAGTTCAGCCTGCTTGCTCGGTGAGCATCAGGCCGGCGGTGGCACGGTTATCCGCTGCGCCCCGGTGTAGACGTTCATCGTCGGACCGCGCAGGAAGCCGACGAGCGTCATCCCCGCCTCCTCGGCCAGCTCGACGGCGAGAGTGCTCGGCGCGGACACCGCGGCCAGCAGCGGCAGGCCCACCATCCACGCCTTCTGGGTCAGCTCGAAGCTCGCCCGGCCGGACACGAGCAGCAGATGCCCGGCCAACGGCAGGCGGCGTTCCCGTACCGCCCAGCCGATCACCTTGTCCACGGCGTTGTGCCGGCCCACGTCCTCCCGGAGCACCACCAGCTCACCGGTCGGGGTGAACAGCCCCGCCGCGTGCAGCCCGCCGGTGCGGTCGAAGGCGCGCTGGGCGGCACGCAGCCGGTCGGGCAGCTCCGCGAGGAGGGCGGCCGGCACGGCGAGCGGGTCCGCCGTGACGTCGAACAGCGACCGCGTCCGGATCGCGTCGATGCTGGCCTTGCCGCAGACCCCGCAGGAGCTGGTCGTGTAGAAGTTGCGGGACGGGTCGGTGGTCGGCTCCGGCACGCCCGGGGCGAGCACCACGTCCACCACGTTGTACGTGTTCGGGGTCTCCGCGCCGGCGCAGAGCTGCGCGGTCAGCACATCGTCGGTCGAGCGGATCAGCCCCTCGGCCAGCAGGAAACCGACCGCCAGGTCCAGGTCGTCCCCTGGGGTGCGCATGGTGACGGCGAGCGGCTTGCGTCGACCCGGGCCGCCCGGGCCGACCCGGATCTCCAGCGGCTCCTCCACCGAGAGGTTGTCGGGCCGCCGGACGGCTGCGCGCCCGTCGGCCGCGTCCAGGTCGATCCGCAGTACGCGCCGTCGGTCAGTCGCCCGTCCCATCCCGCCATCCTGCACCCAACACCGGCACGCCCGCACGGCCGCCGGTCATCGGGCACCGTGAGCAACCGGGCAGATCGCGCCAGGCACGCGCCGGCACCGGGCGGTCGAGCGTCGGCACGGCTACCGTGACCGGGTGGGGACGTACGCCGCCGTGGTGCTCGCGGGTGGGGCCGCCCGACGGATGGGCGGGGTGGACAAGCCCGCGCTTCCGGTCGGCGGCCGATCGATGCGTGACCGGGTGCTGGCTGCGGTCGGCGACGCCACGCCCTGCGTGCTGGTCGGTCCCGGTGGCGGCGTTCCGGACGGCGTGCGGGTGACCCGCGAGGATCCTCCCGGAGGCGGGCCCGTCGCCGCGACGGCGGCCGGCTTGGCGCTGCTCGACTTCGACACGACGCTTGTCGCGCTGCTCGCCGCCGACCTGCCGCTGCTCACCCGCGCCGCGATCGGCGACCTGCTCAACCACCTCGCCCCACCCACCACCCCGCCATCCGCCGGCCGGCCCGACAGCCTGTCCGGTCCGGGAGCCCTGGCCGACAGCCCGGCACCCGCCGCCCTGGCCGACAGCCCGTCCGGCCGGCGAGCCGGCGCTGTCCCCGACCGCGAGCGGCCGGCCGACGGGGTGTGCTTCGTCGACGCGAACGGCCGGCGGCAGTCACTCTGTGGGGTGTGGCGGGTCGACGCGCTGCGGGCCGGGCTGCTGCGGCTGGCCGCCGAACGGGGCGGCAGTCTGGTCGGTGCCTCGATGCGGGCGCTGTTCGCTGGTCTGGCGGTTCGCGAGGTGCCGTGGGCCGGTGACGGTCCACCGCCGTGGTTCGACTGCGACACTGACGAGGACGTACGCCGGGCGGAGGAGTGGGTGCGATGACGGTGTTGGACGACTGGGTCACGGCGGCCTGCGCCGAGGTGGGTCTGGACCCGACCGACGTGCCCGTGTCGGCGGTGCTGGACCTGGCCCGCGACGTTGCCCACCAGGTGGTGCGACCCGGTGCGCCGGTCAGCGCGTACCTCCTCGGGTTGGCCGTCGGTCGCGGCGCCGACCCGGCGGACGCGGCGGCCCGGCTCAGCGCTCTCGCGGCCGACTGGCCGGTCCGGCTGGACGCCGAACTCGCCGATCCCACGTCCTGACCTGCCGCGCCGCGCACCGAGGACGTGGCCGACTCCGGTGCGGGGCGACGGCCGGTGTCCGATCCCGGTCCGGGCTGATTCGACGCCCGGACGGCGTGGGTAGGGTGATCGGAACGGACGGAGGCGATCATGACGGCTGACCACCCCTCGGCGTCGGACGGAGAGCCCGGCGGTACACCCGAGCCGGCGGAGTCGATCCTGCTCGACGGCCCCAGCACCACCGACCTGCGCGCCAAGGTCACGGAGGCGTGGCGGGAGTTCGCCCGGATGCTCGCCCTGCGGCTGCGGGAACTGCCGGCTGGCGCGCACCTCGAACTGACCCTCGACCCCACCGCCTCCGGTACGGGGGACGCCGTCTACTCGATCAGCGTCGACGCGACCGAGGACGGCGGCCTCTCCGCTCGGGCGGTCGGTAACGCCGCCCTGCCGCAGGGCTACCGGCTGGACCGCGCGGCCGTGGCGGACATGGTGGCGCTCGGCTGGTCCCCGCCCGGCGTGGTGGCCGGCTCCGGCGGCTCGTTCGGGCTGGACGCCACGACGGCGGACGCCAACCGGATCGCTCCGCTGCTGTCCCGGACGCTGCGCGACGTGTACGGCGCACCGCACCCGGCCTTCCTCGTCTACCTGGTGCACGACGCCGAGGGTGAGCCGTTGGCCGTGGAGCCGTTGGGCACCGCGCGCAGCGAGTTCGGACCGGACGCCGACGTGGAGGGCGACCTCCAGGAGGCGCTGGCCGAGGCGGCTGCCGAGCGGGACGACGTGCTCGACCTGCCGGAGCGCGTCCGCACCGTGGTGTCCACGATGCTCAAGTCCGACGCCGAGCGGTTGCAGATCGACTCGGACGGCGACATCACCATCCGGGCCGGCTCGGCGATGGTCTTCGTACGGGTGCGGGACAACCCGCCCCTGGTGGACGTCTTCTCCCCGGTCCTCACCGAGGTCGAGCCGACCGAACGGCTCTACGTCAAGCTGTCGGAGCTGACCAACCGGATGCCGATCGGTCGGCTGTACTGCGCCGACGACACGGTCTGGGCCTCGATCCCGGTTTTCGGCCGTAACTTCCAGGCGACCCATCTCATGCTGGCGGTGCAGGTGATGACCGGTCTCGCCGACGAGTTGGACGATCGTCTCCACGGCGAGTTCGGGGGCAAGCGCTTCTTCGGCGAGGGCGACAAGTCGGTCCGCGGTGACGATTCCCAGCACCGCACCGGGATGTATCTCTAGCTCACGTCGAGCAGGGTCTTGCCGACCGTCGCCCGCCCCTCGACGGCGGCGTGCGCGTCGGCGGCCCGTTCGAGGGGGAAGCGCTGGCCGATGAGCGGCCGGAGCTGCCCGGCCGCCGCGTCCGCCAGGACTGCGACGGTGTACGCCCGTAGTCGCGCGGGTGGCACGTCCGGCCGGATCAGCGTGATCCGGCGTTCGGCGGCGGCATCCGGCGTCACGGGGGACCATTCGCCGCCGGCCAACCCGTAGCTGATCATCCGGCCGCCCGAGTCAGCAGCTCGAACGCCGTCCGGGCGACCGGACCGCCGACGCCGTCGAAGACCACGTCGACTCCGCCCATCTCCTCGCGGACGCGGTCGGCCCACTCCGGCTGCAGGTAGTCGACCGCCACGTCGGCGCCCAACCCGGGTAGCAGTGCCACCTTGCGCGGTCCGCCGGCCACGCCGACCACGCGTGCGCCGGCCCGTGTCGCGATCTGGACGAGCATGCTCCCCACGCCACCCGCCGCGGCCTCGGGACCGCCGAACTCACGTAACCAGATCGCCCGCATGGAATCTCCCTGGTGTCGTGCCAGGAAGCACGAGTCCAACACCTGAACCACGGTTGAGGTCAAGCGCCGGTGGACGGCCCGACGCCGGGGGATTCGACCAGCCGGGACAGCACGATGGTGCTGCGGGTGGACGTCACGAACGATTCGGCGCGCAGTCGCTCGAGTGCCGCCTCGAGATGGGCGATGTCGGCGGCCCGCAGGTGCACCAGCGCGTCCGCCTCGCCGGAGACGGTGTACGCGCCGACCACCTCGGGGTGACGGCGGGCGGCCACGCCGATCTGCGCGGGGGTGGTCCGGCCGGCGCAGAACAGCTCGACGAACGCCTCGGTGGTCCAGCCGACGGCCGCCGGGTCAACGACGGCGGTGAATCCCCGGATGACGCCGGTGGCGCGCAGTCGGTCGACCCGGCGCTTGACCGCCGGGGCGGAGAGTGACACCCGGGTGCCGATGTCGGCGTACGAGGCACGGGCATCAGCGACGAGCAACGCAATGATCCGCTGGTCAACGGCGTCTATCTGCAACGTTCCGCCTCTGGAAAGCAATGGTTGTGGCTGTTACGAAAGTTCAACGATACCTACTGTTGGTGACCGTGAACCAACAGCGAGTCCCGCGAAAGCGGACATATCTCATGTGCTCGCCGGAGCATTTCGCGGTCGAGTACACGATCAACCCGTGGATGGACGTGACCACCCCGGTCGACCGGGACCTGGCCGTCAAACAGTGGGACCGGCTGCGCGAGGCGCTGGTCGGCCTCGGCCACGAGGTGCACCTGCTCACGCCGGAGCCGGGGCTGCCCGACATGGTGTACGCCGCCAACGGCGCCTTCGTGGTCGACGGCAGCGTCTATGGCGCGCGGTTCAAGCACGAGCAGCGGGCTAGCGAGGCCGCCGCGCACCACGCGTTCTACGAGCAGCAGGGCTGGCGGTTCGTCGCGCCGAGCGAGACCAACGAGGGCGAGGGTGACTTCGCGTACGTGCCGGAGGCACACGGCGGGCTCGTCCTGGCCGGGCACGGCTTCCGGACCGAGATCCCGGCGCACGCGGAGGCCCAGGAGGCGTTGGGCCGGCCGGTGGTGTCGCTGCGCCTGATCGACCCGCGCTTCTACCACCTGGACGTGGCGCTCGCCGTGCTGGACGACGCGAACGTCGTGTACTTTCCGGGCGCGTTCTCCGCGGCGAGCCAGCGGGTGCTGACGCAACTCTTCCCGGACGCGGTGATCGCCGACGACGAGGACGCGATGGCCTTCGGGCTCAACCTGGTCAGCGACGGCGCGAACGTGGTGCTCAACAGCGAGGCGACCCGGCTGGCCGGCAAGCTCAAGGCGGCCGGCTACACCCCGGTCCCGGTCGAGCTGGCCGAGCTGAAGAAGGGCGGCGGCAGCGTGAAGTGCTGCATCGCCGAACTGCGGCACTGACCCGAACACTGCCGCGTACGGCAGGGGCCGGCCTCCCGTCGGAGGCCGGCCCCTGTTGCTTCGCCTGGTGGGCGCTCAGCCCAGCGTGGCCAGCTCGTTGATCAGCACGTTCGACATGACCTGACCGTCGCGCTGGACCTCCCGCAGGTACCACTTCTGCTGCGGGGTACGCGGCTGGTTGAACTGCCAGATGCCGCGCGGGCTGTCGATCTGGCCGATCCGGCCCAGCGCAAGGTTGACCTGTTGCGGGGTGGGCGCCCCGCCGGTCAGCTGGATCGCCTGGTCGAGCACCTGTGCCGCGTCGTACGACGCCATGGCGTAGGTGGTCGGGGTGGTCTGGTGTTTCTTGCGGTACGCCGAGGCGAAGACCCGGTTCGACGTGCTGTTGAGGTCGGCCGAGTAGTTCAGGGCGGTCTTTATGCCCAGCGCGTCCCGGTCCAGGCTCTCCAACACGGTGCCCTCGGTGAGGAAGCCGGGGGCGTAGACGGGCCCGGGGAACTGTTCGCGCAGTTGCTTGATGAACTCCACGGCGGCCGCGCCCGCGTAGAAGCAGAACACGGCGGTCGGCTTCTTGCGCAGCGCCTTCTCGATGTCCGCCGCGTAGGTGGTCTTGCCCGGGTTCGGGGTGGGGTTGGTGTTGGTGACCGGGTCCGCGATGCGCGGGTCGCTGGGGCCGAACTCCTGCCGGAAGCCACGCACGACGTCCGGGCTGCCCACGTTCTCCGGCACGATGATCGCGACCCGGCCGTTCGCCGGTAGCTGGTCGCGCAGGTAGCGGCCCAACGCGCGCCCGGCCTCGTCCAGCACGTACGAGGTACGCCAGATGTAGAGGACGCCCTGCAGGCTGCTCGGCGAGGCGTTGGACCCGATGAGCGGGATTCGGGCGTCCTCGACGGTGTCGCGGATGCCGACCATCACCGACGAGTTGACCACGCCGGTGAGCGCCAGCACGTTCTGCTTGAGGAGCTGGTCGACGGCGGCCTTACCGGTCTTGGCGGTCTCACCCTCGTCGGCCGTCAGCAGCTCGACCGGATGGCCGCCCAGTTGCTGGTTGTGCAAATCGAGGAAGAGCCGGAAGCCGTTGGTGATGTCGTCACCGATGGACTTGAAGCCGCCGGCCTTCGGTGCGATCAGACCGATCTTGATTGGACCCTTGGTTTGCGTCGGCTGGGGGTCGGTGTCGGAGCCGCACGCTGCGGCGAATCCGGTCGTACCGAGCGCGGCCAACAGTTGGAGCGCCCGCCTGCGATTCATCTGCGACACCGAATTCCTTCCCAGAAGCGTTGCAGGGCGAACAGCGCCCCACCGGCGTTCTACCTGCTCGGGCGACGCTGCGTCAATGGCTAGTGATCATCGTGCAAGGACCGCAATGCATCAAGCAGTCGGGGCCACGCCGGAGACTCCGGGTCGATCAGCCCGAAATGCTCGCATCCGGGCAGCTCAACAAGGGAAATATCGGACCCTGCGGCACGAGTAACCGTGACGAAATCCCGGCTCAGCGAGGCCGGTACCTGCTGATCCAGAGAGCCGTGCACGACTACTGTTCGTGTCCGCATCGGTACCAATGATCGTGGATCTGCCATCGCGTACCGCTCCGGCACCTCCGCTGGGCCACCGCCGAGCAGCGCGGCCACCGCCCCGGAGTCCAGGTCCAGCCGGTACGCCTCGGCGAGATCGGCCACCGGAGCCAGGGCCAGCACCCCCCGCACCGTCGACGGCGCGGTTGCCGCCGCGAACAGCGCCAAGTGGCCACCGGCGGAATGACCGATCAGGATCGGCGCGGACGCGCTCACCCGGTCGGGCAGAGCCTCGGCGACCAACTCCGGCAGCGCCGCGACCCCGGCCAGGACGTCGGTCAACGTGCCCGGCCAGCCACCGCCCGGCTGCCCGGTACGTCGGTACTCCAACTGCGCCACCGGGTACCCCTGGGCCGCCAGCGCGGCGGCCAGCGGCCCGGTGTGCCGTCGGTCGTACTCGGCCCGCCAGAAACCGCCGTGCACCACCACGACCAGCGGTCGGGCCGGGCCGTCACCCGCCGGACGGCGCAGGTCGGCAATCTGGTCGGGGTGGTCGCCGTAGGCCACCGTCAGGTCCGCCGCCGGCGCGGGCCGGGTCAGCACGGCGCGTGGGTCGGCAGGCATGGCGCGACGGTAGCGCGCCCCGCGCGGGTGGTTCGGTCCTGGGAGTCGGTCCCGGGCGGCATGGGTCACGCCGCCTGGGTAAAGATGGACCCCATGACCGCTGAGCAGAACGACCAGCCCGGCCCCGACGACTCCGGCCACTCCGGCACCGTGGTGGTGGTCGGTCCGGACGGGCGGCCGATCGGCACCGTGCAGACCGAGGAGGGGCAGGGCGAGGACCCAACCCGCCTGGTCGAGCAGCCGGCCAAGGTGATGCGGATCGGCAGCATGATCAAGCAGCTCCTGGAGGAGGTCAAGGCAGCCCCGCTGGACGACGCCAGCCGCCACCGGATGCGGGAGATCCACCAGCGCTCCATCGTCGAGCTGAAGGAGGGCCTCGCGCCCGAGCTGCGCGACGAGCTGGAGCGGATCTCGCTGCCCTTCACCGAGGACAAGGCGCCCAGCGAGAGCGAGCTGCGCATCGCACACGCCCAGCTCGTCGGCTGGCTGGAGGGCCTGTTCCACGGCATCCAGGCCGCCCTGGTCGCCCAGCAGATGGCCGCTCGGGTCCAGTTGGAGCAGATGCGCGGCGGCCGCCAGGCGCTGCCCAGCGGCCCCGGTGGCGTCGTCCCCGGCATGCCGGGCATCGGCCAGCCGGGCGGCGGTGAGGGTCACAACACCGGTCAGTACCTCTGACCGGTCACTCGACCCCGAAGACCTTCTCGAGGTACGCGGCCACGCCGTCCTCGGAGTTCGTACCGGTCACCTCGTCGGCGACCGCGAGGACGGCGGGGTGCGCGTTGGCCACCGCCACGCCGCGCCCCGCCCAACTCAGCATCGGCACGTCGTTGGGCATGTCGCCGAAGGCCACCACGTCCGCCGCGGCCACCCCGAGCCGGTCGCAGTACCAGTCGAGCCCGGCCGCCTTGGTCACCCCGGTCGCGGATATCTCCACCAGGCCCGACGACGACGAGTGCGTCGCCTCGGCCAGCCCCACCAGCGCCGCCGCCACCACCGCGACGAACGCGTCCGGATCCTGCTCGCCGGCGCGGGCGAGCAGCTTCACCGCCGGGAGCGAGAGCAACTCCTCCGGCGTCTCGATCGGCCGGATGGCGTTCGAGTCGGCGTCCCAGCGCAGCGGGTACTCCGTCTCGTGCCGCATCTCGCGGCTGTCCATGATCTCCACGGCGAAGCGGATACCGGGCACCTCGGCCCGCAGGCGCTCGGCCACCTCGGCCAGGTGCTGCGGCGCGAGCGGATCGGCCCGTAGCACCTCGTCCCGCACCGGGTCGTAGACCACCGCACCGTTGGCGCAGACCGCCGGCAGCGGCGCGTCCAGCTGGTCGTACACCATCTGCAGCCAACGGACCGGGCGGCCGGTGACCAGGACGACCGGCGTGTCTCGCGCGGTGAGCCGCGCGAGCATGGCGGCGGTGCGGGGGCTGAGCGTGTGGTCGTCGCGGATGAGCGTGCCGTCGATGTCGGTGGCTACCAGCCGAGGGGTGTCTCCCATCACCGGGACAGTAGCCGGTCCAGGTACACCGCCACCCCGTCGTCGTCGTTGCGCAGGGTCACCTCGTCGGCGGCGGCGCGGACGTCCGGGTGCGCGTTCGCCACCGCCACCCGCGACCAGCCAGCCCACTCGAACATCGGCAGGTCGTTGGGCATGTCACCGAAGACCAGGACGTCGGCCGGGTCGACGCCGAGACTCTGCGCCACCACCGTCAGCCCGGTCGCCTTGTCCGTCCCGGGCGGGCAGATCTCGATGAAGCCGAGCCCGGCCTGGGTGAGCGTGGCGACCTGCGGCGAGACGATCCGACGGGCCACCGCCAGCAGTTCGTCGACGTGGTGGTCGGCGGTCCGGGCGAACGCCTTGATCACGTCACAGGAGAGGCATTCAGCGCGGCTGCGCGCCTCGAACCGGTCCTGGTAGGGCCAGCTCTCGTGATAGTCACCCCAGAGCGGGGCGTCGTGCTCGTCGGACGCCTCGACCATCACGGTCAGCGGGCCGACCTCGGCCTCCAGATCGGCGAGCAGCCGGGCCAGCACCTCGGCGGGCAGGCGCTCGTCGCGGAGCACCACCGGGCCCGTCGGGTCGCTCTGGTCGACCACACGTCCGCCGCCGGCCATCACCAGGAAGTCGGCGGCGCGGATGTCGTTACGCGTCAGCTCGGTCAGTCGGGGGCCGCGTCCGGTCGCGCCGACCACCGGAATTCCGGCGGCCCGCACCCGGTCGAGCACCCCATGGGTGTACGCGGAGACGGTGTCATCGCTGCGGACGAGCGTTCCGTCGAGGTCGGTCGCGATCAGCTTGGGCAGTCCCGGGCGGGTCATCGTTCCTCCTTCGCCCACCGCCGTCGCAGCCAACCGTGCGGTCCTGGTGGAGACCCGGCGTGACGGCGGGCAGCAACCGTACCTCGCGGAACGGGTCGCAACCATGGCTTCCCGGCGAATCGGACACCAACGCGCGGCACCCGGCAGGTGTCCACCCCTACCCCGGGGTGGCATGCCGTGCGGGCGCTCAGGACGGGTGTTCGGGGCGGGCGAAGGGGGCGGCCGGTTGCACCGTCAGGTCGGCGGGCGCGGGTAGGCCACCGTCGCCCGGCACCGGATCCCGATGGCGGCGCCAGGATCGCATCACAGATACGTCGGCGCGAGCGTCATCGTCAGGCTGCCCGGCGGACGTGCCGGCCGGGACGGCCCACGTCAGGCGCAGAGCCGCGGCGAAGAGGACACACGTGACGAATGCCAGCACGAGGCCGCGGCCGTACTCGACCCGGAAGCCCTCCTGGGCGGAGTAGAGCAGGGTCCGCTCGCTGAGGTCGTCGAACGTCGCCGTGGCGGCCACCAGCAACGCCAGCAGCGCGCCGGCCAGCGTGACCCCGGCGAGTCGCGCGTTGGTACGGACCGTCGCCGTACCCCCCAACGCCAGGGCCACGGCGCAGGCCAGGCCGAGTAGTCCGGCCAGATAGGCGATCCCGAAGCCGCCGACCTCGGACACGCCGGCGGGCACCTCGATCGTGCTGGTCCCGTCCGGACCGGCGTTGGGCATGGTCGTCAGCACCCACTCGCCGAGCATCGACGCGACCCCGGCGACCGCGCCGAGGCCGGCCAGCAGCAGCGGCAGGCGAGGATCCCGGGTCAGACCGGCCAGGGGGTTGGCGAATCGGCGAGCCCGCGCGGGCTCGTCGCCACCCCACTCGATCACGGCCGGCGCGTCGGACGGCTCGCCCTGGCGCGGAATGGGCAGATCCTCGGGCATCGGCCATCCCTCCGCCGGTCACGGGCCTGCGTCGAATCATGGCACAGCCCTTCGCGGCGGCGCTGCCGTCGACGCCGCGCGGGTCCGCCCACGGTCGCCACGATCCGTCGGCGTCGCCGGTCGGGGTGACGGGAATCGCAGGGCGGTCGTCGGTGCCGGTCGGTCGCCCGCTGGTCACCTTTCCGCTAGCGTTCTCAACATGCCTATCCGTACCGCTTCCGCACAATGGCAGGGCAATCTCACCGAGGGTTCGGGCACCGTCCGCACCGGTAAGGGCGGCCTCTCCGGCAACTACTCCTTCAAGTCGCGCTTCGAGGAGGGTGAGGGCACCAACCCCGAGGAGCTGATCGCCGCCGCGCACGCGGGCTGCTTCTCGATGGCGTTCTCGAAGGCCCTCGCCGACGCCGGCACGACGCCCACCTCGGTCGAGACCACCGCGAAGGTCCACCTGGACAAGACCGACGCCGGGTTCAGCGTGACCCGGATCGACCTCGAGACCGTCGGCCAGGTGCCCGGCGTCGACGAGGCCGAGTTCACCAAGCTCGCCGAGGCCGCCAAGGCCAACTGCCCGATCTCCCGCCTGCTCTCGCCGGGCGCCGAGATCACCCTCACCGCCCGCCTGGCCTCCTGACCCGGCGACCCGCACACGTGGACCCCGGCCCGGGTCGCCGAGCGCGACCCGGCCGAGTGGTCCCGCGTCGGGCAGAATGGACGGCGTGCCGGTGGAGATGACCCGCGAGCGCTTCGAGGAGCTGGTCGCTGACGCCCTCGACGAGGTGCCCGAGGAACTTCTCGGCCTGATGAACAACGTGGTGATCCTGGTCGAGGACGACCCGCCCCCGGGTGAGTCCGACCTGCTCGGTCTCTACGAGGGGCACGCACTCACCAATCGGGGCTGGGACTACTCCGGCGTACTGCCGGACCGGATCTTCATCTACCGGCACCCGATCCTGCGGATCTGCGACACCGACGAGGACGTCGTCGACGAGGTCGCGGTGACCGTGGTGCACGAGATCGCCCACCACTTCGGCATCGACGACGCCCGGCTGCACGCCCTGGGTTGGGGCTGACGCGGCGGAACCCGTACGCCTCGCTGAACCGATCGCCTCCGGTTGCCGTGGTCACCTACGGTCGGTGCAGCGACCACGACCCTTTCAGGAGGCACCTTTCATGCGCAGCGAGCTGTTCTCGGCGGAGAACCTGGAGAAGGAGTCGGCGCAGGCGGGCATGCGCCTGCAGAACTCCAAGATGTTGAAGATCGAGCTCAACGGCGAGGCGATGGCCCGGGTCGGCTCGATGGTCGCCTACCAGGGCAACGTCCAGTTCCAGGCCCTGGGCTCGGGTGGCCTCGGCAAGTTCCTCAAGCAGAAGCTGACCGGCGAGGGCGTCCCGCTGATGAAGGTCACCGGCCAGGGTGACGTCTTCCTCGCCGAGCTGGCCAAGGACGTGCACATCATCGACCTGGAGCCGGGCGACGCGCTGTCCATCAACGGTTCCAGCGTTCTCGCGTTCGACTCGACCCTCCAGTACGACATCAGGATGGTCGGCGGCGCCGGCATGGCCTCCTCGTCGGGGCTGTTCAACTGCGTGTTCAGCGGGTACGGCCGAATCGCGATCACGACCAAGGGCACCCCGGTGGTGCTCAACGTGGACGCCCCGACGTACGTCGACCCGCAGGCTGCCGTCTGCTGGTCGGCCAACCTCCAGACCGGCTACCACCGCGCCGAGCAGCTTGGCCTCGGCACGCTGCTGGGCCGGCGCACCGGCGAGTCGTTCACGATGAGTTTCGCGGGCCAGGGCTTCGTGGTGGTGCAGCCGTCCGAGGAGCCGCCCGTCATGGGCAGCGGTCAGCAGCAGCAGGAGGGTGGTCTGCTCGGCGGTCTGTTGAGCTGAGCGCCGACCCGGAGGGGGCGCGCTTACCGGGCGTGTCCCCAGGGCCAGGCTGTCCGCCCGCTCAGCTCATCTCGCCGGCGCGCAGTCGGGCCAACCAGGCCGTCGAGTCGGCGTAGTCGACGTCCGAGAGGCCGGCCGGCGCGGGCACCCGCCGCTCGCCGGCCTCGACCCAACGGTGTCGGGGATAGGACCCCAGAAAACGGACGTCCGCGCACACCCGGCGCAGCCCCTGCAACGCCTCACCCAGGCGTACGTCGGCCACGTGCCCGGTGCAGTCGAGGAAGAAGACGTACCGGCCCAGCGCCTCCCCGGTCGGGCGGGACTCGATGCGGGTCAGGTTCACCCCCCGTACGGCCAGCTCCATCAACACCGACAGCAGCGCGCCGACCCGGTCGTGGGCGATGTAGACGGCCAGCGAGGTGAGGTCGTCGCCGGTCGGCGGCGGGGGTGGGCCGGGACGGGAGACCAGCACGAAACGGGTCACCGCGTCCGGATGGTCGGCGATCTTGTCGGCGAGCAACGCCAGCCGGTGCCGGGCCGCCCCGATCGGTGCGCAGATCGCCGCATCGTACTCGCCGGACCCGGCGCCGGCCGCTGCCGCGCCGTTGGAGAGGACGTCGACGACCGTGGCGTCGGGCAGATGGTTCCGCAGCCAGCCCCGACACTGGGTGGACGCCTGCGGGTGTGCCGCGATCGAGCGGACCGTCGACAGCGCGGTACCCGTACGCGCGGCGAGAACGAACTCGACCGGCAGGATCACCTCCCGGGTGATCACCAGCGGCTCGCCCTCGGCCATCTCGTCGAGGGTGACGCCGACCGCCCCGCCGATCGAGTTCTCCAGCGGTACGAGCGCCGCGTCGGCCTCCCCGGCCCGGATGCTGTCCAGAGCCTCCCCGACACTGCGCGCCGACGTACGGGTGCCGTGTTCGGCGGCGGGGATGGTGCGCAGGGCCTGCTCGGCGAAGGTCCCCTCGGGGCCGAGGTAGACGAAGCGCGAAGGTGGTGTTCCGGGCATGCCGCCCAGACTACGCACCCGGCCCGAGCGTCGAAGCAGCATCGCAGGCGAGCGTACGGATGCCGACCGGCCCGGTGGCCCGGACCTCGATGGTGCACACGTCCGTGCCGGCGGTGATCAACTCCAGGGCCTCCGACCGACCCTGGGTGACGACCTGGAGCTCCTCGTGCCCGGTGACCTCCACCACGGTGTACTGCCAATCGCCGGCGCACAGCGGCCCGCTGCGGACCCGGACCCCGACGTTGTCCGGGAGCACCGACGCCCGACCGCGCAGCAACTGCACCACCCGCTGCCCGGTCGGCCCGTTCCGGCAGGCCGTGGCCACCAGGCCGGGGTCCGGGGTGGCCGAGCCGGTGGTGGGTGGCGGCGCGGTCGGCGCGGACGAGGGTGTGCCCGTCGGGACGCCGGTCGGGCCGGACGCCGTCGGGCTGCCGGCCCCGGTGGGCACACCAACGGGGTCGCGCAGCTCGGGAGGTGCCCCGCAGCCGGTCAGCGCTCCGATCGCGAGGAGCGCCAGCAGCGCGGCCGCCGCTGGTGCGGCGGCGCTGGGGGCAGCGGGGTGACGGGGTGGGGTGAACGGCACGGGCCGATCCTCGGGACAATGGGGGTACGTCGCGGCCGGGGTGGCCGAGCCCATCGTATGGGGAGCGGCCGGCCGGGTGAAGGTCAGCCGAGGATGCGGTGTCCGGCGCGTTCCAACGCGGCGGTGCCCTCGGTCAGCCGGACGGCCGGCACGAGCACGTAGTCGGTGTCGAAGGTGGAGAAGGTGACCACGCTGACCCGGGCCGCGGCGAGCGGGTCGACGAGCGCCGCGAGCGTCCCCGTGCCGGCAACGCCCGTCGGGCCGGCGACGCGTAGGCAACGCCAGGTGGTCTCCACCACGGCGTCGGCGGGCACCCGGTCGGCAGGGCAGATGAGCGAGATCCCGTCGGCGGTCCAGCTCACCGTGACCACGTCAGCGCGGCCCAGTCCGCTCGACAACACGTCCGGGAGGGCGGTGCCGGCACCCAGCCGGCACACGGCGTACTTCCCGGGCAGCAGGGCGATATCGAGCATGAGGGCACCTTACGGCGTGGAGCCCAGCCCATCCGGGCATCGCCGCGTGCGGCGAACGACACATCCCGCCGCTGGTCAGACCTCGGAGAAGAAGGTGAGCGATCCGGCGACGGCACCGTCGGTGAGCAGCGGAGTGGAGATCGCGTCGACGGTCGCGTCAGGGCAGCCGGCGGAGGCGGCCTGTACCCGCAGCAGTCCACGGGCGAGGCGGCCGGAGGAGAGCGCCAGCAGGGGCGGGATCTTGTCGATCTCGGCCTCGGTCAGCTCGCCCCGGTTGGCGGTGAAATCCAGGAGGCGCAGGCCGCCGTCGAGCAGCGGGCGCCCGATCAGGCCGGCCGGTTCGCCCAGGCAGAGCAGCTGGCAGCCGGCCGTGGAGATGGCCACCACGCGGGTGTCGGCGTCGATCAGCAGGCAGGGCTCGTCGGCCCGGCCGACCGTCGAGGACCACTGGCCGACATTGTCCAACTCCAGCTCTGTCGAGGCTCGCGCCGACGGCACCAACACTTCCGAGAGCGAGAGTTCGACGTGGGCCACCGCGCCTCCTATGTACAACGACGGACTGTCCACGCTAGCCGGTCGACGACGGAATCACCGAGCGAGCCAGGTCACCGCGCCGCAGCGGAGAACCCGGGCGGCCGGCGACGGCGCGGGGGCCGGTGGGTAGGTGGGGGACCGGGGCCGCGTGGCGCCGCCGGTGACGTTACCGGCGGTGGGCCGCCTTGTCAGCGGCCGTTCGGCCCTCCTCGTACCACCGGTAGTCGGCCGATGGACGGTAAGTGCCGTTCAGCCACGTGCTCGGGTGCTGTGCCACCCGGGCCAGCTTCTCGGCGGTGATCGGACTGATCCGGTTGCCGCCGGCCACGAGGAGCCGGTCCAGTTCCCGGTGGGTGGCCATGAGGCAGTCCTTCGGGAGGCCGTAGACGCTGATCACGCCGGAACCCACGAAGGTCAGCACGGGCGTCACCGGGATGGTCAACCCGACCGCGTCGGAGAGGGCCTTGCTGGCCCGCTTGGCGTCGCGCCGGGCCTCCGTGACGTACGGGGGCCGCTTACCGTTGATCTGCACGACGTCCCCGGCGACGAGCACCCGGGCCCGGCCGTGGTCGGCGATGGTGACCGCGAACAGACCGCTCGGCCCGATGGCGAGGAAACCGGCGCGGTCGTCCTGGGAGCGGTCGAGCAGGACGTCCGCCACGTCGGTGCGGGGCCACTCGATGACGTGCCAGGACGGCCCGAGGTGGTCGAGCTGGCCGAGCGCCCGTGCACCGGCCGCCTCCAACCGACGGGCACCCCGCTCGGCGCGACGCCGGCGGGCCCATTCGAGTGGTGTGGGGCGGACCGGTTCGAGAGCCCCTGGCGCCTCGACGCGGGGGTGGGGCACCGCGATGGGCGGCAGTGCCCGGGCGGTCGGTACGGCTCGTCGTGCGGGAAAGACAGTCATCGTCGTCGACCTCCGGCAAAAGGTCCCTCGAAGTTATCTTCTCACTACCCTACGTTGCCACTCCGGGTGTTCTGCAAGCCGGAGCGCCGGAGTGACTGTGGATGAATGCCATATTCATCCACAGTTCTTTTCTCGGATGCCGCCAAACCCTGCCCTACGCTGCGGTGGTGACCCACTACGTCGACAGTGAAGTCGGCCGGCTCGGCACCGTGCTGCTGCACCGGCCCGGCCCGGAACTGGCCCGGCTCACCCCTCGCAACAACGACTCGCTCCTGTTCGACGCGATCCCCTGGGTCGGCCGCGCACAGGAGGAGCACGACGCCTTCGCGGCTGCGCTGCGCGAGCGCGGCGTCGAGGTGCTCTACCTCGCCACCCTGCTGGCCGAGACACTGGCCGTCGAGGACGCTCGCGCCGAACTGACCGAGCAGGTGCTGCGCTCGCGGCGGCTCGGCGACACGCTGCGCACCAGGGTCGCCGACCACCTGGCCTATCTGGACCCGGTCGCGTTGGCCGACGTCCTCACCGCCGGACTGGCCCACGAGGAGCTGCGGATCAGCTCGGAGCGGCCGGGCGGGCTCGTCTACACCCTGATGGACCGGCACGACTTCGTCATCGACCCGTTGCCCAACCTGCTCTTCACCCGGGACTCGTCGCTGTGGATCGGCGACCGCGTCGGTGTCACCAGCCTCGCCATGCCGGCCCGCCGTCGGGAGACCAGCCTGACCGACGCCATCTACCGACACCACCCACGGTTCGCCGGCACCGAGTTCGTCTACCGCCCCGACCTCGAACATCTGGAGGGCGGGGACGTGCTGCTGCTCGCACCCGGCGTGCTGGCGGTCGGCGTGGGCGAGCGGACCACCCCGGCGGGCGCGGAACGTCTCGGCCGGCAGGTCTTCGCCGCCGGGCTGGCGCACACCATCCTGGTCGTGCCGATCGCCCAGAAACGCGCCACGATGCACCTGGACACCGTCTGCACGATGGTCGACGTCGACGCCGTACTGATGTATCCGAACATCGCCAGCACCCTCTCGGCGTACACCGTCATCGCCGGCGCGGACGGCGAGGATCCGCGGGTGGACGGCCCGGCGCCGTTCCTGCGGGCCGCCGCCGACGCGATGGACCTGGACCAGCTCCGGGTCATCGACACCGGCCTGGACCCGGTCACCGCCGAACGTGAGCAGTGGGACGACGGCAACAACACCCTCGCCCTGGCGCCCCGGCTGACTGTCGGCTACGAACGCAACACCGAGACCAACGCCCAGTTGGAGCGGGCCGGCATCGAGGTCATCCCGATCGCCGGTTCGGAGCTGGGCTCCGGCCGGGGTGGCCCCCGCTGCATGTCCTGTCCGATGGACCGCGAACCGCTGCGCGGTGGGATCAGCGCAGGGTGAGCTGACGGCCGAGCAGCCCCTGGCGGGCGCGGCGGCCGGCGGCGTCCAACACCTCGGTGCTGGCGAGAGCCTCCGCGTACCGCTTGGCGAACTGCGCGACCGGGTCCTCCCACTCGGCGGCCGGCGTCTCCTCCGGCAGGTCCCACACGGGAACGAGCCGGCCGTGGGCGCGGAACATCCCGGCGAACCTGGTCTGGTCGCCGAGCGTCAGAGTGCCGGCGGCGCCGAGCCGGGCCAGCGCGTCGAGGGCGGCATCCTCGTCGTCCGGCAGCACCCAGCGCACGTGTGCCTTCTCGGGCACCCGGCACCAGTACGCGGCCTTCGCGGAGGTCATCCGCACGGTCGGGTAGATGGCGGCGTTGGCCCGCTCCAGGGACGCCTGGACGCCCGGATCGTCGGCCGCGCCAGGATCGAGCCAGAACTCGAACCCGTCGTGCATGCTGATCTCCAGCGGACCGTCCACGAGGATGTCCTGGAGTCGCGGTCCGGGGCCGGGCAGCGGCGGCACGGACACCTGACCGCCCGGCTCGGCCCGCAGGGCGCTGAGCAACGCGTCGGCCAGGTCTCGGGAGACGTCGCCGGACTGCTGGTGCCGCTGCAGGCCGATGAGCACCTGGCCGTCCGGCTTGCTCACGGCCGGCGCGGCCATCGGCAGCACCGTGGCCAGGGTGACCGACCGGTCGCCGAACTCCTCGACCAGGGCGGGCGCCAGTCGCAGCGGGGCGGACGCGGCGGGCACCAGCTCGCGCAGCGCGATCCACTCGGACTCGTCGACCAGCCCCTCGAACGGTCGCGGCACGAAGATGTCCCGCACCTTGTCCCGGCGGGGAGTGGTGTCGCTGGCTACTCGCTGGCTCTTTCGACGCTTGCTCACGGCGTCACAGCCTAGAGCCCTCGGCCCCGCACCGTGGCCCAGACCCGCCACCGGAGCCGGACCCACCCCGGGTGGTCAGTTCGCCGCGACCAGCCTGGGGCTGGGGTCGAACTCCGCCCAGACGCGCTGGCCCATGCCGTCACGCTCGACGCCCCAGCGGGTCGCCAGGCCGGCCACGATGTGCAGGCCGCGCCCGTCCGCCGCGTCCTGGCCGGCGATACGGATACGGGGGCCGGTGCTCGCGCCGCCGTCGGTCACCCGCAGCTGGATCCGTGGGCCCTCGCCCGACGGCCGCAGCCGCCACGCCACCCGGACCACGCCGCCGGGCAGTGGACGCGCGTGCCGGACCGAGTTGCCCACCAGCTCGGCGAGCACCGCGATGAGATCCGCGAGAAGCGCCGGGGGTACGACGTCGGCCAGATCGTTGGCGAGCCGATGCCGGGCCAGCCGTGCGCCGACGGGGTGATGGGGAACCACCACGCACCACGCCCGGTCCCTCGCCGCTGCCGCTGCCACCGTCGCCTCCACGTCGTGCCACCGCTGGTCAACCGCGCGGTAGGCGCACCTCTGCGACCGTACCGCCGTCGGTCCTCGGACGTAGGGATACCCATCCATTCTGTTGTTCAACGATCCGGCGGACGAGATAGAGGCCGAGCCCCGCTCCGGGATAGCCGCGTCGGTCACCGGACTCGCCCTGCCAGAACCGGTCGAACGCCCGTTCCACGTGCTCCGGCCGGATGCTGATGCCGCGGTCACTGACCCGGAACGCGACCAACTGGCCGTCGGCACCGGCGGTGACCTCGATGGGCGAGCCCGGCGGCGAGTACTTGCCGGCGTTCGTCACCAACTCGGTCAGCACGGTCGCCAGGCTGGGACGGTGGCCGAGCGCCTTGGGCAGGTCGGCCGGCAGGCGCAGCGTCAGCCGGTGCCGCAGCTCTGCCGGCAGGTCCACGATGGCGGCGCGCAGCGCCTCACCCAGGTCGAACGGGGTGGGCGGTTCGTCCCCCGGTCCCGTCTCGGCCGCCGAGGAGAGCAGACGGTCGACCAGCCGGGCCAGCTCGTTGGCCCGTTGCCCGATCACCCGGGCGGCCTGCCGCCGGTCGGCGTCGGTCAGCGACTCCCAGTGGTCGGTGAGGGTGTCCGCGTACCCCTTGATGACGGTGACCGGCGTGCGCAGCTCGTGGCTGGTCACGGCGACGAACAGCTCCCGGTCGTGATCGCGGCGCTGCTGGTCGGTGATGTCCCGGAAGGTGACCACCCGCAGCGCGCCCGGGCCGGGCAGATCACCGGAGGTGATGCGCAGCCAGCGCCCGTCCGGCAGCCGGTGGTCGCGGACCTGGCCCGAAGGTGGCAACGGAAACGGCAACGGCCCGTTCAACGCCTGCTCCGCCGTCCGACTGGTGACCTGCACGGCGGCCGGGTTCCACAGCCGGACGTGGCCGTCCCGGTCGACCACCGCCAGCCCGTCGGCGAGTGCCGCCACCACCGGCCCGTCGCCGTGCACCGGCAGCCCGCTCTGGTCGCCGTACCTGTGCGCGATGCACGAGGCGAGGTACGCGATCACTCCCTGCTGCTCGGCACCCGGCTCGTCGTCGCCCGGATAGAAGGCGTGCAGGCTGCCGACGGTGTGGCCGCCGATCTCGGCCCGGCCGACCACCATCCGGCGCAGTCCGCTGCCGGCCAGCTCGGCGGCGAGCTTGCCGCTCAGGTCGGTGACCCGGACCTGGCTCACCCGGGGCCCGGAGAGCAGACGGACGGTGTCCGGGTCGTCCGCCGCGAGCGGGCGGCCGACCGCCCACTCCGCCGCGCCGGTCGCCGCGATCACCCGCCCGCCGGTGGGACCGAACTCGACGAACGCCATTCCGCTCGCGCCCAGCGCCGGTTGGGTCAACCGGAGTAGCTGGATGAGGACCGGTAGGCCCGCTTCCCCAGCGTTGATCATCTCGATCACGACGGTGTGGCCGGCGAGAAGAGCGGGAAAATCGATACGCTCCGGCATGTGCCGAGTCTGCCCCGCCGGCCCGGCTTTCGGCACCCCCGGTCGTCGCCCAGGCGTAGGCGTAGGTGCTGTCGGCGGTCGGCACGCCGGACGGCCAGCTTGGCGTTGCGGCCCGTTCAGCGGTCCCGGCGGGCCAGAACGTGCGCGGGGCGGTCGGTGATGATCCCGTCCACCTCCTCGGCCAACACCATCTCCATGTCGGCCGGGTCGTTGACCGTCCAGACGTACACCTGGTTGCCGGCGGCGCGCAGCGCGGGCAGCAGGCGGGGGCGGGCCCGGAGCAGGCCGATGCCCGGCCCGGCGATGCGGGCGCCGAACGGCAGCCGGCCCAGCCGGAGCCAGGGCGGAAGCACCTCCAGCAGCAGCACCGTGGGCAGCGCCGGGGCCAGCTCCCGGACCCGCCGCACCGCCAGCGGTGAGAACGACATGACGGTCACCTGGACCGGGTCGTCCGGTGCCGGATCGGCCAGTCCGTACTGACGCAGCAGGTCGACCAGCCGCCGCTCCACCTGCGAGCCGTAGCGGGACGGGTGCTTCGTCTCCACCAGCAGCCGCACCGGCCGTCCGGCGGCGAGCACCGCGTCGAGCAGACGGGGCAGGGTCAACAGCCGGGTGTGTGACTCGTCCGGTGGCAGGTCACCGCTCGGCGCGCTGCCCGGATGCCACGAGCCGAAGTCCAGTGCCTCCAACTCGGCGAGGGTGCGCGCGCTGACCAGGCCGCGACCGTTGCTCGTACGGTCCAGCCGGCGGTCGTGTACGCAGACCAGATGCCCGTCCCGGGTCAGCCGGACGTCGCACTCCAGCCCGTCGGCACCCTCGTCGAGGGCGCGCAGGTAGGCGGCGAGGGTGTGCTCCGGGAGGTCGTACGAGGCGCCGCGGTGCGCGAAGACCAGTGGTCCGCCCATCCCGCCCGCCTCAGATGACCTGGCCGGGCTGCCCGTTCGCGTCGACCACTCCTCGGCCGACCGCTGCCCACTGGCGCATCCCGCCGTCGGCGTTGCGCACCTGCCCCCAGCCGTTGTTGACCAGGTAGGCGACGACCTGGGCGGAACGTCCGCCGGAGCGGCAGATGACGGCGACGTCCCGGTCGGTGGGCACCTCGGCCAGCCGCGCGGGCAGCTCCATCATCGGCAGGTGGTGGGCGGTGGGGGCGTGGCCGGCCGCCCATTCGTCGGCCTCCCGCACGTCGAGCAGGTAGGTGTCGTCGGTGATCTCGGTCACGGGCACGGTGGGAACCTGGGGTCCGAACACAGGAAGCAACACTAGATCCTCGCGGGCCGGATCGGCACCGACCCGGCCGTCGCCACTGTCACAACCGCGTCACCCAGCGCAGGTTGGCCTGCGCCCAGGCGGGTACGCGGGCGCGCCGGACCGCCTCGAACAGCCCGTTGCCGCCGTTGTCGAGCACCACGTACGAGACCTGGTCGATGGTCTGCGGCGACGAGGGCACCTGGACGCCGCGCATCCCGTCGGGCGGCAGCGCGCGGAGCGCGAGGAGCAGATCCTCCAGGGGTACGCCGTTGGTGTCGACCGTCAACGAGCCCCCCACCGCGCGGAGCACCTGGTCCAGCTTGACCGGGTTGTTGCGCAGGTCGGCGTCGCCGGCGCTGTCCAGCATCGCCCGCAGGAGCTGCTGCTGGTGGCGCTGCCGGTCGTAGTCGCCCCCGGGCAGGCCGTAGCGCTGTCGTACGTAGTCCAGCGCCTGTGCCCCGTCCATCCGCTGGCAGCCGGTCGAGAAGACCCGGTTGGTGTGGATCGAGCGGACCTCGGTGTCGACGCACATCTGCACCCCGCCGAGGAGGTCGATAACCTTCCGGAAGCCGGAGAAGTCGATGAGCGCGGCGCCGTCGAACCGGATGCCGGTGAGCCGGTTCAGGGTGGTCGAGAGCAGTCGGGTGCCGGCCGGCCCGCCGCCGCCGTGCTCGTACGCGGCGTTGATCTTGTCGGGGCCGCCGCCGAAGCCGTTCGCGGGCGGGATGGCGACCAGCAGGTCACGCGGGATGGAGACCAGGTACGCCTCGCGCCGCCCGGCGGGCACGTGCACGATGAGGATGGTGTCGGAGCGTTGGTCCGGTTCGCTGCTGCCGGCGCGTCGGTCGGTGCCGATCAGCAGGTAGTTGAGCGCCCCGTCCAGGTCGGTCCGGTCGGTGCGGGCGTCGGCGTCGAGCAACTGCTCCTTGGTCACCGTGCGTTCGTACCGGTGGGTCAGTGTCCTGAGGCCGACCACGGCGAGCCCGGCCAGCAGGACGAGGGCGAGGCCGATGCCGAGCAGGAAGCGTGGCCAGCGGGCGCGGTGTGGCCCGGCCGGGTGTGCCCGGCCGGCCGCGTTCCGTCCCCACCTGGGCGTGACCGCCTCCCCGCAGCCGATACATGAGGTCTCTTCACCTCAGGCTACGGAACGTGAGGGGGCGATCGTCGGGCTTTACGCGAACGCGGCTGGGTGAAAACTCTCGGTTACTTTCCCTGCCGTAGTCGGTGGGGAGTGCGCGCAGATCGGGAGCAGCACGGCAGAACACCTTGGTCCTGCGGCATTACGCCGATCACAGAGCGTAACCGCTTATATTGATGGATCAACTGTTCGTCTAGACCTTCGGCTTACTCTCAGTAACGGTGGCTACAAATCTGTCCACTGTCTCTGGGTGGCGCAGGGTTTGGTGGCCGTCGAGGATCGGCCGGCCGTTCCTTCACATGTGGGCAAGCAGGAGTATCGATGGCGATCAAGTGTCGCGAATTCGTGGCCACGTGGCTACCGCAGGGCATGTACGTGGGCCTGGAACAGGGCTCGGTGCCGCCCGAGGTGTTCGACGCCCAGGCAGTGCCCGGCGCGCACCTGCTGCACGTGGCACCGGAATCGGTCAACTCCGCAGCGGTCCGGGACATGCTGTTGGCGCAACCGCCGGGCGTGCTGGCACGGATGGTGGACGGGTCGGCGCGGTCGCTCGCCGTGGGGCTCGACAAGGCCGGCGCGTTCGCTCGTGCGGACGCACTGGGCCTTCCCGTGCTTGTTCCCGGCAACGCGCTCGCCGGGGGCAACAACGAGCGGATATTGGCGATCGACGCTCAAAACAGCCCCGCGTGGACCCCGGCCGATACGACAAACGTACTGGTGTTGCCGGAGTCCCACCTACTCACCGAACACCCCGCCACTAGCGGTGAGTTCGACGCCAGCCTGTCGCAGGTGCTGATCGGCCCCCCGATGCTCAGCCAGGTCCGATTTATCGATGCCGACAAGGCCGAATTGGGTATACCACCGCTGATCCTCGACACTCTCATCGACCGGGTCGGCGGCATCGTTGGTGTCGACGAACTCGCCACCTCAGCCGCGGAGGCGTCGCCCGTGCAGGGTGAGGGGATGGGGCTCTGGCGGGCCCTGGCAGTGCTCAAGATCGGCGAGGCCAGGGTGGTCACCGTCGGCGGCGCGCGCGGCGACGAGCCCGTGACGACCCTGCTGGCGCTGCGGTTCCCCGCCGGCGTCGGGCTCCTGCACGACACCCCGTCGGGCGTACGGGCCGCGACTCTGCCTCGGCGTCCGGCCGCGCTGAGCATTGCCCAGGCGGACGTGTCGGAGAAGGCGACCGCCCTGGTCGACGGTTCCGCGTTGGCGTATCCCTGGCTGAGAAGCGTCAATCCTGAGCGGGAGGCGGCTCCGACTGCTGATGCCTTCACGCTGAACTGCGTCATCACCGCGATCGCCGTCGACCTGTCGCTGATCGACGGCCACGGTCACCAGGCCAGCGGCGTGGACAACGCCACCGGACCGCGAGATCGGGGACTGCCGGAGACCTACCTGGCGAACTATCAGGCGCAGACGCTCGGCTTGCCCGACGGGGAGAGCCGGGTCTACTCGTACGGGAGCCTCGAAGCCGTCCGCGACGTGATGGCCGCCGCCCCGCAGGGTGCCCGTGGCCTCGTGCTGATCTACGGCGAGGACGCCCGCACGTCGCACGCGTTCAACGTGGTGCACGGCCCGTACGGCGTCAGATTCCTCGACGGTCAGCGCGGCGGCCTCGCCCGGCCCCCGCAGGTGATCACTGACGTCGCGTTCCTACCCCTCACCGACAACATCAAAGTCCCAAACGAACATCCGCTCACCGTCTTGTCACCGGACCGCCGCGCCGGCGCCATCGGATTTGAAGCGGAAACACGCTACAGCACCGATGTCCCGATCAGGATGGCCGCATACGAGGGCGTTGTGGAGATTGCGACCTCACGCAACCTCGACATTCATCTTGAACCTGAACCCCGCGCAAACGTAACAATGATTGAGTTGGTGTCGAAGCCGTACAATGTCCTCGACGGCGAGACCCGCCACCGGCCGCGCGACGAGGTGTGGCGTGACTTCACGCGGACGCTGCGACGAATGGCTGATGCGTCGCCGCTGCCCGCCCCACTGAATTCGGTGTTCGACGAGGGCAGCGGCTTCACGGACGCGGATGCTGGAATTCTCGACGATTACAATTTGAGAGAATATCTGCCGGAAGAGGATCGCGTCTTTGATCCGTCAGCGAGTATGTACGTGCAATACACCGTGGGTGTTCCGCTGGCAGGTGTCAGTCAATTGCTGCAATTCGCTGTGCAACGCACTGGGGTCATCGGCCGCATAAAACTGGTTCAGCGTGCGTTGGAGTTCGCCGATGGAGTGGCGGAGATCTATCGATCGCGGACGCGTACCACAGAGGTGACCGGCGGCGGACCACAACCCACCGCTGCCTCGCTGGCGCGTGACGTCATGGAGATTCGTGGCCTGGCGGCTCTGGTGTACGCGCACGTTGTCGCTCCCGTACTGGACCGTGTCGAACGGCTTGCGGAGAAGCGGTCGAGATTGGTCAAGAATCAGCTGCTGGTGGCCTCTCGAACTTCCCTGGCAGCTATCCGGGACCTACTGTCCGAACGGGCACAGAACTGGCTGGAGACGAATGCGAGTGAGCTGAGGAACCAGCTCACCAGGCACGCCATGGGATCGTTCGCTCAGCTTCAACCGTATGTGAATTCGGTCGGAGGTGGCAGTTTCCTCAACCACATCATGAAGGGATCCGACGGCGACTACCTCTTGAGTGGTCTGCTCGACAACGCGCTACTCAGGCAATCTGAGTCCAATCGCGAACTCACTCAGGACAAAGTTTTCGGCATTCGCACGCATGTCAGCGCGGCGGACTTGGCCCGCGCCGGTGATCGCCTCATTCTGATGGAACTCCGCAGGCACGGAAGCGTTCCACGTTCCGGTTTGGCCGACATTGTGCGTGACCTCGTTGGCCTTGAAACCCACGTCCGTCATGTTGCCCGTTCCACGGCAGCCATCCAGGCTGCGACTAGCAGCGAACAACACATCATCGGCTCGTTCCCCTTCAAGTGGCGCAGCAGTGACCTGACAGGTGAGCATCGTTCGGAGGTGGAGAGGGTCGCACGGCGGATCGTGCAGCGGATCGTGGCCAGCGGCTCGGCGGCGAAGGTCCTCGTGGAGGGCGGTGGAAAGAACAGCGGAAGCGAGGCCGGAGCGCAACGGGCGGAAGCCGTGGCCGAAGCTCTCGCGGCGTCCGCGCGAGCGCACCTGGACGGCGTGGGCCTGGCGCACTCATTGATCACCGTCCAGCACCTGAGCAGAGGCGATGGTGTCAGCGTAAGCCCGCACCCCGCGCAACGCGCTGCGGCCGCCGCGAACCAGCGCACCGTGGTGCTGTGGCTGGAGCCTCCGGCGGAGCAACAAACCACTCAGACGCGGGCGTGGGACATCCGAACCACACGTTTCGGCTCCGCGGGCGCCGACGTCGAGACACGGGAAGTGCCGTCGGACTACACCAACGAGTCACTGCGCACGGCGTACCCCTGGCTTGGCCAGATCAACCCGGGTCGTGCCGCCGGCGGCGAGTACGCGACCAACTGCATCATGGCCGCGCTCTCCCTGGACCTCTCGTTGCGCGAGGGGCAGGTCTATGAGACGGCCACCACCGAGCCGTTGGACGGCGGCGACCTGCTCAACTATCAGCAGCAGGTGCTGGATCTGGCCGATGATCAGCACCGGGTGTACGAAATTCCGACCATTGAGGCGGCCGTGGAGGCACTGCGGGCGGCTGCCCCCGAGTCGCGGGCGCTGATCGCCGTGCGCCGACCTGAGAGTCAGGTCAGCCACGTGTTCGTCGGCATCCGCGATGGGCGCGGAGTCGCCGTCGTCGACCCCCAAACGGGTCGTCTGGGGCGGCTGCCCCTGGACACGACCGGTCTGGCGCTCATTCCGCTGTCGCACGACATCGCGCCGTCGACGCTCACGTCGCGGGCCGTGGACGTCCCTCCGGTGATCGTGTCGGTGCAGTCGGACCCCTCAGGAGACGGTGCCCACCTGGACGCCGCTACCCGAGACCTATTGGCCACCCTTTCCGCCCGAGCCGTCGCCGCCGCGCGTCGGAGCGGTCCGATCGACGTTCAGGTCGACGGTGGCTGGAGCGGAACTACGCCAGGTGCCGGCAACGCCGCCGCGCCGTCCCAAGCCCTTCGTGTGCAAGCGGTACTTGATCATTTGATGCCCCTCATCCGGCGGGGCCTCGCGGAGCTCGGTCTACACCGAGACACGGTCACCGTCGACGTTGTCCGCCGCGGACCGCAGACGTCTTCGGCGACGACGGACGCGACCTCGGGTGCTGGCGTGGACCAGCACGCAGTCACGGTCCGGTTGCTACCCGCGCGACGGATGCCTGCGGCGGACCCGTCCAGTGCGGACCAGCACCTGGTTGTCAGCGTCAATGAGCTGCTGGTCCAGCACAACCGCAATGCCTCGGCCGCAGTGATTCTCGACGCCCGCGACGCGCATCCGATACGACAGACCGACGTCCGCGGGATCGCCAGCGCCGTGGCTGATCGGATCCGCTCCGGCGGTCTGTCCGATCGGATGCTCGGCGGATCACGGCGAGGCGTGGATCCGCAGGACGGCCTCCAACTGTCCGGTGCCGGGCAGGCGATCCGCGGGCCGCAACAGGCTCAGCTGGCGGGCGGCAGTTCGACGGCACCGCGGTCGCTCGCAGATATGCGGGCGCTCCCGCATCCGATGCGTGGACACCTGCTCGGGCTGGCGGCGGCTGATGGTTCGGTCTCGCTCCAGGCGGTGGCGGACGCACGGCCTGACGTGAGGACGCTCTTCCTTCGATTCACAAACAGTGGGGTGGACGTAGGGCCAATCGACGAGTTGACGCGTAACGAGCGGCGGCTGGGCATCCTTCCCGGAGGACGTAACAAGCCTCGCAGACCGGTGCGGATCATCATCAACACGCCTGACGGCGAGGCTGGTGAGGCGGTGCTAGACCAGCTTCGCCGCGCGTTCCGCGATACCGGCCGGGAGGCGTTCGTGCCGGCGCCCGGCAACAGAGTGGCGCTGTTTATGGGCGATCTGGCGGTTGTGAACAGCCAGCGGGAACCCGGACGATGGGTGTCGGTCGGCGCGAAACGGCCGGCTGAACCTCGCCACTACACAACGGACTCCGGTGGCCTACTGGGTCGGCCCATGACCGACCCGCGATTCCTGCCCACCGAGGACGAGCTTGTCTGGTGGATGGTTCGCGATTCGACGTTGCCGGCCTCGCTGGAGCGACCGGCTGGTGAGTCGATCAGGTCATTCGGGCTGGAGTTGGAATTCGCCTTAGAACCTGGGATGCCTGAGCAGGAGGCTGCCGTACGTCGAAGCCGGATGGTCGATGATCTGCGTGCCTTGGGATTGACTATGGAATACCTTTTCAGGGACGCACATTCTGCGCGAGAAGAGGGCTACAATTCGCGACGGTCTGGCTGGAATCTCGAGTTGGACGAATCTGTTTCTGGTGAATTGGTGTCGCCGATCCTTCCGTACCAGCGAGCTTCCGATGAAGAGCGCTCGCGAGTCTGGCGCGATGTCGCATTGGCGCTCGCCGTGATCCGCCGCCACGGCGGGAGGTCGAGCACCAAGGTCGGGGGCCACGTGCACCTCGGCGTTGGAGATTACCAACGCGACGTGGCTGTCATGCAGCGGCTGATCGACGTATTTCGGGGGCACCAGGATATCCTGTACCGGCTGGCCACCATACCAGGCCAGCGCCTGCACCGCGGCACATTTTACGCCGAGCCGCTCGCCCCACCCGCAGCGTCCGGCCAGCAACGCGATTGGCCCGAATTTGACCTTCGCCGCAACGGCGGGGTCATCACCCGCGACATCGCTCTCAACGCTACGCCGCTTTTCGATGCCCTCGCGGAGCATCGGCCAGCCAAGGACGACCACATTGAGGTCAGGATCTTCGACGGCGATCTGAGTCTCGGTGGAGTGCAACTGCGCACCGAGCTCAGCCGTGCCTTGGCGGACAAAGCCACCGAGCCTCCCGGTCCTGTTCCTCAGTATTCGACACTGGGTGAACACTTCCTACGCTGGGATCCGGATAAGTCGGAAGACAGAGCTGCCCTGGAGCAGATACTGGATTTGCTGCCGGCCGAAGCGACGGCAGCCCGCCTGCGCGTGACAGAGCTATGGCGGCAAACCGCCTGGCAGATGCCGATCACGGTACGTGCCCGTCACCTTGGCGGTCTCTTCTTTCCGAGGCAAAAGCCTGACCGCAGCGAGTGGCAAATCTTTTCGCCGATCGCCGAGCGCAATTTTCGTCAACCCACCATCGTCTACCAGCCAATGATCGGGAAATTCCAACCTGCGAACCCCGTTGCGCTCTCGAGCCTGCTAAATCAGTGGAGGCCAGCCGGTGCTGGGGCGACGCCGGCCATCGCCCACGGGGTCGTGATCGCCCTCGCAAGGACACCGGTCGATCATCTCGGGATATTGCCCAGGACTCTTGGTGTGTCGGTGGTCCAGCCGAGGGGCAATCAGTGGTCGGTCCAGGCGATATCCGGGCGAGGATGGCTGTCGGCGAGCGGATGGGAGTTGCTCACCCGAGACGTCGCCGGCTTCCCAATTACCCGGCCTCTCGGTAGGGAATTCGGCCCGCAGGAATTGGAGTGGGTGTTAGGCGAACTACTGACCATCGGTCCTGTGTCTTCGGCTCCGGTCGCCGGTACGACTACCGGCCGGCGCTTCGGTCTCCTCCTCGGTTCGGAGCAACCGCAACTGTCGCAGGGGGATCTGGCGGGGGTGCCCCGTGTGGACTCGGTCGGGGATGGCTCATGGCTGGGTGATGACGCGCAGCCGGTCATGTGGCAGCCCTTGCCAGGCGCTCGTGGTGGCTGGGCTCTGTTGCCTGATCATGAATTGGCGCAGGTCGGCGACCTTGAGCTTCCCGGCGAGGGTGCCAGCGTGCCGGTGGTGGTTCACCCGGCAGTGAACGGGACGGTCCGGGTGCCGGTACGCGATCTGGATGGTGTGGAGCAGGATGCTGCTGCGTCGACGCCGATGGTTGGCGGCTCGGTGCGGGAGGTGCGTCTGACTGCCGAGCAGTTGGCACCATTGCTGGATCGGCGGCTACCACCGGGTGCGCCGGTGGCGTTGCTGTCCTGCAGGGCCGGCGAGCTGTCGGACGGGTTCGCCCGCCAGCTCGCCACGGCCCTCGGACGAGACGTTGTCGCGCCGACCAGGGATCTGGTCGTCGAGCCGCCTGGCGGCCAGACACGCCTGTTCACCGTCGACGGCGAGAGTTGGGTGCTGTTCACTCCCGACTATGACGACGGTTGGGACGTCATCAACGACGAGATCGACGGTTTCGTCGACGATGACGGAGTGGCCCATTTGAGCGAACGCGCCAGCTATCCGTTCGACGGGATTGCCGCGGTCACCCTACCGCCGAGTTGGTCGGTGCGGTTGTCCGATGGGGTCACCGAGCAGCACCCTAACGTGTACGTGATCGGCGAGTCTGCCGCGCCTGCCTTGCAGAGGTTGATCAATGAGCTGGCGAAGGTGGCCAACGTCGATCACCCCGTGGTCGTGCTTGGCGCCCCGCATCCCGGCAAGCCCGCGCTCGCGTCCGACGTCGCCGGGTTGAACTACACGCTCGAGCAACTCGCTCAACGTGAGCGACTACCGGTGGTGGTCGCCCGTGGCATGATCACCAGTGAGTTGCTGACCGTGGTGCAGCGGTACGGTGCCACGATCCTGCACCCGACCACGCAACGGCCCGACAATGCGGGTATCGGTCTCGACATGTACTGGAAGGCAACCGCCTCCCGGAGAGACGAGCGTACGGCCGCCTCCGTGCATCTCTGGCCGGGGATCACCGCGGATGTCCTGCGTAGCGCTGTCACCCTCTCCCGTCCCACCTCGGCGGTCGCGCGGGTCGAGGACACCCTCGGTGAGCTGATCTGGGCCGCTGACCTCACCACCGCCCGCCGTGTCTTCGACACCGCTCGGCAACGCTGGTCACCTGAGCAGATGCGCGACAACCTCGCCCGCGTCGAGCAGATGATCGAACGGGTGCCCGACCAGCCCGACCTGAGCCGCTACGCGCCGGTCCTCGAGTTCGGCGCGACAGGCCACGCCGACATCGTCTTCGACTACGCCCTGGCCGACCCGGCGGACCAGCCCACAACACTGCTCACCGCCGTGGGCACCCTCGACACCGTCGGACTGCTCGACGCCGACCTCGACGGCGGCCTCAGCACCGGACGCTTGGTCGCCATGGTCACCGCGGTCGGCACCACCGACATCAGCGCATCCGTGCTCACCGTCATCGGCGACATCAAGGCAGGACGGTTCACCGACGCCAACACCTTCATCGAACGCAACCGCGACCGACTCACCATCGAACAGAAACAACACTGGGTCGACGCGATCACCAACCTGCGTGAGTTCCCCACCATGCAGAACATGCCCGAACAGCCAACAGCCGATCACCTCCTGCAACTCGCCCAAGGCGTGCTCAACTGCTGACCAAGCCCTGAACCCGAGCCTCCGGGTCGAACTCGCGCAGAGGGGGTCCTCGTTCCGTATCGAGGACCCCCTGCTGGGTGTGTTGCGTGAGAGCCGCGCCGCCGTCACTTGCGGCCGGAGATCACCTCGGGGTGGTTGAAGACGAACTCGGCGAGCTTGTCCTGCTTGACCGCCTCGAACATCTGCATGGTCTCCGCGTTCAACGCCTCACGGTTGTTGCTGTTGCCGTTGAAGCTGCCGTTGTTGGTCTTCAGCATCGTCAGCTCGTTCGCGGTGACCCCACGCATGGTGAAGATGAAGTCCTCGATCGGCACGCCGCCGGTGTCCAGGACGAAGGCCTTGCCGGCTGCCTTGATCAACGAGTTCATCTTGGCCGGGTTGGTCAGCATGCCGCCGTCGGTGGCCTTGCGGGCCATCGCCTTGATCAGCTGCTGCTGGTTCTGCTGCCGGTCGTAGTCGCCGCCGGGGAGGCCGTAGCGCTGCCGGGCGTAGTCGAGGGCGGCCCAGCCCTCCATCTCCTGGCAGCCCTTCTTGTGCACCACCGGGGTCATCGACTTGCCGGTCTTCTTGGCGTCGGCGTTCCACATCGGCTTGCCGTCGACGAACGACATGTGCTTCGACTTGACCTCGTGGCTGACGCAGATCTTGACCGTGCCCAGCGTGTCGATGACGTTCTTGAAGCCACCGAAGTTGATGATCGCCGCGCCGTCGAAGCTGACTCCGGTGAGGCGCTTGATCGTCTGGGCCATCAGCTGGGCGCCACCCTCCCAGCCGCCACCGTTGCGGGCGCCGGCTTGGAACGCGGCATTGATCTTGTCGGTGCCGCCGGCGAAGCCGCTCTTCTTGAAGGGCGGGATCTGCGCCTCGGTGTCCCGGGGAATCGAGATCAGGTACGCCTGGTCGTGCGAGGCCGGGATGTGCAGGATGATGATGCTGTCCGACCGGACGTCGTCGGCGGCCCACCGCTCCCGGGCGTCCACGCCCAGCAGCAGCATGTCGATCGGGCCGTCCAGGCTCGCGCCACCCTCGGCGTCGGACTTGCTGGCGTCACCGAGCAGGTTGCGCTGGGCGATGTCGCCGGTGGCCTGACCGATCAGCACCTTCGTGCCGACGATGGCCACCCCGCTGCTGAGCATCAGCACCGCACCGAAGATCACGGTCAGGCGGGCCCAGAGCGGGTCCTTGCGCCGGGGACGCTTCTTCGCCGGCCCCTTACCGCCTGTCCGGCTGTCGCCACCACCCGGTGGACGACCGCCCGGACCACCGCCCGACGGGCCTGGCTGCACCGGTATGGACGCGGCGATCCGGCCGCTCGGCGCGGCGGACCTGGTGGACGGAGGGCGACGGCTGGCCTGAACCGGCATTCGTGCTCCAGCTCGTGATCAGGAGGGGGCGGCACCACTGTACGTACATCGATTCGACTTTGCGAGTTCATCTGCACTCAATAGGACGACAGGCTCAGTCAACCGGGCGATCGGCTTCACTCGATGGCCGAAACGGTGAGTCCGTCTCGCGTCCAGCCGACCGCCCGTGCCGCCCCGGTGCTCAGCCGCCGTCGGTGCTCTTCGGCGGGTTGGCCTTCACCCAGTCCGCCATGGTGTCGGCCGACATCGCCTGGTACATCGCCAGCGCCTTCTCCCGGTTCGAGACCACCACCGACTCGCCGTTGATCGTGTCGCTGCCCGAGTTCGGGCTGGTCAGGAACGTGAGGTTCTCACCCCGCAGGTTGCGGAACTGCACCGCCATATCGGTCAACGAGAAGTCCTGGTCGACGGTCACCGCCGCGGTCACCGATTTGAGGAAGTCGTTGAGCTTCTTCGGGTTCGCCAGGGTGCCGGTGCTCGCCGCCTTGTCCATCAGCGCCCGCAGGAACTCCTGCTGGTGCCGCATCCGGGCGAAGTCACCCTCGGGGAACTGCTTACGCTGCCGGATCCAGTCCAGCGCCTCCGAGCCGTCCATGTGGTTGGTGCCCTTGGTGAACGTCCGGTACGGCTTGTGGATCGAGGTGATCGTCCGCTCCACCTTCAGGTCCACGCCGCCGAGGGCGTCGGTGACCTCCTTGAAGCCGCCGAAGTCGATTGCCATCACGTGGTCGATCCGGACGTCGGTGAAGCACTCCACGGTGCGGACCGCCAACGGCAGACCACCGAAGGCGAACGCCGCGTTGATCTTCGCGCGCTGGCCGGAGCCGCAGTCCGCGCCGGCGCTCTCCGGGATCGGCACGTACAGGTCGCGCGGAATGGAGACCAGGTACGCCTGCTGGTGGTCGGCCGAAATGTGCATCACGATGATCGTGTCGGCCCGCCACTGGCTCTTGGAGTCGACCGGCGCGTCCGGGTCCCGGGAGTCGCTGCCGACCAGCAGGATGTTCAACGCGCCGTCGACGGGCTTCGCCGGCCGACCGCCGGTGATCTGCGCGAACGGGTCGGTGCGGGCCAGGTCGTCGTTGAGGTTGCGCGCGTACAGCCACGCGCCCAGGCCGCCGAGCAGCGCCAGCACCAGCACCGCGACACCGGCCACCAGCCCGATCCGGCCCCACCGCGGCCGAGGGCCACGACGTCCGGGCCCGCCGGCGCCACCGGGCCCGCCAGGTCCCGTGGGCCCCGACGGCCCGCCCGGGCCGGGCTGCTGCTCGTCGTACGACGGATACCAGCGCGCCTCTGTCGGACGCGCACGTCCGGAGGCGCCCCGGTCGGGGCCGGGCACCGAGGCGCGCCCGGCGCTGCGGTGCAGATACGGATGAGGAACGCCGGCAGGGGTCGCTGACATGCAACTCAGGGTACGTAGCGGGAGCCACTACCGCCCTCAGGTGACACTCAGCGATCGGCGGCCTGCCGGGAGCTGGTTACCCTAGCCGCGCCCGGAAGTACTCGATCGTGCGTCGCAGGCCGTCTTCGGGCGTCACGGTCGGCTCGTATCCGAGCAGTTCACGGGCGAGGGTCAGATCGGGGCGGCGCATCTCCGGGTCGTCCGAACTGCGCGTGATGTACGTCACCTGCGAGCTGCTGTCGGAGAGCGACACGATCAACTCGGCGAGTTGACGCATGGACATCTCGTGTTCGGTGCCGCAGTTGACCGGGCCGGTCTCGGTCGAGTCGAGCAGCAGCAGGATGCCCCGCACCAGGTCCTCGACGAAGCAGATCGACCGGGTCTGGTTGCCGGTGCCGTGCACGGTGATCGGCTCGCCGCGCAGCGCCTGGGAGATGAAGGTGGGGATGGCGCGACCGTCGTCCGGGCGCATCCGCGGGCCGTACGTGTTGAAGATCCGCACGATCGCGGCGTCCAGCCCCCGGTACCGGTGGTACGCCATCGTGGCCGCCTCGGAGAAGCGCTTCGCCTCGTCGTAGACGCTGCGGACGCCGATGGGGTTGACGTTGCCCCAGTAGGTCTCGCGCTGCGGGTGCTCCTTCGGGTCCCCGTACGCCTCGGAGGTGGAGGCCATCAGGAACCGGGCGCCGTCGGCGACCGCCCGCTCCAGCAGATGCAGGGTGCCCACCGAGCCGACCCGGAGGATCTCCACGGGCAGTTGCGCGAAGTCGGTGGGGCTGGCCGGCGAGGCCATGTGCAGGATCGCGTCGAAGCGCTCGGCGAGGGCCGGGTGGTGCGTCGGCAGGCCGTCGGAGAGGTCGGCTTCGACCAGGGTGAAGGTTGGCCGGTCCAGCAGGTGGGCGACGTTCTCCTTGGACCCGGTGACGAAGTTGTCCAGGGCCACCACCGTGCAGCCCCGGGCGATCAGGGAGTCGACCAGGTGCGACGGGACGAACCCGGCGCCGCCGGTGACGAGAACGCGGTGACCGGAACCGAAGCGCTCAGCAACCTTCATGCCGGTCAGCCTACCGACCCTCCTGAACAGCGAGAGGCCCCCTGTTGACGCGTGGCGTCAACAGGGGGCCGTGCCGCGTGTCAGTGGGCGCCGGAGCCCGTGAGGGCGCGCACCTCCAGCTCCGCGTACTTCTCCTCGTCGTGCTCCTTGGAGATGACGGTGCCGATCCAGCCGCACAGGAACCCGAACGGGATGGACAGGATGCCCGGGTTGGACAGCGGGAACCACTGCCAGTCGTGGTCCGGGAACATCGACGTCGCCGCGCCCGAGACCACCGGTGAGAAGAACACCAGCACCACTGCCGAGACCAGACCGCCGTAGATCGCCCACACCGCTCCGGAGGTGTTGAACCGCCGCCAGAACAGGCTGTAGAGGATCGCTGGCAGGTTGCCCGAGGCGGCGACCGCGAAGGCCAGCGCCACGAGGAACGCCACGTTGAGGTTCTGCGCGTAGATCGACAGCAGGATGGAGATCGCGCCGATCACCAGGGCGGAGATCCGGGCGACTCGTACCTCCTGGCGCTCCGACGTCTCGCCCTTCTTCAGGACGTTGGCGTAGAAGTCGTGCGCCAGGCTGGACGAGGAGGCCAGGGTCAACCCGGCGACCACGGCCAGGATGGTGGCGAAGGCGACCGCCGCGATGATCGCCAGCAGGGCCGCGCCACCCAGTTCACCGCCGAAGAACTCCAGGCCGAGCGCCTCGGCCAGCTGCGGTGCGGCCGTGTTGCCGGCCTTGTCCTGCGCGATGATCGCCGGACCACCCACCATCGCCGCCGCGCCGAAGCCGAGGGCCAGGGTGAGCAGGTAGAAGGTGCCGATGATGCCGATCGCCCAGAGCACGCTCTTGCGGGCCGCCTTGGCGGTCGGCACGGTGTAGAAGCGGATCAGGATGTGCGGCAGGCCGGCCGTGCCGAGCACCAGCGCGATGCCGAGCGACAGCAGGTCCATCTTGTTGTAGAACGTCTGCGTGGAGTTCCCGGCGACCTCCACGCCGTACCGCAGGCCCGGTCCCAGGAGTTTGTCGCCCTTGCCGGAGGCCGCCGCGGCGGCGCCGAGCAGCTCCGACAGGTTGAAGTGGAACTTGGCCAGCACCAGCACGGTCATCAGCAGCGCGCCGGTCATCAGCAGGAACGCCTTGACGATCTGCACGTACGTGGTGCCCTTCATGCCACCCACGGTCACGTAAATGATCATCAGGGCGCCGACCATGATGATGGTTGCCACCTTGGCGGTGGCCGCGTCCATGCCGAGGAAGGTGGTGCCCGGCTTGATGCCCAGCAGCAGCGCGACAAGCGCGCCGGCGCCCACCATCTGGGCGAGCAGGTAGAAGATCGACACCGTGATGGTGGAGACCGCCGCCGCCGTCCGCACCGGACGCTGCCGCATCCGGAAGGCCAGCACGTCGGCCATCGTGTACCGGCCCGAGTTGCGCAGCAGCTCCGCGACCAGCAGGAGCGCCACCAGCCAGGCGACCAGGAAGCCGATCGAGTAGAGGAAGCCGTCGTAGCCGTAGAGCGCGATGATGCCGGCGATGCCGAGGAACGAGGCGGCCGACATGTAGTCGCCACCGATCGCCATGCCGTTCTGGAATCCGGAGAAGGACCGGCCGCCCGCGTAGAAGTCGGTGGCCGTCTTCGTCTGCCGGCTGGCCCAGATGGTGATGCCCAGCGTCACCGCCACGAACACCAGGAACAATGTGATGGTCAGATTGCGGGCCGTGTGGTTACCCGCCTCGGCCGCGAGGAGCAGGTCAGCCGCGTGGACCGTTCTCATGGGTCACCTCCCCGATCTCGGCACGGATCCGGTCGGCGACCGGGTCTATCTTCCGGTCCGCGTACCGGGAGTAGAGCCAGGCGATCACGAACGTCGAGACGAACTGGAGCAGGCCGAAGACCAGCGCAACGTTGATGTTGCTGCCGAACAGCTTCGTGCCCATGAAGCCCCGGGCGTAGGCGCAGAGAATGACGTAGAGCGCGTACCACAGGAAGAACGCGACGGTCATCGGGAAGACGAAGCCGCGCAGCGCGCGCCGCAGCCCGGCGAACTCGTCCGACTGTTGTACGGCCAGGTACTTGTCCGGCTGGGAAGCGGTAGGCGCGGGTGTGTCCGTGGACATCTGTGGATCACCACCTTCACAGGCGTCGGGGGTAGTTCCGCGCACCGTAGAGAGCACGCTCCCCGACAAGGAAGGTCGAGATCGACGCCGGTCGTCGAGTGCGCCGAGCGGTTGGCTGGGTGCGCCGAGTGACCCACGTCACCCCGGTGACCGGTCGCGCGTCGAAGGCCCCTGGTCAGGCCGGCAGCTCGTGGTACCGCCCCCGGTAGTGCAGCAGCGGCATGGTGTCCGCGCTCAGGTCGACGGCCTCGATGGTGGCCTCCACCAGCAGCCCCCAGCCGTACTCCCGGGCGGTGTCGAGCCGGCACCCCGCCCAGCCGCCGGCGTCGGACGGCACCGGCCCGTAGGGCGTGTCGGTCCACGAACCGGTGGCGAAGAGCCCTCCCGGCGCGGGAAAGAGGCCGGCGAAGCGATCGGCGAGCTGCCGGTGTGGCGGTCCGAGCGGCGCGACGGCGAACCGACCCGCCTCCTCGACGGCGGCCCAGAGGTCGGACTCCGGATCGATCAGCCCGAGCAGCCGGTCCGGCTCCCCCTCCGCGACAAGTGTCGACGAGACCGTCAGCCCCGCCGGACCGGGTGCCGTCCAGAGCGTGACCGGCGCGGCGAGCCGACCTCGCAGCCGGCGGGTCGGTGACCGCTGTCCGGTCGGCACCGCGAACGGATCGGTGTGGTGGATCTCGGCGCCCGGCTCATGATTCACGTGAAACATTGTGCCGCCCCGATCCCGCACCCAACCCAGGAAGCGCGCGTGCAGGTCGGCCGGTCGCCCGTTCAGCCGGGCGAGCTGGTCGCCCGCCTCCGCCATCAACGTGCCCAGGTAGAACAGCAGCGCCGTGCGGTCGTCCCGGTACTCGGCCAGCAACGCGAGCCGCGCCGGTTGGCAGGGCCACGGCGCGCCGCAGCCCCGGCACCGCCACAGCGGTCGCATGGGCAGGTGCGGCCGACTCAAGACGTACCCCCGGCGGGGTGTGTCCTGCCGGCGGCCCGCGTGTCTCCGGCGGCCTGCGTCGGGCCCGCCGCGCCGCCGCGTGCCGGCTCGATCGCGCCCGGCACGGCCGTCGCCGCCAGGTTCCTCATCGAGTACGACCACCGCGCCCCGCCCCGACCAGGGATGAATCCGAGCACGGGTGACCTCCTCCCAGTCGAGAAAGGGCCGCCCCGATCGGGGGAATGACCGGGGCGGCCCGACGCAGGACCGACCGCCGGGTCATCGCCTCCACCAGCCGGGCCGCGCGCCTTCCACCCTGGACGGCGCGGCGCGGACAGGGGAGGATTCCAGGGCTTACTACGCAGCGCGGTCACGTACTTACCAGAGAGGTAAGGATGAACATCGAGATGTGGGTACGGGCGCTGAAGGCCGCCCGAGCCGGTGCCGAGGTGTCCCAGGAGGCTTTGGCGACCCTCATCAGGTGGAGTCCGTCCACCGTGGCCGCCATCGAGACCGGCCGCCGCCGACCGACGATGGAATTCGCGGTGGCCGCCGACGAGGCCCTGGCCACCGGCGGCCTCCTCGCCGAACTCCTCAAGGCTGCGGATCAGGAGCACGGCCCGTCCTGGTTCGTCCCGTGGCGCGGCTACGAGCAGCGGGCCACGCGTCTGCGGGCCTTCGAGGCGTGTCTCGTGCCCGGCCTGGTGCAGACCGAGGAGTATGCCCGCGCCGTCATCTCGGCGGGTGGATTGCAGCCGCCAGCCGTGGTCGACGAACTTGTCGCCGTTCGCTTGGAACGTCAACGGCTCTTGTCCCAGGAGGTGCCGCCGCACTGCGTCTTCGTCGTGGACGAAATGGGCCTGCATCGCCCCGTGGGCGGTCACGCCGTGCTCAATGCCCAACTCGGTCGACTGCTCGAGGTGGCAGACCTTCCGTTCGTGCGATTGCACGTCATTCCATTGAGCGTCGGCGAGCATGTCGGGTTCGGTGGCGGCTTCGTGTTCGCCGACCTGCCCGACGGAGACCGGGTGCTCTACCTGGAGAATGCCGCTCGCGGACACGTCATGGACGACCCGCAGATGCTCCGATTGATTGATCGCAAATGGGATAGTCTGCTGGGCGAAGCACTGTCCACAGGTGCGTCGATGGACCTGATTCGGAAGCTGAAGGTGACACCATGATGATGATTGAGCCGCGCTGGCGCACCTCCACCCGGTCGACCGACTCCGGCGGCAACTGCGTCGAGGTGGCGGACAATCTGCCGGGTGTCGTGCTGGTGCGGGACAGCAAGGATCGGTCCGGGCCGGTGCTCACGTTCAGCCCGTCGGCCTGGGTCGATTTCCTCGCTGCCCACGCATCTCGCGGCCCGGCCGCCTAAATGACCCACCATCGCTGGCAATCTTGGACAGTTTCCGTTAGCAGCTAACGGAAACTGTCCAAGATCTACCCTGTCGGCTGCGAAATCGGTCGTCTAGCGACGCGGTGTGACGGTGGCGAGCAGTTCCGGCTGACGCCGGTCCAGGACGTCGCCGGCCAGGTACGCGCCGAGCAGCGCCGCGCCCAGCCCGTACGCCGTGCCGAACGGGAGGGCCAGCCAGAGCCAGGCGTCGCCGAGCAGCGCGGCGGCCACCACCATCGGCACTCCGACGACCGCCGTGGTGACCATGGCCAACAGGGTGAGCAGCCCCTTTGCCATGCCCGCGCCGCTGTTCATTCCGAACGGGTTGCTCGTCTCCGGCAGCGAGTACGCCCCGAGCACCGAGACGGTGCTGTTCACCGCCAACCCGGCGCCGTAGGTGGCGACCAGACTGCCCACCATGAGCCCGATCCACGCCGGTCGACTGAGCAGTACCGACAGCACCACCGCGACGAGCACCAGCATCGGCAGGACGTACAGCGAGAACGCGGTCATCCGCGCGCGCAGCTCGACCCGGCCGGGGACGCCGGCCACGACGTTCGCGGCGTACGCGCTGCCGTCGAAGCCGAACTGGTTGGCCAGGGTCGCCGAGGCGACTATGCCGACGATGAGCAGGGAGAGGGTGACCACGACCGGTGAGCTGTCGCCGGCAGCCGCCGTGAACCCGCCGTTCTCGGGGGACGCGAAGTCTCCACCCATGACGTTGACCAGGACGGGCACGAAGATGCCGACCACCGCGATCGTGATCAGGTTGGCTCGGCGGCGGGCGTCCCGCCACCAGTAACGGGCGTCCCGGGCGACAAGCGCGCCGAACCGGTCCCGCCGTACCCAGGCGGTGGCCCGGGGGAACAGTTGGGCGACCGCGCCCCCGCCGACTTCGCGTCGGGCCGGCGCCCTGCCAGCGGTCGCCGAGCCGACCATCGCCGACTCCAACGACCGCGACCACCAGGCCAGCAGGGCAGCGATCGTCGCCACCGTGATCAGCAGTTTGAGCGGGGCCGCCCACACCCGTCCCTGTGCCACGTCGATACCGGCGGTCCACGGAGCCCCGAACGGCGTCCACCCGAGCACCGAGGCCGGCCCGGTCAGTCGGTTCCAGTCCGTCTGGCGCAGCGCCGCCAGGCCGAAGACCTGCAACGGGCCGAGCAGCGCGGCGGTCACCGCCAGCAGCACGGCCGCCAGGTCCCGCACCCGGCGGGACCGCAGCATGCTGGCGAAGGCGCTGGTCACCGCCCGGCTGGCGGCCACACAGAGCAACAACCCGGCGAGTACGCCAAGCACGGCCACCAGGCCTGCGGACCAACCGCCCAGCGCCCACGCGGTCAGCACCAGCCCCAGCGAGGCGATCGACGCCGCCAGCACCGGCACGCTGACCAGCGCGGCGGCGAACAACCCGACGACCAGGGTGCGGCGCGGCAGCGGCAGCAGCGCGAACCGGGCCGGGTCCAGTGTCTCGTCCACCCCGAAGAAGACGAGTGGCAGCAGCAGCCAGCCGAGCACCAGCAGGCCACCGCCAGCGGCGGCGACCAGCACCGCGTACCGCCCGTTGCCCGTCATGCCGGGCGCGGCGAACAGGAAGAACCCACTGGCCGCGAACCAGAGGCCGACCAGCGCCCCGCCGACGAACATGGCGATCCGCCAGCCCTGGCCCCGGAAGTTGTTGCCCATCACCCGCAGCTTGAGCCGTACGAAGTGTCGCGCGGAGACCGTTCGCGCCGGAGCGGCGGGCGCGGCAGGCGCGGTGGCCGCGCTCACCTGGACAGCCACGACAACTCGTCACCGGTCGCGGTGCGCCCGCCGACCACCTCGACGAAGACCTGCTCCAGGGAACGGCCCCCGCGAACGTCGGCGATCGTGCCGACCCGCTTGATGGTGCCCTGGGCCAGGATCGCCACGTGCGAGCACAACCGCTCGACGACCTCCATCACGTGGCTGGAGAAGACCACCGTGCCGCCGCCGGCCGCGTAACGGGTGAGAATGTCGCGGATCAGCGCGGCCGACACCGGGTCGACCGCCTCGAACGGCTCGTCCAGCACCAGCACCCGCGGACCGTGCAGCAACGCGCACGCCAGCCCGATCTTCTTCTTCATGCCTGCCGAGTAGTCCACCACCAGCGTCCGGCCGGCGTCGCCGAGCGCCAGGACGTCCAGCAGTTCGGCGGCCCGCTGGTCGATCACCGCCGGGTCCATCCCCCGCAGCAGCCCGTTGTACGCCAACAGTTCGGCACCGCTGAGCCGGTCGAACAGCCGTACACCGTCGGGCATCACGCCGAGCAACTGCTTGGCCGCGACCGGATCGCGCCACACGTCCTGGCCTAGCACCCACGCCGACCCGGCGTCCGGGCGCAGCAGCCCGACCGCCATCGACAGGGTGGTGGTCTTACCGGCACCGTTCGGGCCGAGCAGCCCGTAGAAGGAGCCGGCCGGCACGTCCAGATCGACGCCGGCGACCGCGACCGTGCCGTCGAACCGTTTTGCCAGACCACGCAGCACGAGTGCGGGATGCTCACCAGTCATGGCCCGACGTTATCCGCCGACCGCCAGATCCGCCGTCCGGCGACAGGCGGATCCACGATCATTCCCAAGACGTAGTCCCTGTTCCGGCGTACAAGGCGTAGTTGTGCGATCCACCAACTTCTGAAGTAGTGTTGATGTCGTGTCGATGCCCTCGGAATCCGTGCCGTTCTCGGAGTTGCTGCGGCAGCCGGCCGAGACGACTGAGCGACTGGCTCGCGCTCGCGCTGTGCGTCTGCGCCGCCGGGACGCAGCCGATCTTGTCCTGATGTCGGCCGACCGGGCCGCAGCCGAGGGTGAGGTTGTGGATCTGACCGCCCGGTTGCTGGCCAGCGTGGTGCGCCGGGATCCCACCCTGGTGCGTGAGGCGCTGCCGACCGTGCTGCCGTGGGTGCGCTTCCTGCCGCCTGAAGATCGCGAGCAGATGGCCACCGAGTTCGTCGAGACGGCGGAGGCGGCTGCGGCGGTCGGGAACACCGCAGCCCTGTCGCAGTTGCTCAGCGAGTGGCGGCACAGCGCCGAGATCCACGCCGACCCCGATCTGCACCGCGTCCTTGCCGCGCCCAGCTTCGACGACTTCGGGGCGGTGCCCCGGCCGACCGCCGAGTGAGCGTCAAGCGCGGCGACCGGGCAGCGCCGCCACCCCGCCCTGGCGGTTACGCCCTGCGATTCGCCACCAACGACGCGGCCAAGGGCTGGGAGGAACTGTGCCGTCAGGCCGCCGCCAATACCCGGGCGGCCTTCGACGCCATCGAATCCGACCCCTGCCCGTCTCCGCCGACCAGTAGGCAGCACCCTCTCAAGGGCTCGCTCGCCACCGCCAGCCACAACGGGAGGGACGCTGTCACAGTGGCAGTACGAGGTCACCGCCGACGGTCGCATCTGGTATCTCCCCGACCATGACATCCGCACTTGTTGGGTCAAACACGCTGGCACGGGCCACCCCAGAGCCACCGACTGGACACCACCCGACAGTCACAGCCCCGGGTACGGGTGCGTCCGCCCGTTCTCGCTCTCCCACTCGACGACCGCTCGCGTGCGGTCCGGGTCCTCGGCGAGCAGCCGCCAGTAGACAGCAGCTCCGACATGGACCTGCTCAAATCCGAGGGGTTTGCCGCGATCAGCAGTGTAGTAATCCCGCGACCGTCACCTCAGCCCCGAAACCGCCCCACCCTCGCGCCGATCTTGCGCTTTCGGTTGCCCGAATGCGAAGAATGCCCGTCATGCCGCCACACAAAGTGCAAGATCGCGGGGGCGGCGGGGGTGGGGGGTGTTAGAGGCGTAGGGCTTCGGGGGTGTGGAGGCGGAGCATGGTGGCGGCTACGTCGGCCGGTGCTCGGCGGCGGGTCGCCATCGACACGACGACCATCACGGTGAACGCCAGTGGCACCGTCCAGGCGGCCGGTTGTGCGGTGAGGGTGGCGGGCCAACCCGACAGCGGCGGACCGAGGACGGTCACCAGCACCGCGCCGATCGCCGCCCCGCCGCCGACCAGCACACCGGCTGCCGCGCCCAGGTCGGTCAGCCCTCGCCACCAGATGCCGAGCACCAGCAGCGGGCAGAAGCTCGACGCGGCGACGGCGAAGGCCAACCCGACCACCTGTGACACGTCCAGGCCGGAGACGTGCAGGGCCAGCACCGCCGGTACGCCTCCGGCGATGACGGTCGCCAACCGGAAGCCGCGCACCGAGCCACGGCCGAGGACGTCCGTCGAGATCACCCCGGCGACGCTGGTCAGCAGGCCCGACGAGGTGGAGAGGAAGGCCGCGAACGCTCCCGCCGCGACCAGTGCGGCGAGCAGCCGCCCGGCCAGCCCGTCGCCGAGGACCGCGCCGGGTAGCAGGACCACCACCGCGTCGGTCTGCCCGCTGACGAGCAGTTGCGGTGTGTAGATCCGGCCCAGCACCCCGTACAGGGTGGGCAGCAGGTAGAACACACCGACCAGTGCCAGGACCACGAGCGTCGTCCGGCGCGCCGCCGCTCCGTCGGGGTTGGTGTAGAAGCGGACCAGCACGTGCGGCAGGCCCATCGTGCCCAGGAACGTGGCCAGGATCAGCGAGTACGTTCCGAACAGGCCCCGGTCGTCCGAGCCGGCGGCGCTGGGCAGCAGCCAGTCCGCCGCGTCGGTGGCCACCCCGGACACCTCCGGCACCGGGTCGCCCGCCGCGAAGGACAGTTCGTCGCCGGGGCGTACCTCACGGATGTCGCCATCGGCCAGGGTGAGGGTCGCGCGGTGCTCGACCACGACGGTGGTCGCGGTCCGGAACGTCGGCCCGTCCGGCGGCGTCACCGCCGGGCGGGCATCGGCCTGCCACTGCAGCGCCAGGAAGATCACGGGTACGGCGAGAGCGGTCAACTTGAGCCAGTACTGGAACGCCTGGACGAAGGTGATGGCCCGCATCCCGCCCAACGCCACGTTCGCGGTGACCACGGCCGCGACCAGAAGAGCACCCACGGGGTACGGGGAGCCGGCGACCGTGGCGAGGGTGAGGCCGGCACCCTGCAACTGCGGCACCAGGTAGAGCCAGCCGATGAAGATCACGAAGGTGGTGGCGAGGATGCGTAGGCGCCGTGATCCCAGTCGCAGCTCGCAGAAGTCGGGCAGTGTGAACGCGCCGGAGCGGCGCAGCGGCGCGGCCACGAACAGCAGCAGAGCCAGATAGCCGGCGGCGAAGCCGACCGGATACCAGAGCACGTCCACGCCGTACTTGAGAACCAGGCCCGCGATGCCGAGGAAGCTCGCCGCCGACAGGTACTCCCCACCGATGGCGGCGGCGTTCCAGGTCGGACTGATCGCCCGCGAGGCGACCAGGAAGTCGGACGTCGTCCGGGCCAGCCGCAGCCCGTAGAGGCCGATGCCGACGGTGACCAGGGTGACCGCGACGATGGCCGGAACCACGTAGTCGTTGCCCACGTCAGTGCTCCGGCCGCTGCACCAGGTCGGTGAAGTCCTGCTCGTTGCGTTCGGCCAGCCGCACGTACGCCCAGCCCACCGCGATCAGGAACGGGAACGCGGCCACCCCGAGCAGCAGCCACGGCAGGTTGACGCCGGCCACCGTGGTCCGGCCGAGCGACGGTGCGATGGCGAACAGCCAGGGCAAACCGCCCAGCCCGATGACGACCACCAACGACAGCCGCAACGCCAGCGCGAGCTGGGCCCGGACCAGGCCACGGACCAGCGCCTCGCCGACCTGGGTCTGCTGGGCCAGCTCGGCGCGGGTCCGCTCGGCGCGGGTGTCCTGCCGGGTGATGTCGGCCAACACGATCCGCGCCCGCCGGGGTGGCGGGACCGCACCGCCCGACCCCACGTCAGGGAGTTGCTTGGCCACCCCGGCAGTCTTGCCCGCCTCGCGCGATTGTCAAGCGTCACCGCTCACTGGTAGCGCAGGCCGAAGCAGTGCGACGCGGGGCCGGTCACCGGGATCCTGTCCAGCTCACGGCGGGCGCGCTCCCGTCCGACGTTCGTCGCCCACAGGCCGTCCCGGGGCAGGTCGGTCGCGAGCCGGTTCAGCGCGCAGATCCGTACCGGTTCGGGCAGCCGGGCCAGGGCCGGTACGGCGTCCGCCGACAGGCCGGACACGTAGCCGACGTCCAACCGGCCGGTCTCCAGGTACCGGTCGACGTTCCGGTCGGCGATGAGTCGGTCCGGGTTGACCAGGGCCAACCCGAGCAGTGCCAGCACCGCCGTGCCGATCACCAGGCGGGGCAGCCAGGTGGCCCGTAGCCGTACCACTGCCACGCCGACCAGCACGAACAGCAGACCGAGCCACAGCTCGACGGTCGCCACGACGAGCCGCAGTCGGGTGGCGCCGTACGCGTCGGCGTAGACCTGCATCCGGTACAGCGCCGAGGCCACGATCACCAGGCTGAGCGCGGTGAGCGCCCCGAGCAGGGCGCGGACCAGCAGTCGGTCGGTACGCGTGGCCTTCGGTGCGCGACGGGCGGCGACGGCGATCACCAGCAGGGTGAGCCCGGTGACGGCGAGCAGTTGCCAGAACCCGCTCCGCGCGTACTGCGCGTAGGTGAGCCCCGACGTGCGCAGCACGTGTCCCGCGCCGCCGAACAGCACCGCCAACTGGACCAGTACGAAAGCGGCGAACAGGGCGTCGAGCAGCACCAGCGGAAGGGTCCACTCCAGCCGGTGAGCCGGACGGGACGGTCCCGGCCGCAGCCCTTCCAGGTCGGGCGGCCGACTGACCAGGTACGCCGCCCCGAGCAGACCGCCGCCGATCAGCAGCAGACGGAACATCCAACCGGTGACACCGGGCACCGAGATGTCGGGCAGCAGACCGGTGACCAGGTCGGCGAAGACCGCGTCGGCCGACGCGAAGAGCAGCCCGAACAGCAGGAGCAGGCCGGCGGAGACGGTCAGGCTGGTCAGGACCCGTCCGACGCCGATGCCCGAGCCGGCCGGTCGGGTGTCGCGCAGCCCGCGTACCGCCCAGGGGAGCGCCCGTACCGTCGCGGCCGGCGGCAGCGTCGCCGCCAGCAGCATCCCGAGCGGGCTCCGCCCGCCGGTCACCGCGAGTGTCCCGGTGACCGCGGCACCGAGTAGGCAGAGGACGAAGAGCCAGCCGGCCGCGCGGACCGTGCCCACGCCCACCAGGGCGACCGTCGCGGCAGCCCAGACGACCTGGGCCGCCCGCCCCGATGCCCCCGTGGCATCGGGACGGACGGTGGCCGCCGCAGTGGTCGCGGTGGGTGGAGTTGCCGGGGTGGGCGGCGCGGTCTGCGGCCGGGATCGCACGACGGTGGCTGTGCCGAGCGCGGCGGTGGCGGCCAGCGCGGCCACCAGCCAACCGAGTCCGGGGCGAACCACCGTGAGCGTCGAGGCACCGACGACGGCCGCCACCGTCAGGGCCGCCAGGACCAGCGGACGTGCGGCCCCGGACGGGCCGGGCCAGCGCCGCGCGATCAGTGACGGTGGCCGGGGCACGACCGGTAGGGCAGCCATCGGCTGAGGCCACGCGGGCGCCGGTCGTCCCGCTGGCCCGGCGGCCGGCGGCGTCGCCGGGCCGGCCGTCGGCGGTGTCGCCGGGCCGGCCGTCGGCGGTGTCGCCGGGCCGGTGGTCGAAGGCGGATTGCTGCCAGGGGTGGTCATGCGACCTCTCCTCGGTGTGGTCTGTCATTCGGGATGGTGACCTGGATGCGGCAGCCCGGCCGGGGGCCCTTGACGGCGCCGACCGGGTCGAGGACCGCGATCCGACCGCCGTGCAGTTCGACGACCCAGCGGGCGATGGCGAGCCCGAGGCCGGTTCCACCGTCGGCTGCGCGGTCGCCACGGGTGAACCGCTCGAACACCCGGGAACGCTCGGCCGTCGGGATGCCCTGTCCCTCGTCGCTCACCTCGAAGTGGAGTTCGCCGGCGTGCTCCTCGGCGCTCACCCGGACGGTGCCGCCGGCTGGGCTGTGCCGCGCCGCGTTGTCGAGCAGGTTCGTGAACACCTGGTGCAGCCGCCACGGGTCCGCGTGCACGGTCAACGGCGTCGCCAACTCGCGGAGCCGGAAGTCGACGTCCAGCCCGGCGCCGGCCGCGCTCGCGGTGGCGTGCTCCACCGCCTCGTCGAGGAAGTCCCCCACGTCGATCTGGACCCGGCGCAGCGGCACCACCCCGGCGTCGAGACGGGACAGGTCGAGCAGGTCGGCGACGAGATGCCCGAGCCGCTCGGTCTGGGACAGCGCCGCGCGCAGGGCCGCCGGTTCCGGCTCGGCCACCCCGTCCACCATGTTCTCCAGGACACCCTGCAAGGCAGTGATCGGAGTACGCAGCTCGTGGGAGACGTTGGCGATCAGCTCACGCCGTCGCTGGTCCGCCGCGTGCAGATCCTCGGCCATCTTGTTGAACGCCTGGGCCAGCTCGCCCACCTCGTCGCGGGACGTGGCGCGTACCCGACGGGTGTAGTCGCCGCGGGCCATCACCCCGGCGGCGGCCGTCATCTCGCGCAGCGGCGAGGTCATCCCGTGGGCGAGCACCTGCGAGGTGACCAGCGCGATGCAGATGGCGGTGATCGCCGTGCCCGGTGGGAGCCAGCCGATGCCGTACCAGAAGTAGCCGATGGCCACGGCCCAGGAGGCGACCAGCAGGACACCGAGCTTCATCTTTATCGAGCGGACCGGATCGAGAGGCCGGGGAAGCACCCGCTCCAGCCAGTCCAGGAGCCGGCCGGTCACGCGGGCACCTCCAGGGCGTACCCGACACCGTGGACGGTCCGGATCAGGTCGGCGCCGAGCTTTCGGCGTAGCGCCTTGACGTGGCTGTCCACGGTGCGGGTGCCGGTGCCCTCGGCCCAACCCCACACGTCGGCGAGCAGCCGCTCCCGGGGGAGGACCGTGCGGGGTCGCCCGGCGAGGTGCAGCAGGAGGTCGAACTCGGTGGGCGTGAGGTGCACGTCCGCACCGGCGCGGCGAACCCGCCGCTCGGCTTCGTTGATCTCGATGTCGCCGAGGCGGATGGCGGGTGGCGCGGGGGTCGCGGCCCGTTCCATGCGGCGCAGCAGCACGTGTACGCGGGCAGCCAGCTCGCGCATCGAGAACGGCTTGGTGAGGTAGTCGTCCGCGCCGACCGCGAGCCCGACCAGCAGATCCGTCTCGTCGTCGCGGGCGGTGAGCATCAGCACCGGAACCGGCCGGACCGCCTGGATACGCCGGCACACCTCCAGGCCGTCGAAGCCGGGCAGCATCACGTCGAGGACGACGAGATCCGGCTGTCCGGCCCGGAACCGTTCGACGGCGCTGGGGCCGTCCGCGGCGATCTCCACGAGGAAGCCCTCGGCGCGGAGTCGGGCGGCGACCGACTCCGCGATGGTGCGTTCGTCCTCGACGACCAGGACGCGGCGTTCTTTCATGGGGTCTGACTGTAGGGAGCCACCGTGGAGATCAGTGGGTGGCATTGTGAATAACCTGTGGAGAACCGATCAGCCCTGTGGATAACTCGGTGGTGCTGCCGGTCGGCCTCTTTCGGCCGCTCCCGGGGTCAGTCCAGGCCGACGCGTTCCGGGCGGGCCGAGGCGGAGCCGAGCCAGGTGTGCGGGTTGCCGTACCAGCACCAGCCCAGCTTCGGCGCGCCCTGGCTGATCCACAGTGCCGGCACCCGCTTGTCACCGCAGCGCGAGCCGACCAGGGAGAAGCACCTGTTGCTGGCCAGTGCATCCGGGTACAGCGTGATGAAGGCGAGCCCCTCGTCGATGGTGAGCGGAAGTCGACCCTGGGCGGTCATGCCCTCCATCGCCGCGGCCGGGGCGAGGTTGCGGAACTCCTCGCCGCGGTCGACGTCGAAGAGGAGGTACGCCGGCCCGGCGGGCACCTCCAACTCCTTGATGGGGTCGAAGCGCGGCAGGTCGCCCTCGGCGTAGTGGCGGTCGAGGAAGCCGGGCTTGCGCTTGCCGGCCAGGGTGGTGAGTTCGAGTCGGGGCTCCACGCCGATCAGGTCCCGAGTGACGACCAGCAGGAAGGGCACCCGGGCGTCGGTGGGCGCGGGCAGGCCGGAGGCGCCGTCGACCGCTCGGGATCGCAGCGGGGCGACCAGGTCGCGGAAGGCGCTCTCGGGCATGCCGGCCAGGGCCGGGTAGCCCAGTTGCACCAGGCGGTCGAGTTGACTGTCGAACTCGGTCTCGGCGTCGAACAGGGTTGCGGTCACGGCGCGGCCTCCCGGATGTCGTACCAGTTATCGTACGACGTACGGGAACGGTGGGAGTATTCCCTCCTCAGCGACTCCAGTCCTGCTTCGCCGCCCTGACCAGCTTGTCCTTCAGCTCCCGCGTGTGCCGCCGGCTCACCGGCAGCTCGGTGGAGTCGACCACCACCACGTAGCCGGAGTTGACCAGGCGCAGCTCCGCGATCAACTTCAACTGCACCAGGTACGACCGGTGCACCCGCACGAAACCGGCATCCGCCCACCGCTCGGCGAGCGTGGCCAGTGAGACCCGCACCAGGTGCGACCCCTCGGCGGTGTGCAGCCGGGCGTAGTCACCCTGCGCCTCCACCCACCGCACCGCCGAGCGGGGCAGCATCCGGGTCGTACCGGCCAGCTCGATCGGAATGGTCGGGTCCTCCTCCGCCCGGGCCAGCGCCGCCGGATGCGACGGCACCACCCGCGACCCGATCACCCGCCGCAACGACTCGGCCAGCCGCTCGGCGCGTACCGGTTTGCGCACGTAGTCCGTGGCGCCCAGGTCGAAGGCGTCCACCGCGCCGTCGTCGTACGCGGTGACGAAGACGATCGCCGGCGGCCGGGCGAACCGTCGCAGCACCCGTGCCAGCTCCATGCCGTCCAGGCCGGGCATCCGGATGTCCAGGAAGACCACGTCCACGTCACCGTCGCGGAGCAGTCGCAGCGCCTCGGTGGCGTCCCCGGCGGTGTGCAGGCGGGCCACCCGAGGATCGGCCCGCAGGTGGTAAGCCAACTCGTCGAGCGCGGGCGGCTCGTCGTCCACCGCCAACACGCGCAAAAAACCGGAGGCGTTCACTGGGCTGCCCGCATTCGCTCGCTGCGCTCGCTCACGAACCGGCCCGTACGCCCGGGTGGAACTTCGGCACCCGCACGCTCACCCGCGTGCCCGACCCCAGCCCGGTCTCCACGACCAGACCGAACCGGTCACCGAAGACCGAGCGCAGCCGCTCGTCGACGTTCGAGAGGCCGACGTGCTGGTCCGTGTCGTCACCCGGGTCGCCGGTGCTGCGGGCCAGCTCGGCGATGCCGGCGGTCAGCGCGGTCGGATCCATACCCACCCCGTCGTCCTCCACCGTGATGTGGCATTCGGCGCCCGCGTCCCGGGCCTCGATGCTCACCATGCCCGTGCCCGGCTTGCGGGACAACCCGTGCCGGACGGCGTTCTCCACCAACGGCTGGAGACACAGGAACGGCAGTGTCACCGGCAGTACCTCCGGCGCGATCTGCAACCGCACCTGCAACCGGTCGCCGAAGCGGGCCCGCTCGATCGTCAGGTACCGGTCGATCGACCGCAGCTCCTCTGCGAGGGTGGTGAACTCCCCGTGCGCCCGGAACGAGTACCTCGTGAACTCCGCGAACTCCAGGATCAACTCCCGGGCGCGCTCCGGATCGGTGCGGACGAACGAGCCGATCGCGGTCAACGCGTTGTAGATGAAGTGCGGGCTGATCTGTGCCCGCAACGCCCGGATCTCAGCCCGCGCCAGCCGCTCCCGGGAGGAGTCCAGCTCGGCGAGGGCGAGCTGGTTGCCGGCCCAGTGCGCGGTCTCCAGGGTCGCCTGCACCAGCCCCGGCTCCGGCGCGTTGTCGGCGATCGCCACCAGCGCCCCGACCACCCGGGCGTCGGCGCCGTGCAGGGGCGCGACCACCGCACCCCGGATGGGGCAGTCCACCCGATCGCAGCGCAGGTCGGACTCCCCGAGCACAGTCGAACGCCCGGAGGTGATGGATCGCTGGGCCGCCGCGAGCAGTTGCTCGCCGTGGTGCGTGCCGCGTCCGTCGAGGGCGAGCACCTCGTCGGCGTCCGTGAGCGCCAGCCCGACCGCACCCACCAGGGCCCGCAGATGGCGTACGGCCTTCGCCGCCCCCGCCGCGCTCAGTCCCGCCCGCAGCGGCTCGGCGGCCAGTCCGGCGGTGTGCAGCACCTCGTAGGTGGCCCGCTGGGTGGCGGTGGCGATGCCGCGCCGGGCGCGTAGTCGCAGCACCGCCAGCAGGGCCGCGGTCAGCGCGGTGACCAGCGAGACGACGCCGACGACGGCGGAGAGGTTGCCACCCACGCAGCGATCCTGACGGCTCGCCGCGGTTCGCGCTAGTACGCGCCCTTGCGGGCGAGCACCACACCGACGGTGCGCCACAGAATGCTCAGGTCGTACGCCAGCGACCAGTTGTCGACGTAGTAGAGGTCCAGCCGGACCGCCTCGTCCCACGACAGGTCGGAGCGGCCGGAGACCTGCCACAGCCCGGTCATGCCCGGGCGCACCAGCAGGCGGCGTCGTACGTCGCCCAGGAAGTCGCCGTCGTCGGCCGGCAGCGGGCGTGGCCCGACCAGCGACATCTCACCCCAGAGCACGTTGATCAACTGCGGCAGCTCGTCCAGCGACGAGGCCCGCAGGAAGCGACCCACCGGGAAGACCCGAGGATCCTGCTTCATCTTGAACAGCATGCCGTCGGTCTCGTTCTGGTCGGTGAGGCTGGCCAGCCGGTCCTCGGCGTCGACGTACATCGTCCGGAACTTCCACACCCGGAACGTGCGCCCCTCGTGCCCCACCCGGGGCTGGCGGAAGAAGACCGGCCCGGGGTCGGAGATCCGGATCGCCACCGCGATCGAGATGAAGAGCGGGACCAGCAGCAGCAGGCCGAGGCCGGCGGCGACCCGGTCCATCAGGTTCTTGGCCAGCAGCGCCGGCCCGGAGAGCGTCGGCTCCTCGACGTGCAGCAGCGGCAGACCCTCGATCGGCCGGATGTGCACGCGCGGGCCAGCGATGTCGGTCAGCTGCGGGGCGACCACCAGATCAACCCCGGAGCCTTCGAGCTGCCAGGCCAGTCGGCGCAGCTCACCGGGCTCCGCGCTGGCCGACCCACAGACCGCGATGGTGTCCCCACCGACCTCACGGACCAGGGCCAGGACGTCGCGGCCGGCATGCACCGGCACCGGCGTGGGCACCCCGCGGGCCGCCGCGTAACCGTCGGTGATGTGGATGGCGACCGGCATCAGCCCGGCGGCGGGGCTTCGGGTGACCGCCGCGTAGACCTCCAGGCACTCCGGCAGGGTGCCGACCAGCACCATCCGGTGCGCGGCCTGACCGGCCCGCCGACGGATGTAGTGCAGCGCCCAGCGGGCCACGAATCGGCCCCACAGGATCAGGAGCAGCGCTCCGAGCAACGCCGTGCCGACCGTCCACCGCGACAGCGCGGTCTTGGTGGCGAAGGCGAGGAAGGAGACGCTGGCCGCGACCGTGACGGCGGCCCGGATCACCCGCTTGAACTCGTCCGGGCCGAGCCCCAGATAGCGCCGGTCGTACGCCCGGTTGCTCCAGAGGATGACCATCCAGCCGAGGGGGAGCAGCAGGTAGGAGATGGTGTGGAACCAGGTCGGGTCCTGGTTGGTGCCGGAGAAACCGGAGGCGGCCTGGTCGAAGAGTTGGATCGCGATCCAACTGGCGAACGCCGCCGCGCCGAAGTCGAGGAGCAGCAGGATCGCGGTGTAGGGGCGGTGCCACCGGGAGACGCGGCGTCGCGCCCTGGCCCACGCCGACCGAGGGACGCCGTTGTGTGACGGCGGCGTCGGCGGCTGGATCTCGAAGCTGTCGACGTGCCGCACGAGTCTGCTCCGGCCTTCGTTGGATACCGGGCGCTGGAGGCTTGCCGTCACCTCACCCATGTCCTCCCGCATGACACGTGCCGCTCACTCGCAGTGAGGGCCCGGGTCGCCCACCGTCCCAGTCTCCCACGCGGGTCCCAACTGGTCGCCGCCCCGCAGGAGATTGGCGACCGCTGGTGTCGGCGGGATCTGGCCGGCTCCGCACCATTTCAGAAGCCGGGGACCGGGCCACTATACCGATGGATGTGCGTGTGGCGAGAACGGTGGACGGGAGGTTCGACTCACTCGGGTCGATTCCGCTCCGTAGTCGCCACGTGGGCTTACTCACCGTACGAGTCGGGACAACCGTCGGTCAGCAAGCGGCTTGCCGCCCGTCTGACACGTCGCGCAGTACTGCAGGCTCGAGTCGGCGAACGAGACCTCTCGGACGGTGTCCCCACAGACCGGGCAGGGCAGCCCGGTGCGGGCGTGCACCTTCAGCCCGGACCGCTTCTCGCCCTTCAGTTCCGCCGCGCGCTGACCGAGGGACCGCTCGACCGCGTCGCCGAGCACCTGGCGGGTCGCCGCGTGCAGGGTGGCGAACTGGGCGTCCGTGAGCCGGTCGGTGATCGCGAACGGAGAGAGCTTCGCGGCGTGCAGGATCTCGTCGGAGTACGCGTTGCCCACCCCGGACAGCACCGACTGGTCGGTCAACACCCCCTTGACCTGCCCGCGCCGGCTGCGCAGCCGCTCGACGAAGGTGGGCAGGTCGGCGGCGAGCGCGTCCGGGCCCAGCTTGGCCACCCCGGGCACCGTCGCCGGATCGGTGACCAGATATGCGGCCAGCTTCTTCTGCGTACCGGCCTCGGTGAGGTCGAAGCCGGAGCCGTCGTCGAGCCGGACCCGGACGGCGATCGGACCCTTGCCCGGGCGCAGCGGCGTTGAGGACGGGAACGCCTCCCGGTAGTGCAGCCAGCCCGCCCGCGCCAGGTGCACCACGAGATGCAGGTCACCTTCGATGACGACGTCGAGGAACTTGCCGTGCCGACGGGCGTCGACCACCGTCCGCCCGGCGACCGCGGAGGGTGCCGGGTCGTACGTCTTCAGGGCGCTTATCGCGGCGATCTCCAGCCGGTCGACACGCCGCCCCACCGCGCGCTGTCGCAGGTAACCCGCGAGCGCTTCAACCTCCGGTAGTTCGGGCACCAGCCAACGGTAGCCTTCTTTCCCGTGAGCGTGAGGAATGAGCTTGCGAGTCCCGCAATCGCGAATGAAAGGCAAGCTCAGTGAGAATCGTGGTGGCGCACAACCGGTACCGGGAAGCCCAGCCCTCCGGTGAGAACACGATCGTCGACTCGGAGATCGCCCAGCTCACGGCCGCTGGCGTCGAGGTGCTGCCCTTCATCCGCAGCTCGGACGAGATCCCGTCGATGTCGAAGGCCGCCAAGGCGCTGCTGCCGATCTCACCGATCTGGGCGCCGCGTGCCCAGCAGGACCTGGGCCGGCTGCTCAACGAGCACCGACCGGACGTTCTGCACCTGCACAACCCGTACCCCCTGATTTCGCCCTGGGTGGTGCGGACCGCGCACCGGCACGGCGTGCCTGTCGTGCAGACGGTGCACAACTACCGGCAGGTCTGCTCGTCGGGGATCTACTTCCGCGACGGGGTGATCTGCCAGGACTGCAAGGGTCGGGCGCTGGGCGTGCCGGCGATCAAGCACCGGTGCTACCGCGACTCGGCGGCGCAGAGCGCGCTGATGGCGACCACCCTGGCCGTGCACCGGGGCACCTGGCGCTCGGTGGACCGCTACATCGCGCTCACCACGGCCATCGCCGACCACCTGCGGGACTACGGCATTCCGGACGAACGCATCGTGGTGAAGCCGAACTCCGTACCCGATCCGGGTCGGCCCGCGCCGCTGGGTGACGGCTTCCTCTACATGGCCCGGCTCTCGCCCGAGAAGGGTGTCGACCTGCTGCTGGACGCCTGGCGTCGCCATCCGGTGGGCACCCTGGGCACGCTGCGCGTGGCCGGAGACGGTGAGCTGCGCCCGCTGGTCGAGGCCGCCGCCGCCGCGCGACCCGACGTGCTCTACCTCGGCCAACTCGACCGCGCCGGAGTGCGCGCCGCCGTCGAGGCGAGCGCCGTGGTGATCGCGGCCTCGATGTGGCACGACGTGCTGCCTACCGTGATCATCGAGGCGTTGGCCAGCGGTCGGCCGGTGCTCGGCACCGCGCTGGGCGGCATCCCGTACCTCGTGGGTGCGGATGCTCCGCACGAGCCCGCCGGCACCGGCCCGGCCGAGACCGCTTCCGCCGTCGCCGGGCAGGGGCCGGCACCGCTGCCAGCCGGCGTGGTCACCGGCACCGCTGGCTGGGTGGTGCCGCCGGAGCCGGCGGCGCTGGCCGCTGCGCTCCCGGTCGCGCGGGCCGGTGCCGCCGCGCTCTCCGCGCGGGCCCGCCTGCGGTACGAGCAGACCTTCCACCCCGACGTGGTCACGAAGCGCCTCCTTGACGTCTATGCCGGGCTTTCCCCCGTTGCCTGATCTTCCGCTTCGCGGGGATCAGCGGCGGCGAAGATGACGTTTCGGGCGGCGATCGACACCGGGCAGTGCCTGGTCCGACAAACCCGACAGCTCCGGCCCAGGGCATTGGTTCAATTGCCAACGTCCTGGGCCGGAAGCAGGGTACGACCGCACAGGGCCGCGTCACTCGCAGATGGACTGCTTCGGGTCGCACGAGAGAGCCGCGGCGGAGGCCATGTCATTCATGTCCACAAAGGTCCCCCACGATTGCGGCGGGACGTAGACGTGCTTCCCCGGGGAAGCACCGCCGACATTCTCGTACACAGACAGGTAGAAGTCGGTAGCGTTCACCACGGACGAGGCAGAGTCATTCAGATTCGCAGGTAGACTGCTTCGGGTCGCACGAGAGAGCAGCGGCGGAGGCCATGTCATTCATCTCCACAAGGTTCCCCCACGCTCGCGGTCGGACGTAGACCCACTTCCCCGGGGAAGCACCGCCGACATTCTCGTACACGGACAGGTAGAAGTCGGTGTTGTTCACCACGGACGAGGCAGAGTCATTCAGATTCTTACCGTTGGTGTACAGCCCCTGCCTGAAGTCCAAGACCGCATTGGGGTAACCGCCCCCATGGCGCGGGCTGAGCGAGGCGAGGACCGCGACACTGCCTGTTTCGCCGCTGTGCTCGTAGAAGCAGACCTCGTCACTTCGGCACTGGTACACCGCCTGAGCAGGCGTGGCGGCCACCAATGTGCCGGCAGTAGCCACCACCCCCGCGACAAGGCTCCCCAGGACTCGGTTCCGCTTCATCAAATCCTCCGTTGCTTCTCGACAGCTCACACACGTGCAACTGCCACTCAAAGATGAAGCATCCCGATAAATAGATTCTGTAGTATTTCTTGATCCACTTAGGACAGAGTCGCGTCGTGGCCGCGGTCGGCATGACGTACCGCCGGCCGGACGTCTCCTGTCACCGGCAAGCGGGTGTTCGATCCTGGTGGACACCGTGTCCACGGTCGCGCCACAGGGTTCTCACAGGGAGGCGCGGGCGGAGAAGGCGATGCTGGCGAGCAGGAAACCGCCGTTGACGATGGTGAACGCGACCAGCACCCAGAGGACGAGCGCGGGGGCCACGGCCAGCACCAGGGCGGCCACGAAGACGACCGCGCCGTAGTCGCGGACCAGCTTCACGAGGCGTACGGGCAGCGAGGTCGAGGTGACCATGCTGGCGGCGTTCGGACCGGCCTGCATGACCGAGGTGACCAGGTTGACCATCCAGGTACCCGCGAAGGTGGCCACCAGCCAGGTCGGGGTGGACGGCTCCTGCGCCACGGCGGTGGCGGCGAGCGCCGCCACCAGGGCGATCTGCGCGGCCACGTCGCAGAGGATGTCGATCCGCGCACCGGCGGGGCTGCCCTGGCCGGTGACCCGGGCGAGCTGCCCGTCGGCGCAGTCCAGGGAGTATGCGACCTGCCAGCCGACGAGCGCGATCAGGCCGACCACCCAGGCCGGTACGTCCCCGTCGGCGACCGGCCCGGCGAGCGCGATCACGGAGACCGACGTGGCCAGCCCGAGCACCAGGTTGGTGAGGGTCAGCGCGGTCGGACGCAGCCCGAGCCGTTGCGCGACCAGCGCGAAGACGGCGCCCAGCCACTGGCTGATCGACTCGCTGAACAGGCCGCCACCCCGGTTCACCCGGTGGAAGTCGGCGACTGTGGGACGGGGCTCAGCCAAGCTGGTCGCGGATTGCACCGGCGTAGTCTGCCAGCCGCTCCCGCGTCTCGGTAGGCGACAGGGCCAGGTGCTCGAGGATCGTGTAGCGGTCCGGTCGGGTACGCGGCGCGAACCGCACCGCCTCGACGAACTGGTCGTCGGTGAGCGCCACCTCGGCGGGAAGCCGGGGCAGGCCGTGCCGGGCCAGGCAGGCCGACATCTCCCCGAAGCGGCGCAGGTCCCCGCGCAGCCAGGTGCAGAACAGCGCACCCAACCCGGCCAGTTCGCCGTGCGAGGCGGTCCCCGGAAAGAGCGAGTCGACCGCGTGCATGATCTCGTGGCAGCCGCCGCTGGACGGACGGCTGGTGCCGCAGACCGCCATCGCGAGGCCGCTGGAGATCAGTGCCTCGGCGAGCACTGTGACGAACGCGTCGTCGCTCATGTCGCCGGGGTGGTTGAGCACCGCTTCGGCGCCCGCCCGGGCCAGCGAGGCGGCCAGTCCGTCCACCGGCTCACCGCGTACCCGCCGGGCCAGCTCCCAGTCGGCGAGCGCGCTGATGTTGCTGATCACGTCGCCGATGCCGGCCCGGTTGTGTCGGTCCGGACCACTTTCCACGAAGTCGAGGTCGACGATCACCGCGATCGGGATGTGTACCCCGTAGGAGCCCTTGATCCCGTCGGTGATGAGGCTGGCGACCGGGGAGCCGATCCCGTCGTTGGCGAGGCTCGTCGCCACCGACACCATCGGCAGCCCTCGTCGGGTGGCCGCGTACTTGGCCACGTCTATCGTCTTGCCGCCGCCGATGCCGACGACCGCGTCGTACGAGCGGGCCCGGAGCTTGCCGCCCAGGTCGTCGGCGGCGTCCAGGGTCGCCCCGGCGACGGTGAACACGTCGGCGGACCGCAGGGACGGACGGATCAGGTCCGCGATCTGGGCACCCTGACCGGGGCCGACCACCACCGCGACGTCGCCCCCGGCGGAGATCCGTCCGTCGGCCAGGATCGCGCCCAGATCGGCGACCGCCCCGCGTCGCACGTCGATGTGCAGCGGGGTGAGGACGCTGCGAGCTAGTAGCGGCACGCGATCTCCCGCGCGCGGGCCAGGTCGGCGTGGTTGTCGACCTCCACCCACGGGACGTCGCCGATCGGCGCGGCGCGCACCTCGCCGCCCCGGTCGGCGAACTCCTGGTAGCCGTCCTCGTAGTAGAGGTTCGGGTCCCGCCGCCAGGTCGCCTCCAGCGCGTCGGCGAGGGCGTCGGCGACCTGCGGCTCGATCAGGGTCGCGCCGATGTACTCCCCGTACGCCTCGCCCGGGTCCATGATCTTGGTGATGCGGGTGAGCTGGCCGGCGGCGTCGAAGGTGGTCTTCATCTCCTCCTCGGCCAGCGGCTTGAGGGTGTCCACCGCGAGCAGGATGCCCGGGCCGCGCTCGGCAAGCAGGGTCTTCTCGATGCTCACCGGGTGCACGGTGTCCCCGTTGACAAGCAGCACCCCGCGCGCGAAGTACTCCCGGGCCAGCCAGAGGGAGTACGCGTTGTTCCACTCCTCGGCCTTGTCGTTGTGCACCAGGGTGAGCGTGACCCCGTACTTCTTCTCCAGGTCGGCCTGCCGCTCGCGGACCGCGTCCGCCGCGTAGCCGACCACGATCACGATGTCGGTGAGCCCGACCTCGGCGAGGTTGCCCAGCGCGATGTCCAGGATCGTGATCTCACCGTCCACCGGCACCAACGCCTTCGGCAGGGTGTCGGTGTACGGGCGCAGCCGGCGCCCTGCTCCGGCCGCGAGCACCATTCCGATCATCGCGAGATCCTCCCTCGTCCTGCTCCTGTCACCGGTGGAGGATAGCCCCGGGCGGGCCGGCGACTCCGGCCAACCGGTCAGCCCGGTAGGGCCGCCAGGTCGGCCAGCATGGTCAACCGCTCCTCGGCGGAGAGCACGGCGTACGGGCCGGCGGCCCGACGGTCGGTCTCCAGCTCGATGGCGAGCCGCTCGGGGCCGGCGGGCAGGGCGGTGACGCTCGACCCGGTGTGTCCGGCGGCCGTCCAGGCGGCGGCGTGCGCATCGGCACGGTGGTAGCGCAGCGTGCCGAGCCGGTTGAGCAGCAACACACCGGGCGGGATGCCGTCGGGCTCGTGCGGGGGCGCCATCGCGGTGAACGCCGGCCAGTCCCGGTCGTCGTCGGCGTCGACGAGCACCAGGGCGTACGTCAGCAGCCGGCCGAGAGCCGCGACGAGCCGCGCGACCCGTTCGTCGTGCCCCGCCCACAGCTCCTCGGTGACCTCGGCGTGCACCTGGTACAGCTCGCCGAGGAAGGTGGTGCCGCGCTCGGTGGCGGACAGTCGTCCGTCCGGGCGGCGGTGGATCGTGCCATATGCGACCTGCTTGTCCACCGTGCGGCGAGTGACGACGGGGTCGCGGTAGCGCGTGATGGCGGCGAATCCGGGTTCGTCGACGGCACCGCCCGGCGCTGCCAGGCGGGTCCGCAGCTCGACCAGGAGACCCGTGGCGGCCGGTCCGCCGTACCGCTGGCTCAGCTCGGCGCCACCCCAGTCGTGGCCGGCGAGCATGCCGGCGCGGAAGACCCGGTCCACGGCCGGGGCGAGCAGCCCGGCGGTCCGGTGCGGCGCAAGCTCGACGGTGTTCACCGACCGATCGACCGCAACGCGCCGGCGCGGCGCAGGGGCTCGGTGATCACGCCTCGACAGTAGCGAGCGCCGCCGCATCCCGACGATGTCCGGTCTTGTCCTGCAAACATCCACGGACGACCATGTCCGTACCGAATGCCACGGTCCCAAAGGGGTGATGCGTGATGCAGGTACGGGAAGCAATGTCCAGCCAGGTCCTCGTCGTCGGTCCGGAGCACACGCTCCGTCAGGCGGCCCGGATGATGTCGGCCCGCGGTGTCGGGTCGGCGGTCGTGATCGACCCCGAGTCCGAGGGGGTCGGCATCATGACCGAACGCGACGTGTTGAAGGCCATCGGCGCGGGTCTCGACTGCGACTGCCGGACCTGTACGCCCCGGAGGCGTTCTACTCCATGCCGGGTGCCACGGTCCGACCGATCGAGCTGCCCGCGCTGCTGCGGACCTGGACGGGGGCCTTTCCGGATCTGCGCATCGACCCGCTGGGCGCGGTGCGTACGTCCGGTGGCGCGGCCGTGGAGCTGCGCCTCAGCGGCACCCACACCGGCACGTTGCACTCGCCGTACGGCACCGTCGCTCCGACCGGCCGGTCGGTGAGCTGGGAGGTGGCCGACGTGGTCCGGGCGCGCCGGGGCAGGATCGTCGCCTGGCGCTCCTACTTCGACTGGAGTGTGCTCCTCGACTCGCTCGGCGTGCAGTTTGACGGCCTTTCCCGGGCGGCGCAGCACGACTCGCTCGCACTTCCGGTCTGATCTGCCGCCGACCGGAGGGGGAACGTCACCCGTCCCGGTGGCTCAGGATGCGGACATCGCCGTGCCGTCGGCGCGTCCCCCGCCGCCGCCCGTACGCTCAATATCCATGACCGCCGAGCAGTTGATCTCCTTTGCCCGTGGGGCCCCCTCGCTGGACATCGTCGATGTCGAAGGGCTCAAGGCCGCCGCCGTACGTGCCTTCGACGCCGATCCCGCGGGGGTCACGGCGTACGGCACCTCCGTCGGCTACGTTCCGCTGCGTAAGTGGATCGCCGAGAAGCACGGGGTCGCGGCCGACCAGGTGCTGGTCACGAACGGGTCGCTCCAGGCCGACGCCTTCCTCTTCGACCACCTGATCCGCCCCGGCGACGCGGTGGTCGTCGAGCGTCCGACGTACGACCGCACGCTGCTCAACCTCCAGCGGATGGGCAGCGAACTGCACGGCGTCACCGTGCAGCCGGACGGCCTGGACACCGCCGAGCTGCGCAAGCTGCTGGAGTCGGGCGTGCGCCCGCGGCTCGCGCACGTCATCCCGAACTACCAGAACCCGGCCGGCGTGACGCTGTCGCTGGACAAGCGCCGCGAGCTGCTCGACCTGGCCGCCGAGTACAACTTCACGATCTTCGAGGACGACCCGTACGCGGACATCCGCTTCCGGGGTGACGCTCTGCCGTCGATGCTCTCGCTGGACACCCGCAACGTCGTCGTGCACGCGTCGAGCTTCACGAAGACGGTCTGCCCGGGCGTACGCGTCGGCTACCTGGTCGGCCCGGCGGATCTGATCGCCGACATCGCCAAGAACGCCACGAGCCTCTACATCTCGCCCGGCATGGTGTCGCAGGCGATCGTGCACCAGTTCTGTGTCTCCGGCGACATCGACCGCTCGATCGAGACCGTCCGGGCGGCGCTCGGCGAGCGGGCCCAGGTGCTCGCCGAGTCGTTGCGCCGGCACCTGCCGCAGGCCCGGTTCGTCGAGCCCGACGGCGGCTACTTCCTGTGGGTGGAATTCCCCGAGGACGTGCTGGTGGACCGGCTCGCCCCGGCGGCGGCCGAGCGCGGCGTAGCCGTCGTCAAGGGCAGCGACTTCGTCGTCGACGGCGGGCGGCACGCCCTGCGGCTGGCCTTCTCGGCGGTGACGGCCGACCGGATCGACGAGGGCGTACGCCGGCTCGCCGAGGCCGTCGAGGCCAGCCGAAGCTGATCCTTCTGTCGGGTTTCCGACAGAAAGGCGATGCCGGCCGTCCCAGGGCTCCCCAGCGGGCGGCCGGCAGCCCCACAATGCTGCGAGCGTCATCCGTCAGGTGTAGCGGGGATCACCCCGACCACCTCCGGGTCACGCGCGCAGCAAAACCCCCGCCCCCACGGGCGCCGGGTGGGCCGTGTCGTCCCTTCACCCCCCTGATGCGGCCCGGCCCGCCCGGCGCCGCACCCGCGACCGCCGTCACACCTGCCGGTGGCCACCATCGGCGTAGCCTGCAAGCCGCAGGCGAGCGCGGGGAGGTGTCGCGATGACGGATCGGGCAGAGCGGGGCCGGACGGCGCCGTTGAACACATCTCGGGTGCTGCGACCCCGAGCGTGGCCGTCCCCGGTCCGGGCGGTGACCCGGATGCTCAACGCCGACGGTTCCCCACCCACCCCGTCGTCCACCGGCACCGGGCGCAGCGGGGTGGTCGACTGTGCGCTCTACATCGACGGCAAGCGGCAGCCCGGCGACTGGACGTACGCCGAGGCACTGGAGGCCGCACGCCGCGAGGAGCACGGCTTCGTCTGGATCGGGCTGCACCAGCCCGAGCTGGCCGAGATGACCGCCATCGCGGAGACGTACGGCCTGCACGAGCTGGCCGTCGAGGATGCCGTGAAGGCTGAGCAGCGGCCCAAGCTGGAGCGCTTCGGCGACGTCAGTTTCCTGGTGCTGCGCACTGCCCGCTACTGCGAGCACACCGAGCTGACCGAGACCTCCGAGGTGGTCGAGACCGGTCAGGTGATGCTCTTCATCGGCCCGAACTTCCTGATCAGTGTCCGGCACGGTGACGCCTGCCGGCTCTCCCCGGTCCGGGCGGACCTGGAGACCAAGCAGGAGCTGCTGCTCCAGGGCCCGTGGGCGGTGGCGTACGGGGTGACCGACCGGGTGGTCGACCTCTACCTCGAGGTGGCCGAGCAGCTCGAGGACGACCTGGACCAGCTTGAGGCCGAGGTCTTCGACCGCAACAGTCACGGGCGCATCCAGCGGATCTACCAGATGAAGCGTGAGCTGGTGGAGTTCAAGCGGGCGGTGATCCCCTTGCAGCGGCCGCTGATGAACCTGACCTCGCAGGTCAACCGGGACGTACCCAAGGAGATCCGCAAGTACTTCCGGGACGTGCAGGACCACCTGAGCCGCACGGTCGAGCAGGTGAACTCGTACGACGATCTGCTGAACTCGATCCTCCAGGCGCGGCTGGCCCAGGTGTCCGTCGACCAGAACAACGACATGCGCAAGATCGCCGCGTGGGCGGCCATTGCCGCCGTCTGGACCTCGATCGCCGGCGTCGAGGGCATGAACTTCGAGAACATGCCCGAGCTGAAGATGGTGTACGGCTATCCGGTGGCACTGGCCCTCATGCTCGGCGTCTCGCTAGCCCTCTACCGCTGGTTCCGCCGTAACGGCTGGCTCTGACCGGCCCGCACTGCCGACACGGGCAGCGCACGGAAAAAGTGCCGGCGACACACGCAGGGGAACGCGAAGAGCGCCGGCGCGCGGGGAAGGCCCGCGCTGCCGGCGCTCGGTGCGTTGCTGTCGGTGTCAGCGGCGGCCGTTGGTGCGGGCGGTGTCCTTGCCCAGCGCCTTGGTGAGATCGTCGGCCGGGCGTCCCGAAACGTCCTTGGCGCCCTCGGCGACCGACGGGATCTTGTCGGTCGGGCGAACGCTGGTCTGCTTGGTCGCGGTGGCCGGGCCGGTGGTGCTGGCGCTGTCGCCGCCGGCCACCGCCGAGCTGCCCGCGCCGGTCATACCGGAGATGGCGGACCCGTCCGACCCCTTGGTCGCCGCCGGGGTGCGCACCTCGATCGAGTCGACCTCGTTGCGCATCGGCTCCAGGGTGCGGGTCGGGTCGTACTCGGCCCACTCCTGCTGCTCGCGGCGGCGGCGCAGGGCGACGGCCCCGGCCAGGCCGGCGATGGCGCCCGCGGCCAGCAGGCCGGTCATCATCGAGCCACGACGGCGAGGCTGCTTCTTCTTACCGGTGATCCGCATGGTCTTCGACTTGGCCTTCCTGGTCAGCGGCCCTGCCTGCGCGGCGCCGTCACGGGCCGCCGCGGTCAGCGGTGCCAGCGTGGTGAGTGTCGTCCCCCAACCGGTCGACGCACGGTCGCGCACCTTCACCGCGGCCGGCCCGACGTAGCCCCGGGCCACCTGGACCCGCGGGCCGACGGTCGCGCCCGCGCCCTTGGCGGCGTGGTTGGCTGCCTGCATCAGGTGGCTGATGCTCTGGTTCAGCTCTGCCTTGGCGAGCTGGCCCTGGGACTTACGCCGCCTGATTCCAAACACGGTCCTACCTCCTGGGAGTTGTTCCTTCGTCATCCTCCACCTTCGGATGCCTCCGCGATGCCAGATCGGGCACATGGGAGGATCCGCATGGAACTGACCAACAAGTGAGGAGTACCCGTGGCCGAGGCTGTCTACGCCACCCTGCACACCAACGCTGGCCCGATCCGGCTGGAGCTCTTCCCGAACCACGCGCCGAAGACCGTCCGCAACTTCGTCGACCTGGCCGAGGGCAACCAGGAGTACACCGACCCGCGCACCGGTCAGCCGGGCAGCGGGCCGTACTACGACGGCACCATCTCGCACCGTGTGATCAGCGGTTTCATGGTCCAGATGGGCGACCCGACCGGCACCGGCCGGGGCGGGCCGGGCTACAAGTTCGCCGACGAGTTCCACCCGGACCTGCGGTTCGACCGTCCGTACCTGCTGGCGATGGCGAACGCCGGACCGGGCACCAACGGTTCGCAGTTCTTCATCACGGTGTCCCCGACGCCGCACCTCAACAACCGGCACACCATCTTCGGCCAGGTCGCCGACGAGGAGTCGGTGAAGGTCGTCGACTCGATCGCGAACACCCCGACCGGCCCGAGCGACCGTCCGTTGCAGGACGTCGTCATCGAGCGGGTCGAGATCGAGCGGTCTGCTGCCTGACGGCAGCGCGAGGTACCTTTGCTCGCATGATTGAGCGCTCCGGAGCACCGAGCCGGCCGGCGTCGGTGCGTGGCGCGGTGGCGGACGGAGGGTCGACCCGGTGAGCGAGTCCCCGCCGACCACCCCGGTCTGCTACCGGCACCCCGGTCGGGAGACCTACATCCGGTGCACCCGCTGCGACCGGCCGATCTGTCCGGAGTGCATGCGGGAGGCGTCCGTCGGGCACCAGTGCCCGGAGTGCGTCAACGAGGGACGTCGTAGTGTCCGGCCGGCGCGTACCGCCTTCGGTGGCGGTGCCGCTGGCCGGCACGGCTACGTCACCAAGGGCCTCATCACCCTGAACGTGCTGCTCTTCCTGCTCTCGATCGCCTCCGCCCGGTCCGGGAGCGCGGTGGTGGGCGGGTCGGGCCTCGGCGGGCTGATGGGTGACGGCACGCCGCTCACCGCCTGGGGTTCGGTGTACGGGCTCACGCCGCCCGGTTACCTCCCGGACGGCATCGCCGACGGTGACTACTACCGGCTGTTCACCGCGATGTTCCTGCACTACGGCGTGATCCACCTGCTGCTCAACATGTGGGCGCTGTGGATCCTCGGCCGAGGGCTGGAGGCCAACCTCGGGCCGCTGCGCTTCGGCGCGCTCTACCTGATCGGTGGTCTGGGTGGAAACGTGGCGGCCTATCTGTTCAGCCGACCCGACCAGGCCACGGCAGGTGCGTCCACGGCCATCTTCGGCCTGTTCGCCGCGCTGATCATCGTCCATCGCAAGCTCGGTCGGGACATCTCCCAGGTCATCCCCATCCTGGTGATCAACCTGGTGTTCACGCTGACCGTGCCGGGCATCTCGATCCCCGGGCACCTCGGCGGCCTGGTGGCCGGCGGGGCGATGGCGGCGGTGCTGGCGTACGCGCCACGGGAGCGACGCACGCCGGTGCAGGTCGCCGGTGGCGCGATCATCCTGCTGATCCTGCTCGCCCTGGTCGTCTTCCGCACCGCGCAACTGCTCAACTGACCGGGCGGGCGGCCCGCAGCGCCCCGGCCACCTCTTCCGGGGTGGCCCCCAGGTCGTACCTGCCGAACAGGTGCAGTGACTCGCCCGCGTCGACCTCCAGGACCTCGCCGGTCAACCCCAGCCGTTGCCGGCGGTCCACGTTGATCGCCTCGACCGTCGACCAGGGCAGCAGCCGCCGGCCGGCGAAGCCGTGGATGACGGTGAGTCCCACCGGGTCCACCGCCAACCGGACCGGCGCCACCAGGTCCCGTACCGCCCAGGCGGCCAGTGCGGCGGCGGCGACGCCGGCCACGACCAGCCGCACCGGATCGCCGTCGGCGAAGAGCAGGCCGAGGGCTACCAGCAGAACCGCGCCGGCCAGCTTCGCCGCCGGCAGGCTCGCCGGCACCCGCCACGTCCGGTTGGGGGTGATCTCATCCATCCGCCCAGCATGCCGGGGGACGGACGGCCGGTCCACCGACGACGTAGGATCGGGGCAGCCCAAGTTACCGGGGAGTAAACATGAGTGACGCGGTCATCGTCGGCGCGGTACGCACCCCGGTCGGGCGGCGCAAGGGTGGTCTCGCCGACGTCCACCCGGTCGACCTCTCGGCGCACGTGCTGCGCGCCCTCGCCGAGCGCACCGGCCTGGACCCGGCGCAGGTCGACGACGTCTTCTGGGGCTGTGTGTCGCAGGTCGGCGAGCAGTCGTGGAACATCGCCCGCAACGCCGTGCTCGCCGCCGGCTGGCCGGAGACGGTGCCCGGCACCACTGTGGACCGGCAGTGCGGTTCCAGCCAGCAGGCTCTGCACTTCGCCGCCGCGACCGTGCTCTCCGGCCAGGCCGATCTGGTGGTCGCCGGCGGGGTGGAGTCGATGACCCGGGTGCCGATGGGTTCCAGCGTGGCGGAGGGCATGCCGTTCAGCGACCAGCTCCGGGCCCGCTACCGGGGGGTGGAGGGCTTCGCGGACGACGCGCCGCTGCCGTTCAACCAGGGCGTCGGAGCCGAGCTGATCGCGCGGCGCTGGCGCTTGTCGCGTACGCAGCTCGACGAGTTCGCCCTCGCCAGCCACGAGAAGGCCGCCGCCGCGCAGGACGCCGGGGCGTTCGAAGCGGAGCTGACGGCGGTGCCCCTCGACGGCGGTGGCACGTTCGCGGCCGACGAGGGCATCCGCCGGGACACCTCGCTGGACCGGCTCGCCGAGCTGCCCACCCCGTTCCGTACCGACGGTGTGGTCACCGCCGGGTCCGCGTCGCAGATCTCCGACGGCGCCGCCGCGCTCGCGGTGACCACGTCCGACTGGGCGAGCCGGCACGGCCTGCGCCCGTTGGCCCGCATCCACACCGCAGTGGTCGCCGCCGACGACCCGGTCACCATGCTCACCGCACCCATCCCGGCCACCGCGAAGGCGCTGCGCCGCGCGGGGCTGGGCATCGAGGAGATCGGGGTGTACGAGGTGAACGAGGCGTTCGCCCCCGTCCCGCTGGCCTGGTTGGCGGAGACCGAGGCGGACCCGGAGCGGCTGAACCCGCGCGGTGGGGCCATCGCCCTCGGGCACCCGCTCGGCGGCTCCGGTGCCCGGATCATGACGACGATGCTCGCGCACATGCGGGACAACGGGCTCCGCTACGGCCTGCAGACCATGTGCGAGGGCGGCGGCATGGCCAACGCGACCATCGTGGAGCTCGTCTGATCCTTACCGCGACGGCGGCTCCGCGAGGGCGGGGAGCGCTCGCCGAGAACCGCCGAACGAGTGATCGGAACGACGCGAAGATCAGTGCACCGTCTCTTTACACTCGTAAACGGTGTTGGCCAGCTTCTCGAGCTGATCGACCTTGTCGCGCATGACGGCGTCACGCACCGCCGGCTGGCCCGCCCGTGACCGGTGAGCAGTCGAAGATGGCGGTAGCGAGTCGGTAGTATTGCTCCGCTTTATCGACGTTGTTTCGCGCGAGTTCGCCCAGGGCGTCGCCCCATTCCTGCTTCTCGGCGACCGTCGGGCGGTCCTTTAGATGTTCGACCGCTTTTTCCAGGCCCTCGGTCTCCAGGATGTGGATCGCTTCCATAACAATTTTCGCGCCAGTTACCGGGTCGCCGGACTCGCTGATGAGCAGCACCCGCTGATGGATGGAGACGCCACGACTCTGGCCGTCGAGCAACAATTTCTTTCGGGCCGGAGCTTCCAGCTTCTCCTGATAGTCGAACACGTATTCAGCCGTGCTCGGCAGCGCACCGAGTTCGCCCACCAGCGGTATGTAACCACGGAAATAGCGGTCGCCCTCGTTTTTGTCGACGATCGCTATCAGTTCTCTAAGCGCCTGCGGAGCGCTCAGCTGAGCCCTGAGGTTAGTTAGGGCAGTCATCTTCGCGGCTCGGTCCGACTTGAGTAGAAGCAGGGCGACGGCTGGGCTAGTCCTGTCCTTACTCCGCGCTGCGTGCCTGATTGCCGTCTCGAGTAGCTCTTCGGTCAGGGCAGCTATTGGTTTCTCGTCAATGGTGCTGCCGTTGCTGAGACGTATTTCCCAGCCGCTGTCCAGGCCTGTCAGGACGCGAGGCACGATACTGAAGCCGAACTCCTCCGACAGGCGCGCGAGGGGGGCGTCAACTCGCGTCTCGGTCACCACGACAATTCGCTGTTTGTTGAGGGAGAACAGCTGAACCAGACGTCGAAGGTCGCTTATGTCCTCGCCCGACGCAGGCTTACCCCGCTCGCCGCCCAGGAAGATGACCGGGTCACCATCTTTGCCGGTGATACTACGAACTTGATCTGCCGTCGCCGGCCCCGGTTTGGGGCCGGTCCAGTATAGGCGCTTGTCTTCATTCTCCGCGAGACTGCCCGGCGGCAACCCCATGTCATTGGTTAGCGGGCCGTCTTCAACGCCTTGTTGTGTCGGTGCCTCGGGCGCCGTCACCTGGCCGATAGCACCGTCGGGTAGATTGAGCGACAAACTCGGTGCCCATGCCGCCTTGGTGATCGAGGTGCTCGACTGCACGGCGGCCGGCGCTACCGCGTGGTCGGCCCCGCCCACCGGGGTCGAGGTTTCGACGCGGGATCCGGCACCGCCGCTCTTGGGCAGCGCCAGGAACCTATCGGCAATCGCCTTCGCGTGGAGTGTCGATACGGCCGATTGGGCGAGGCTGCCGAGAGACAGTGACGTGAGTGATCTGCTTGCTTTGACAATGGCGGCCGGTGCTTGCGGGAGGTTGCTCTTCCGCAAGATGTCGTTGACACTCTCGACCAGTTTCCGATCAGATATAGTCAGGGGCTCGATTTCCAGCAGGCGCGTGCTGATCAGGACTGTGTTGTCGGCCAGGGGTTGCCCAGGATTGGGGGCGGCCTCCGTTACCACGACGTCGTCGACACGCTTCTGAAGGGCGAGGTTCGCTATCACGTCAGTCATGAGTTGAATAAGCACACGACGGACGTCGCGTCGGTCGTTGCCGGTAGCCACCAACTCCAGCGAGCCGTGGGCTGAGCTATCCACGACACGGTACGCCAAATCGCGCAGGGCTGCGAGCATCGGTGCTGAAAGAGGGCCGCCGGGCGGTTCGACCGTCATCTCGATCTTTACCGGGTCAATTGCTGGCGCCAATCGGCTGATCCACCTCACGACGGCCTGGCGATGTGAGGTGACCGTTGCCGGTCTGATGGTCGTGTAGTCGGCACCCCGAGTGATTGGCGGGTGCAGCAGAAGGCTGCCCTTCACCCCGCCTAGAAGGTCTTGTAGCCGCCGGCTCACGGCGATAGCCCGGCTGGACCCGTTTTGCCTGGCTCCTGCGCCGCCGAATCCGAAAATGCTACCCGTACCGTTCGCGCCGCCCTCCACGAAAACATCGACCTGGAGTCCGCGCCGTAGATCGTCCTTGATCGCTTCGGCGGCTGTCGCCAGTTCGCTGGGTGTCACGGGCAGGTCGATTTGTCTCTCGGCGAAGTCGACCGTCACCCACGGCTGAGGAATACGAACGGGCAGTGCGAACGCGGTGCGGTTCAGGACCGCGTGGGTCGAATCGATATTGAGTGCCAACTCCACAGTTCGTGGAAGGTGAACCGTGTGTTCCTGGTTGTTTGAATTGATTAGGCGGGAGTAGGTTACGGTCCGGATGCGTTCCCGGAAGCCGGGCAAAGCGAGGAGGAAGCCAACGACTGCTTCCCATGCTGCGTCAGGGTTCGGGAGTTTCTTGAGTAAGGGTTCAACAGCCAGCAGATGAAGGTTGCCCCTGCGGTTCGCCAGCTCTCGAATCAGGTAGGTCACGGCCTGGCGCAGGGCGGGTAGCACCACAGGCGTCCGCCATGGTCCGACGAACTCGAGGTTCAGGTCGTACACCTCGGGCGATCGCTCCGGCAACCAGGTCATTGAGAATCTTGACTCGACGTTCGCACTGGGTATTTGCGGTACACTGCGGACAGTGTGCCCGATGGCGTCGATTAGGGCATCATGATTTGTAGCGCCGCTCCGTTCCATGATCGACCTGGTGTGCATGTCTGATAGGTCGTCAAGGTAATAACGAGCGTGCACGTCTTGCCGCTCGAATAAGAGGGGGTGCAGACTCTCGTTTTGTAGGGTTAGGCCAAAAAGGTCCTTGCGATAGTTGTTGCCCAAAATTTCGATCAGCCGGTGCGCCGCCGGATGGCTCCGCGCGAACATCACCGACGAAGTGTTCATGCCTCCGCCCGCCGCCGCCTCCACGTCGAGAGCGAATCCGTATCGCGTGAAGGTGCCGTAGAGGTCCTTCACGCTTTTAACCTCATTGTCGGCATCGATCCCAATGCCACCGAATCGGTAGAGGACTTCCGGCAGCGAGATGTCCTTGGCTTCGGCGTACCCTGTGGTCGTGCCTTTCGACAGCGCGAGCTGGAACTCGGGCATCAAGCGCATCGGGGTTGTCGTGTTGAAGACTTCATGCACATTGACCAGAATAATACCGAACTCTGCTGCCCATTCCTTCATGCGGCGGACCGAGGCAGTGGGCGACCGGAATTCTGCACGGGTCGTCGTCGTCCACAGAACAAACATGAATTTGTCAGCCGTGGCCGCGATGGCCGACGCAGTGATGTGTTCCACGAAATCGTACTTATTTCGGCGCCAACGGTTTAGGTTGCTCCCGTACCAGAAGCTGTGCACGATTTTCGGCATTTCCGCCTGGGCCAAAATGGAGCCCTGCTGTTCCGTTTTGACCGCCTCCGGGCCCATCCACAACACATCGGCGGCTCGCCACACCGTTTCCTGGTCGTAGCTCAGCTCGGCCAAATCTACTGGTTCGGATGCTTTGGTCAGGTCGAGCCGACGAAACAGGTCGACCAATCCCTCCGTGGGAACGCCGTCAAAGGGCTGCTGCTTGAGGAACTCCGGTTGTGGTGGCAGGTCGCGCAGCCCGAACGGATCACTGCCCCACAACCAAAGGCGGTCCAGCGGTTGCCGCTCCCAGCCCGGGCGACGTCGTCCGTGTAGAAAGTCATGCCACAACCAGCCGAGCATCTGGGGGGAGTCGGCGTAGGCGAAGGCCTGGGCGAGCGTGCTCTTGTCGAGCCAGTTTCCCAACGGGATGGCCGAACTGCTCCGCGGTGCCATCGATGCCCCGTTGTCGAGAGTGGCCGAGAATTCTGGGAGGACGAGTGTCCAGCCAGCCTCGTTGTGCCAACCGGTAGCCGGATCGAAGGTGAACCCGCTCTGCAATGTCGGTGTCAGCGCATGGATGAGAGGGCGTCCCGTTTGATGGACCAGTGCTTCGATGGTGTCGTCGTGCCCGAGCACGACGACGACGGCCCGGTCGGGCAGCGTCCGTCCGTCCAGCAGGGCTTCCAAGCGGTCGACTGGCGTGGAGAAGGTCCATATGTCATCGCTGATATTGTCCGGTGCGATACCGATTACCGGGCGGTTGTGGCTCTTGGCGAGAGCGTCGAGCTGTCTCCATTGCGCGTTGAGCCGAGTCGCACCGAGCACGTGCACGCCGGCTTCCTCGATTGCCTCGACGCTGCGCTGGTTTGCTGCCCACAGGGTCGGTGTCTGCTCGGACTGCTCAAGGAGTCTGCTCAACGCATTTCGCGCGGTCGCCCGACCGTTGGCTTCAGCGGGGGTTCCCCGCAACTCGGCGATCTCGTTTCGGTAAGCGGAATTTTTAATCTCTTTGAGGAGGGCGTAATTGCTTAGCGCCTTCGAGGCGCCGATTGCCCGTTCGCCGTAGCTGCGTACCTCGAGGGCGATGAGCGGCAGACGCGTTGTGGCATCTTTCAGGAAGAAGCCGCTGACGTTCAGGCTACGCTGCTGGGTAATGGTGGGCCGGGGGCTTGGCCGCAGCCCTTGGTTGAGATAGTCGAGCACCGTGTAGCTGTGCTGCTCTTGCTCCGGGGTTTCGCCTTCCAGATGGTATGGCTGGTGGGCGAGGGTGGCGAGATTGACGGGCACATCTCGGGCTTGCAGGATGCTGCGAAGGCGGTCGACGTGTTCGGCCTTGGGGTTCATTTCCTCAATAGCTTGCTGCGCCGAGCCTGTGAAGGTCTCCACGATGAATGTGTAGTCGTCCACCAGATAGCGGCGAACGTCATTTGGCAGATGGGCGAGAAGTTGGGGCATCGCTACGATCGCTGCTACCGCGATATGGTCTTTGGCCAGCCCGCCAGCGGCGATAGCGTGCATGAGACCTGCTGCGTTGGAGTAGAGTAGAGCGGCATAGCCGGACAGCAATCGTGGGGTTCCGCCGTTCTGAAGACTTATGAAAATCTCATTTTCTTCCTTCCTCGACAGTGACAACAACCGCGTCGCGCGTTCATGCCATGCCGAGGACCTCCCCTGCTGCCCGGGGGGGAGTTTTTTGTCGACGAACTCGCGCCATGCGAAATATCGAACGGCGAGCTTTCCGCCGAGAGTCAAACCGTCGGAAAGATGTCGCTTCGACGATCCTGGCCAGATGTGGCTATTCGCGCTCTGGAGGAAAAGGTGGAGTCTGTCAGGCTCTATTTGTATGTGGGCATAAGACCGGGTGCCGCGTTCATTGTCGGTGGGTTGCCGACTGATCCGGCTGATCGGGCCGAACCCGTAAACTACGAATCCCTCATCTCGAGGGAAAAGGTCCGTCAGACTCAGATGCGGACTCGGTGCTCCCGCTTCGGATTGCTGGGCGGCGAGCGCGGTCTCCATTCGGTGCAATGCTGCTTCTACTGCCCCTGAACTCCAGTCGCGGTCGCCTCTCAACTGAGTTTGAACGCCGGCGACGACCTCGGGAGCCATGATGTATTCGCTCTGCGGCTGTGGCACCCCGGACTGCCGGGCCAGCGCTTCGGTTCGGTACAGCCGCCCCTTTGCCCCGACGTAGACCTTTGTCGACTCCGCGACGACGATGAGCGGATGACTCAGGTGATAAACCAAAACCTCGACCGCCGAAGCCGTCTCCGGCCGCCTACCGTCGAACGTGATCGTGGTGGCGAAGTCACTCGCAATCTCGGGGCCGGTGTAGCTGTGGTGACCCGTGCCGAGAGCCAGCGCCAGGTCGGCTTCGGACGTGTTGACGTCGGAGGCGTGTAGGGCAATGAGGTGAAGCTCCGGCATCACCAGGACGTAGCCGGCGGGGTCCGGGGCGTTGGTACGGCGTGCCTCGGCGTCGAACAGCCAGACCGCTTTGTTGTCCGTGCGGGCCAGGGCGTCGCCTGGAACACGGACCGGTAGGTGCAGCGAGTTGGCGAGGTCGATCGCCTTGGGGAGGTCCAGCTCGGCGAGCACCGACGCGGACGGGGCGTGAACTGCCCGCTTGATCACGTCCGGCGGCTGCGCCAACAGTGCGGTCGCGGCCACCTCGGGTGCGGCGTGCGGCGCAATGTGAACCAGGTGCTGGCCCGGCACCGGCTGGGCGAGCAGCACCCCCGGTGGCACTGATCTCGGTTCCGGGCTCAGGAACACACCGGAACGCACGTGCGTCGTGAGGAACTCGGGACACTGCGTGCCTTCGACTGCCGGCATCGACAAACCCCTTCACGTGGCCCCATGCTCGAACATCGCTCTGGTCTCGCGACGGGCATGGCGTGTACATGAGGATGGGCACGCACCGGCCACGATCGTGTGTGAGGGCAATTGAAGATCGTGCGGTGGACCACGTCGAAGCCTAGACGGAGTAGGGCCCGACACGCCGGTTGGTGGGGACGGGCGAAAGATGGCGAGGACCAGTTTGTGACGACCGACCTCACTGCCGTTCCGCCCCCGACCTCATAGCTGAGAGCCTATGCCTGCTGATCGTCGCGGACAGGGGACACGTGTCCGCGGAGCTGGACCGGTGGCTGGCAGATCGCGGAGTGTGATCAGTCACAGTGTCGTACCGCGACCGCGTCCACGCCCGACTTGTTCCTACTGCCAATGCGTCGTTAGGACTCGTCTAGGGTGCCCACCGTGACGACGATCACCGGCACCTCCGACTGGTCCAGCCAGGCGTGGCAGCGGCGGGCCCGGTCCTGGGTCGACGAGCAACTCGCGAGCGCCGGCCTGCGGGCCGGTGGGCCGGTCGAGCCGCGGGTCCGACCGTGGTCGCTGGTCTGGCGGGTGCCGACCGACGACGGGCCGGTCTGGTTCAAGGCCAACAACTCCGGCACGGCGCACGAGGCGGTCCTGATCGCGACGCTGGCCTCGCTGACGCCCGAGCGGGTGCTGACCCCGCTCGCAGTGGACCGGCAGCGGGGTTGGTCGTTGCTTCCCGACGGCGGGGAGTCGCTGCGTGACGTGCTGGGCCGCGATCCCGACCTGCGGCACTGGGAGCGGGCCCTGCCCGGGTACGCGGCGCTGCAACTCGCCACCGCGCCGCACGTCGACGAGCTGGTCGCCCTGGGCGTGCCGGACCACCGTCCGGAGGTGCTGGCCGGGCTGTTCGCCGACCTGCTCGACGATTCCGGGTCGCTGCGCGTCGGCGCGGAGGGCGGGCTCGCCGTCGAGACGTACGAGCGGCTGCGGGCGGAGGTTCCGGCGTACGCGCGGCGGTGTCGCCGGCTCGCGGACTTCGGTATCGGGGCCACCGTGCAGCACGACGACCTGCACGACGGCAACGTCTTCGCCAGCGGGGCCGGTTACCGCTACTTCGACTGGGGAGACGCCTCGGTGGCGCACCCGTTCGGCACGCTGCTGGTGACCCTGCGCTCCATCCGGTACGCCACCGCGCTGTCGGCCGACGACGCCAGCCTGGTCCGGCTGCGGGACGCCTACCTGGAGGCGTGGACCGACCGCTACGACCGTCGAACCCTCGTCGAGGCCGCCGACCTGGCGATGAACCTGGGCGCGGTGAGTCGGTCGCTCTCCTGGCGGCGGGCCCTGGACACGACCGATCCGGCCCGCGCGGAGTACGCCGAGGCGGTGCCCGGGTGGCTGGCTGAGCTGTTCGCTGCCACCCCGCTTCGGCCGGAAAGCTGACCGGCATCCGTCCCGGTCGGAAATCGGACAGGCAGTGCGACGGGATGGCGTGGAACTTCCAAAAATCCTCCGTGACCCACGTCACCCCGCCGGGGACGTCGTTGGGCAGGTCATGGACGTCTTCTCCCGAACGTTCCTCCCGGCCGCCACCGAGGCCGGCCTGGCCGTGCAGACCGTCAGCCGGCACATGCCGGTGTTCCGCCGCTGCGTCGGCTCCGGCGACGCCACCATCCTGGTCACCCGTTGCAGCCGTCCCGACCGTCCGGTCACCGGCGACTACCTGCTGCTGCTCACCCACCGCCGGCTGGTGGTGACCCAGCAGACCCGGCTGCTGCACCGGCTGCGCCTGCACCTCAACACCGAGCTGCGCGAGCTGAGCAACGTCACCTGGAGCCCCGACCCCCGGCTGCACTCGGTCGAGCTGGCCGCGACCGCGATCGACGGCATCCGCGAGCGGTTCCTCATCCGCACCACCCACCCGAAGCAGGTGTGGCAGCTCGACGCGCTGCTCAACCATGCCTTCCGGACCCGCCTGCGGGCGCCCCGCGAACGGGTCCTGGCCACCATCGGCGACGCGCCCGCCGCCGTACGGCCCAACGTGTTCCGCCCCGCCGTCGCACGCTGACGCCGGAACCGGCCTTTACCGAACTCGAACACGCACCGATCGCGCCGGGCCAGCGGGTCGGCAATCATGGGCCGGTGACCGTGGAACCGCCGCACCGTGGGCTCGTCCTCGTTGTCGAGGACGAGCCGGCCATCGCCGACCTGGTACGGCTCTACCTGGGCCGCGACGGGTTCGGCGTCCACCTGGAACGCGACGGTGCGGCCGGCCTGAGCGCCGCCCGCCGACTGCGCCCGGTGGCCTGCGTCCTGGACATCGCCCTGCCCGGCCTGCCCGGCACGGAGGTCTGCCGACGGCTGCGCGAGGCCGGCGACTGGACGCCTGTCATCTTCCTCACCGCCCGTGACGACGAGGTCGACCGGATCGTCGGGCTGGAGTTGGGCGCCGACGACTACGTGACGAAGCCGTTCAGCCCGCGCGAGCTGGTCGCCCGGGTGCGCGCCGTCCTGCGCCGCTCCGCCGGTGGCCCGGAGGGCGCGGAACGCCCCCGCGTCGTCGGCCCGGTGACCCTCGACCCGGCCCGCCGGACGGTCACCGCCGGGGGCGTACCGGTGCAGCTCACCTCGACCGAGTTCGACCTGCTGGCGCATCTCATGGCCCGGCCGGGGCGGGTCTTCACCCGCGAGGAGCTGCTGGCGGGAGTCTGGGGGTACGCCGCGCACGCCGGCACCCGGACCGTCGACGTGCACGTCGCACAGGTACGCGCGAAGCTCGGCTCGGCCAGCGTCATCCGCACCCACCGTGGCGTCGGGTACGCGGTCGATGCCTGAGCAACAGGTACGCGCCGAGTCGCCGACGATGGCACTGCCGGTGATCGGCGCACGACCTCCGGCCACACCCCGACGCCGCCGGTTCGGCCGGACACTGACCGCCCGTGCGGTGCTGGTCACCTGCGCGGTGGCACTGGTGTCGGTGCTCGTCACGGCGATCGTCGCCGTGCCGTTGGCGATCCGTGGCGCGGAGCGACGTGATCAGGAGGCCCTCGCCGCCCAGGCGCGACTCGCCGCCGAGGTGCTGCGCACCCGGCTGGACCGGGGGCGCACCGCCGACGAGGAGCGGCTCATCCAGCAACTCCGTGACCAGGACATCGACGCGTACCTGATCCGCCGCGGGACCGTCGACCGGCAGGGTCTGCCGCCACGCGTGGTGCAGCGGATCGGGCAGGGGCGCAACGTGTCGGCTCGCCGGGCGGTCAACGGCCACCGCGCCCTGGTGGAGGGCCGCGCGCTGCCCGGCGGCAACGGGGTGGTGCTGTCCCGCGCCACGTCGAACGGTCTGTGGGCGCAGGTGCTGCTCAGCCTGTGGCTGCCGCTGCTGGCCGGGCTGGCCGCCGGGGTGGTGGCCGGCCTCCTGCTGGCCCGCCGACTAGCCCGACCCATCCGCGTCGCGGCCACCGCCGCCGCCCGGCTGCGCGCCGGGGACCGTGCCGTACGGGTGCCGGTCGAGCCGCCGGACGAGGTCGCCGACCTGGCCGAGGCACTGAACGGCCTGGCCGCCGCGCTGACCACCAGCGAGGGCCGACAGCGCGAGTTCCTGCTGTCCGTGTCGCACGAGCTGCGGACGCCGCTGACCGCCATCCGGGGGTACGCCGAGGCGCTCGCCGACGGGGTCATCGAGGCGGACGGCAGCGCCGACACCGGCCGGACGATGCTGGCCGAGGCCCAGCACCTCGACCGGCTGATCGGTGACCTGCTGGCGCTGGCCCGGCTGGAGGCCGCCGACTTCCCGTTGGAACCGGTACCCGTCGACCTGACCGGGTTGGCCGCCGACGCCGAGCCGACCTGGTCCGGGCGGTGCGCCGCCGTGGGTGTGCCGTTCCACCTGGAGACGCCGGGTCGGCCGGTGTCCGCGTACACCGATCCGGGTCGGATTCGGCAGGTGCTGGACGGGCTGCTGGAGAACGCGCTGCGGGTCGTACCCCCGGGGGCGCCGGTGGTGCTCGCGGTCCGGCCGGTCGGTGCGGACCCGGCGGCCGGCGGTGTGTTGGAGGTCCGCGACGGCGGGCCCGGCTTCACCGACGACGACCTTGCGGTGGCGTTCGAGCGGGGGGCGCTGCACGAGCGGTACCGGGGGGTGCGCAAGGTGGGCAGCGGGCTGGGGTTGGCGCTGGCCGCCGGGCTGGTGCGCCGGCTCGGCGGGGAGATCGTCGCCGGCCACGCCCCCGAAGGCGGTGCCGCCTTCACGGTCCAACTGCCCGGTGATCCTTACCGGACCCGAACATCGGCCTGACGGTCCGCTCGTGCTCGCGGGAAAGGCTGGGGACTCCACGAACGAGAGGGAGAGTCATGCCACGTTGGGGATTCGTCACCGGCACCACGGCGCTGTTCGCGGCGGTGGCGCTCGGCGTCAGCGGGTGCGGCGCGGCCGAGGTGGCCAGCCAGCCCGCGCGGGACGCGGCCGTCGAGGTCGCCGCCGCGATGGGCGTGGAAGGTCAGGCACTGACCGCGATGGGCTTCGACCCCGCCGACCTGGACGTGCAGACCGTCGCCGCCCCGGCGACGCCCGGGCCCTCCCCCACGGCCGCCGAGAAGGGGAAGCAGAAGCGCGGCGAGGAGATGCGCAAGCGCCACCAGGCCCGCGTGCTGCTGCGCAGGAACACCCTGCACGGTGAGGCGGTGGTGCAGACCAAGGACAACGGTACGCAGACCGTGGTCGTGCAGCGTGGCGAGGTGACCGTCGTCGACGGTGACTCGATGACCGTCAAGTCCACGGACGGCTTCACGATGACGTGGACCTTCGGTGAGGACCTGCGCGTCGTCGAGAAGCGGTCGACGGTGCAGCCCAGCGAGGTCAAGGTCGGCACGAAGGTCGGCGTCGCCGGCGCCAAGGACGGTGACAAGGGCGTCGCCCGGCTCGTCCTCATCCCGCGCACCAAGTGAGCAGCAGGGCCCCGCACGTACGGCGGGGCCCTTCCATGTCGTCGTCTCAGCGGCCCGGGGGTAGGGCGTAGCCGACGTAGTCGCGGAACTCCAACCGCCACCCGGCCGGCACCAGCTTGGCGCAGGCCGGCTGGCTGCCGGTGCAGACGATGGCGTCCACCGAGGCCGGGTCGGCCGGCGGCCGTTCCGGCAGGACCGACTGCAACGACACCAGATCCGGCGAGCTGCCGTCCGGCTGGCGCAGCAGCAGCCACCACGGGTACTCCCAGTCGTCGTTGCGCTCCACCAACCCGATCCGGCGGGCACCGCTGTCCCGCACCGCCGCGGCGGCCCAGCGGAACTCGTCGGCCCACTCCGGACGGCGCAGGAACCGGGTGTCCCAGTCCGAGGTGGTGAAGACCGAGCCCGAGCCGACGAGCCGGCGCGGGAAGCCGTACGACAGCGCGAGCACTCCGGCCAACGCCGAGGTGGCCAGCACGACGACTGTCGCCACGGCGGCAACCGACCGCCGCCCCCGACCCGCCTCGGCCGGATTCGTCGCCCGGTCGGCGGGGCGACGCAGGAGCGCGTCCAACCACCGGCCGGCGAGCGGAACGGCGAGCACCAGGGCGTAGAGGATCAGCCGATTGCCCCACGGCTGCCACTTGATCATCGAGGTGTGCAGCAGCACGGCGGCCAGCACCACCACGGCGTACGCCCGCAGCGGCCCGACCTGCGCCGGATCGATCCGGCGCGGGCGGACGAGGGCGACGAGCGCGCCGAGCAGCGCCAGCGATCCGGCGATCGGGAACGCGACCCGATCCTCGTCCGGATACCAGGCGGGCACCGGGAACACCTCCTGGCCGAAGGTGATCGCCCGGTCCTGGGGGTCGACGCCGATCGCCTCCGCGCCGCCGATGATCGCGTCCGCGCCGGCGACCCGCAGCGGCGCGACCGGGGTGTCGAAGGCCGTGTGCCCGATCCGCAGCGCGTTGACCAGGATCGACGCCGGATCGTGCCGTTCCATGGGAATCGACTCACGCAGCCGGGGTGGGCCCAACGGGTGCCCGAACTCGGCCGTCACCCGGGCCAGGAACGGGCCGACGACGAGCGCCGCGACCGCCAGGACCAGCACCGAGCCACCGACGACCCGGAACACCCCGCGAACCGCCCCCACCCGACCGGCCGCAGACCCGACGGCTGCTGATTTGACGGCTGCTTCCCGGCCGGCCGCCTCGGTGGCCGATGCCCGGTCGGCCAGGGCCAGCCGGAGCTGCGCCAGAGCCCACAGCACCAGCAGCGGGCCCACCGCGATCAGGCCACTGGTCTTGGTCACCGCGGTCAGTCCGGTGGCCGCGCCCAGACCGAGCACGGTTCCCCAGCCGGTCCGTCGGCGCAGCCCGTCCAGCGCGAGGGTCGCCGCACACGCCACCCACGCCGCGCAGACCAGGTCGGTCTGGGTGCTGGTGGCCTGTAGCGCGACCATCGGGGTGCTGGCCAGCACGAACGCGGTGATCAACTGGGCCCGTCGGCCGCCGCCGAGCTGCGCGGTGATCCGCGCGGCCACCAGTAGGCAGAGCACCCCGGCGGCCCACTGCACCAGGTTGTGCAGCGCGTCGGAGCCGGTGAGCAGGCGCAGGTGCAGCAGCAGGTACTCCGCGCCGGGCGGGATCGTCACCTGCCGGTGGATGGCCGTGGGCCAGAAGTCGAGGTCGCCCTGGGCCACCCAGTGCTCGACCTTCGGCAGGTGGTACGTCTGCGAGTCGAAGTTGTTCGGCTCGGCCAGCAGTGCGATCAGCAGTTCCAGCAACACCAGAGCGCCGATGCCGCCCGCGAGCAGCCGCTCGCCCCGACCCGCCGTACGCCAGCTCTCGGTTGCCCGGGCGAGCAGTCTGGCGCGTACTCCCTCGGTCTGGGCCGGTGCGGCGTCGCGCCCGACCACCAGGCCGTCGTCGGCGGCCGGGGTGGGCGTGCCCGGGCCGACGCCGACGGTCACCGCCGCGCCGACCGGCACCGGCCGCGGCGGCACGGCGGCCAGGTGGGCGACCGGGGTGTCCCGCCGCCAGCGCAGACCCACCGCCGTCGCGGAGGCAAGGAGGAAGAGCAGCCAGGCGGCGACGAACGCCGGCCTGGTCAGCGCGTGCAGCGCGCCGAGCACCTCGACGACGAGCACCGCGTACGCCCCGGTGACCAGCGCGGCACGCACCGCGGCGAGCCGTGTCGGCGTCACCGCATCGACCCCGCGCGGCTTCGACGCGACCGTGAGCAGGAGCACCGAGGTGGCGGGGAGCACCACGAGCAGGGAGCCGGCAGCCGACATGGCGGGAAGTAAACACCATCGGGCTGAGACCGCCACGCCGACTGTCCGACGGTGGCGGCCACCGTCGGGCTGACCAGCCAGGCTAGGCTATGCCCGACGTGTTGTCGCCACCGTGGAGATTCCCGTGAAGCTCTCGATCCTCATGCCGGTCTACAACGAGGAAGAACGCATCGCGGATGCCCTCAAGCAGGCATTGGCGGTGGACTACCCCTGCGAGATCGAGCTGGTCGTGGTCGACGACGGCAGCCGCGACGGTACCGGTGAGGTCCTCGGTCGCGCCGACGACGCGCGCCTGCGGGTCATCACCCACCAGCGCAACGCGGGCAAGGGCGCGGCCATCAAGACGGCTGTCGACAGCGCCGAGGGTGAGTACATGGTCATTCTCGACGCCGACCTGGAGTACGACCCGCAGGACATCCCCAAGCTGCTCGCCCCGGTGCTCGACGGGCGGGCCACGGTGGTCTACGGCAATCGCACCTTCGGCAGCCACAGCGCCTACAGCTTCTGGTACGTGATGGGCAACAAGGGCGTCACGATGGCGGCGAACGTCCTCTTCAACTCGTACATCGGCGACCTGGAGACCTGCTTCAAGCTGATGCCGGTGGAGCTCTACCGGTCGCTGGAGGTGCGCTCGCGCGGCTTCGGCATGGAGGCCGAGGTGACCGGCAAGCTGCTGCGTCGCCGCATCCGCCCGTACGAGGTGCCGATCAGCTACCGGGCCCGTGGCCGCGAAGAGGGCAAGAAGATCACCTGGAAGGACGGCGTCGAGGCGATCTGGATCCTCGGTCGCGAGCGCGCCCGCCGTCGTCCCGCGGTGTCGTCCGCGCGCTGAGCACCGGTAACCTCGAATTGAAGTCCACTTCAATTCGAGGACCCGGTGATGCAGGACGCGTTGACGATCGGTGAGCTGTCCGTACGCTCCGGGGTGGCGCCGTCCGCGCTGCGTTACTACGAGCGGCTCGGCCTGATCCGCGCCGACCGCACCGGCGGAAACCAGCGCCGCTACGCCCGCGCCGAGCTGCGGCGGGTCGCCTTCATCCGGATCTCCCAGCAGGTCGGCGTCTCGCTCGACGAGATCCGCGACGCGCTCGAATCGCTGCCCGGGAGCCGCACCCCCAGCCCGCAGGACTGGGAGCGCCTCTCCGCCAGCTGGCGCAGCCGGCTCGACGAGAAGATCCGACTCCTCACCAAGCTCCGCGACGACCTCGACGGCTGCATCGGCTGCGGCTGCCTGTCGATGCAACGCTGCATGCTCTACAACCCGGGCGACACCCTCGCCGCACAGGGTCCGGGCGCCCGCCTCATGCTGCCGCCCGCCTCACCCGAGGCGGAGTAGCACCTTCCCGACGTGGTCGCTCGACTCGACCAGGCGGTGCGCCTCGGCCGCCTCGGCCATCGGCAGCCGCCGGTCCACCACCGGCCACACCGCGCCGGCCGCGACCAACGGCCACACCTCGTCGCGTACGCCCCGGACGATCGCCGCCTTCTCGGCCAGCGGCCGGGACCGCAGCGCGGTCGCCGACACACTGGCCCTCTTGGTCAACAACGCGCCCAGATCCAGCTCGGCCTTGCGGCCACCCTGCATCCCGATCACCACGAGCCGACCGCCGGTCGCCAGCGCGGCGACGTTCCGCCCCAGGTAGGACCCGCCCATGATGTCGAGGATGACGTCCACCCCATGACCGTCGGTGGCCGTGCGCACCTCCTCGACGAAGTCCTGCTCCGCGTAGTCGATCGTGTGCGCCGCGCCCAACTCGCGCAGCCGGGAATGCTTGGTCGCGCGGGCGGTCGCCAGCACCGTGGCACCGAGCGCCGACCCGAACTGGATCGCGAACGTGCCGATCCCACTTCCCCCGCCGTGCACCAGCAGCGTGTCGCCAGCGTCGAGCCGGCCCACCCCCACCACGTTCGACCAGACCGTGCAGGCCACCTCCGGCAGCGCCGCGGCGTCGACCAGGTCGACGCCGGCCGGCACGGGCAGCAACTGCCCGGCGGGCACCGCGACACGCTCGGCGTACCCGCCGCCGGCCAGCAGCGCGCACACCTCCTCGCCGACAGCCCACCCGGTCACCTCCGGGCCGATCGCGTCGATCACCCCGGAACACTCCAGGCCGAGGTACGCGGGCGCGCCCGGCGGCGGCGGATAGTGCCCCTGCCGTTGCAGCAGGTCCGCGCGGTTGACCCCGCTGGCCCGCACCCTGACGATCACCTCGCCCGGGCCGGGCTCGGGGTCGGGGACCTCGGCCCAGACCAGCGCGTCGGGTCCACCGGGCTGCGGAACGGTGATGGCTCGCATGACTCCAGTCTCACCCGCCGCGCTCTGCGCCGCAGACGCACCCCTCGCGCGGCGGCTCGTCCGGCCGTGGTCGGCTTGGTCAACTCGGCTGCCGCGAAGTCGGGCGGTCCGCAGGCTTGGTCAACTCGGCTTCCGCGAAGTCGGGCGGTCCGCAGGCTTGGTCAACTCGGCTTCCGCGAAATCGCGGCATCCCAGCGCACGCGACGCCCCGGTTTCCAGGGACCCGAGTCGATCAACGCCACAGTGGACGCCGGAGCCGCCGCCTGGCCGGCGCTTTTCGGGGAGGGGACGCCGAGCCGGCCGGCGCGTGTCGTGGCAGACTGTTGACGGCCGCGCACCTGCGGGTGGTGGTCCGGGAGGGTTCGCCTAGTGGCCGATGGCGCTGGTCTTGAAAACCGGTAAGGCAGCGATGTCTTCGTGGGTTCGAATCCCACACCCTCCGCCCCTTGGGCAGCCGTCAGGTTGTCGGCAGGTAGATCGCGATCCAATCTCTCAGTCGTTTCAGCACCAGCGGACGCACGTCGACCATCTCAATCCGGTCCGCGACCACCGTTGGGTCAACGAGACCGGCCCGGATCAGCGCGTCGGCGAAGGCGTGGTCCTTCTCCCTGCCAGCTACCAGCTTTGACACGACGCAGTCGTGCGGTTCGATCGTGTAGCCGCGCCCCGGTTGGGTGCTCCGGGACTCCACCAGGATCAGACGATCCCGCCACCCATCGGGCAGCCTCGCCGTCGACACGCTCACGCCCTGGGCGTAGTAGCCGTTCGTTTCGTGGAACAGGGAGAACTCGCCGATTGCCCCGTCGACCTGGTCTGCTTTGTGGTCGTCCGGGTCGTCGAAGAATGCGACGTGAACCTCCATGGAGGCGGTGGCTTCCAGCGGAAGTCTGCTCTCCGGGATCGCCCCCAGCACGGACTGGCTGCCGATGACGAGGACGTCCAGATCTCCGACGATCTGGCACGCCGACCGCAGGACGTGCTCCAGTTGCTCGCGTCTCACGCCGCTCGCTCCCAGCCACTGCGGGTGAAGGACTCAAGAACCTTCTTGCGCTGTGGCTGCGACAGGACCCCGGCGAACGGTGAGTTCTGTCTCAGCTCTACCGCTTCCGGATCATCAGAGGTCAGCGCCTTGAGAACGGCGTTGACACCATCGTCGGTCCTGTCCTGCCAACGCTTCAGCCACACCTCGGTCATCGTGCCTCGGTGCTGCCGCAGGAGTCGGTCGAGATTCTCCCGAACCTTACTGAGTACGGCGTCCGGGTCGGTGACCAGACTGCCCGCTACCGCCTGGTGCAGCCACAGCGACTTGAGCTGATCACGAGTCAGTTCCGGTCTGGGGTGCAGCAGCGCCTCGACCTGGTCCCGCTTGATCCTCCGATGCTTGCCGACCTTGACGAACGGAAGCTCGCCACGCTCGCAGAGGTTGCAGTAGGGCGAGCACGCCGCCGGTCATGTCGATGACGAGCGCCCCCGCCCACAGCAGGATCTGCGGAGTGCCGCCGAATGCCGCGCCGAGGACGAGCGGGATGAAGGAGAGCGTGGTGGTGAGGGAGTAGAGCCGGACGGTCCGGAGCATCCGGGGCTCGTCGGACGCCACCCAGTGGAAGAGACTGAACTGGACCGCCCGCACCACGACGTACGCCACCACCAGGGTCAGCTGCGGCATCCTCGTACCGGGGCCGGTCTCCCAGACCTCGGGGACGACGAGCGCGATGAGGAAGATGGCACCCATCGCCACGGTGACGCCGGCGCAGATCGGCCCGACGTCGATCCGGACGGAGTTGCCCAGTCAGGCGTAGGCCAACCAGGAGTTCCACAGCAGCATGAGGACGAGCAGTCCCTGCACCAGGGTCACCGGCGCGGGTCGTTCGCTCATGAAGGAGGTGGCCCGGATGAGCCCGAAGGCGAGTACCAGGTCGAAGAAGACCTCGAACGGTGTCGGTCGGTGCGTCTCCGTCGTGACCACTGGCCGCACCATCAGGCCATCTTCACCGTACGCACCAGCAGCGGTCCCGCGCCTGGCTCCTGGTCGCCCCGGTGGGTCCGCGGCTATGTCCCCTCGGGCTCGTCCCGTCGGGCCTCGCGGATCGTCGTGTCGGCGAGTCGTTCGACGGCGCGTCGACGCTCCTCTGCGAGCGCCTGCTCGTCCGGCTTGCGTAGGACGCCGACGACGGCGACCAGAAAGTCTCGCCAGATGCTGAGCAAGGATTCCCCCCCCGTGGGACGTTGCAGGGGCACCACCCTAGCCCGCCCCCGTGATCCGGCACACCCCGACCAATCGGTCGTTCCACGGCGTGGAAAGGGGTATGAAGAGGCAGGTATCTGCCCACTCCGGAAGGACCCGTCCCGATGACCCTGGAACGACCGATCGCCCCGGACCCGTACGAGCTGCTGCCGACCGTCCCTTCGTTCACGCTGACCAGTGACGATGTGCAGAACGGCGAGCCGATGGACATCCGGCACGCGCACGGCAGCGCCGGCGGTGAGAACATCTCCCCGCAGCTGGCCTGGTCGGACTTCCCCGCCGAGACCAAGAGCTTCACCGTCACCTGCTACGACCCGGACGCGCCGACCGGCAGCGGCTTCTGGCACTGGGTGCTGGTGAACGTGCCGGTCGACGTCACGCAGCTGCCCACCGGTGCCGGGGGCGCGGCGGGCACCGATCTCGGGGGCGCGTTCTCGGTCCGCAACGACTACGGCGCGCAGGGCTACGGGGGTGCGGCGCCGCCGCCCGGTGACCGCCCCCACCGGTACGTCTTCGCGGTGCACGCTCTCGACGTCGACCGCCTGGATGTGACCCCGGACGCGAGCCCGGCCTACGTCGGCTTCAACCTGACCTTCCACACCCTGGCGCGAGCGGTAATCCGCCCAACACACCAGACCAAGGAGTAACCCTCGCCCCCTGGCCGCGCCGATCTTGCACTTTCTGCGCCGACGAAACCCATACAAGGGACGAGTCGACGACCGAAAGTGCAAGATCGGCGGAGGGAGGGTGGGGGTGGGTGGGGGGTGCGTGGGTCAGGCCGGGACTCGGGCCACTGCGAAGACGGACTGGCCGAACGGGGGGCGGACGACCTGTTCGGCGGCCTTGGTGGCGGGGAGGACCAGGGTGTCGTAGACCTTGACCATGGGGCCTTCCTTCGGCATCAGGCGGAAGACCTTGGTGGCCATGAAGTAACCGATCAACCCGAGCGCGTTGGCGTAGTGGATTTTCTCCACCGTCAGGCCGGCCTCGGTCATCGCCGCAGCGAGCGTCTTCTTCGTGTAGCGGCGGACGTGGCCGGTGGCGATGTCGGCGGGGCTCATGGCGAACTGGAACGCGGGCACGATGATGATCACCGCACCGGCGGGTCGGACCAGGTCGCGCATGCTCCGCAGCGCGCCCACGTGGTCGTCGATGTGCTCCAGGACGTTGTACGAGACGGCGGCGCTGTAGTTGCCCCGGTCGCTGTGCGGTAGCAGCATCTGCCGGACGTCGATGCCCGGCTGGGCGGACAGCCGCTCCTTGAGCTGCACGAGCCGGTCGGGGTCGGCCTCGGTGGCGGTGAACCGGGGCAGTCGCTGCGACCATTCCAGCGCGTAGTCGCCGAGGCCGCTGCCGATCTCGATGGGGTCGTCACCGAGGTACGGCACCGCCAGTTCGACGAACCAACGACGGTGGTTCACGGCCGTCGCCAGGCCTTCCAGCACCTCGGACTGGACGCGCTGATCCCCAGTGATTTCTGCCATGCGTCGATTCCTCACGATATGAACTCGACCCGTGCCTGGACCGACAGAGTGAATCATCCGCTTGGATGGCGAAGGAAACGGGGGAGCGGTTGGCCGAATTGCGGTCGGGGGGTGGGCACGTGATCGGCGGTCGGCGAACCCGGCACATAGTACGGCAGTACCCCGAAACATGTCACGGCACCCTCATACGCTGACTACCCTATGAATTGTCATGACTACTCCCGAATCGGACGCTCCCGGCGACGGCCCGACCACCGCATCGCAGGCGGAGGAGCCCGGCGGTGATCGGTTGCGCCGCAACGGGAAGTGGGTCGATCTGGCGGTCGTGCTGAGCTTCGTGGTGCTCGGCTTCTGGGTCACCGGGCGTCTCTGGTGGAACCCGGGCAGTGGAGTGCGCGACAACCGCTCGGACCAGTCGCAGTTCGAATGGATGATGGCGCACGGTGCGCGGGTGGTCACGCAATTCGCGTACCCGTTCCATTCGGACCGGATGAACGTGCCGGACGGTGTCAACCTGATGGCAAATACGTCCGTATTATCTATTTCATTACCGATGACGCCGATAACCCTGCTGTTCGGACCACGTGCGGCATTCCTGCTCTTTCTCACTCTCGGAATGATCGCCACTGCCACGGCCTGGTACTTCCTGCTCTCCCGGGTCCTGGTCCGGAGCCGGGGGCCGGCCTGGCTCGGTGCCGGCTTCTGCGCGTTCGCACCGGCCATGGTCTCGCACGCCAACGGGCACCCGAACATCGTGTCGCAGTTCGTCGTCCCACTGATCATCTGGCGCACGCTGCGGCTCGCCGACGCCGGCCGCTGGCTGCGTAACGGTGTGCTGCTCGCGCTGGTGATCGTCTGGCAGGCGTTCCTCAATCTGGAGATCCTGCTGATGACCGCCATCGGGATCGGGGTGATCGTCGGGGTGCTGGCCCTCGCTCGCCCCGCTCTGCGGTCACGGATCCGACCCTTCCTCGCCGGCCTCGCCGTCACCGCCGTGGTCGCCGGCCTGCTGCTCGCGTACCCGCTGTATGTGCAGTTCTTCGGACCCGGCGCCTACTCCGGGCTGTCCAGCCTGATCCGTGGTTACTCCAGCGACCTCGCGTCGTTCGTGGCGTACTCCCGGGAGTCGCTGGCCGGCAGCCCGCGCACCGCCGCGGGCCTGGCCAAGAACCCGACCGAGGAGAACAGCTTCTTCGGCTGGTCGCTGCTCGTGCTGGTGGTCGCCCTCGTCTGGTGGCTGCGGCGGTCGGCGGTGGTGCTCGCGCTGGCCGGGCTCGGGCTGCTCTTCACCGTGCTCTCGCTCGGCCGGGAGATCCGCTTCGACGGGCGCGGCACTGGCGTGCCCGGGCCCTGGGCGGCGCTGGAAAACCTGCCGATCCTGCACTCGGTGGTGCCGACCCGGTGGGCGCTGGCGATCACTCCGATCGTCGGGGTGCTGCTCGCCTACGGCGCCGAGCGTGCCCGGGAGTTGGCCGGTACACGTCCGGCCGCCCGACCGCAGATCCGCTTCGCCACCGCGACCGTGCTGACGATGGCCCTGCTGCCGATCCTGCCGACCCCGCTGCCCGTGGTCCAGCTGGACCCGGTCCCCACCTTCGTGACCAGTGGGGCATGGCGGCCGTACGTGGCTGGTGGGCGCAGTGTGGTGACCCTGCCGCTGCCGGACACCAACTACGCGGAGCCGCTGCGCTGGTCGGCCGCGACCCGGCTGGACATGCCGCTGGCCCGGGGCTACTTCCTCGGCCCGGACACCCGCCCGAGCGCTCAGCCGCCGAAGGTCGCGCTGTTCACCGCGCCGCCCCGGCCCACCAGCAGTTTCTTCGCCACCATCCGGCGCACCGGCGCGGTGCCGCCGATCACGCCGCAGAGTCGGGTCAAGGCGGTCGACGACCTGCGCTACTGGCGAGCCGGCGTGGTGATCCTCGGACCGCACGAGCACGAGATGGAGTTGCGCCGTGGGATGACCGAGCTGACCGGTATCCAACCGACCTTCACCGGCGGCGTCTGGGTGTGGGACGTCCGACCGTTGACCGACTGATCGGCGGGATCGCGCCCGGTCAGCCCTGTCGGACGCAGCAGCCCTGGCAGACCTTGGGGCTGGGCAGTGTGAAGGCCAGGCAGCACGTGCGGCGCTGGACGCTGGGCTCGCCGGTCGGGCCGGGGACCAGCTCGACAAGGTCGGCCAGGTCGAGCGCGCCGAGCAGGGTGTCGATGCTCTCCACCGTCGAGCCGGGCAGCCCGTCCGCGGCGCGCAGGACGCCGTGCGCGATGCCGGAGGCGACCGAACCGAGCAGCGTCCTGGTGCCCACCCGTACCTCCGCCTGGATCGCCGCGATCAGCGGAGCGAGGTGGGCGTCGAGCAGTGAGGCGCGCAGCGCGGCCAGCAGCTCCGCCTCGCCGGCGACGACGCGTACCTGCGGCAGGCCGGACAGCGCCAGCGGGTCGCTCGGCAGCACCGCCACGGTGGTGCCGTGGCGCAGGCCCAGCGTGATCAGTGGGCGGTGGTCCTCGAAGTGGATCAGCACGTCGGAGGGGTCGAGCAGCGGCACCCGGCGGGCCGAGGCCCAACCGAGCACGACCGGCAGCGCCGTCCAGTAGCTGTACGACTTCCAGGCCAGCGCGGCGCAGGCGTGCGGCGTGCCGCCCCAGCGGACGCTCGCCGCGCGCAGCAGCTCCGGCAGGCGGGTGCCGTCGATCAGGGTGGTGGCGGGCGCCCAGCCGAACTCGTCGTCGACGAGCAGGCCCCGGGCGAGCCCGGGAAGGTCGTCGGTGCCGAACATCGCCCGTAGCGCGGCGGTGACGGGCGCGAGCGGCGTGGCGGCCACGTCCCGCCTCGGCATCACCGCTGTCACCTGAGCCGTCCCCCGTCCGAGTGGCCGGAAGCGTGCCCCGGCGGACGGCCAGATGCCGTCCGAAGCTAAGGCTAGCCTAACCACGCCCGTCGGTATACGCGAGTCGCTGTAATCCGAGCGACAGGGGCAGCCGTATCCGGGCAGACGGGGAGGTCCGGACCGCGTACCGCGATCCGGGGCCTCGTCGACGCTCGGCACGAGATGTCAAGCAGTGTGTCGGGAACATGCCAGTCAAGTGTGCGTCTGGCCACGGAACGTGAAACTGATACTCCCGGCCGCGAGGAAGCCGATGACCTCACCCCTCGAACGGGCTGCCGAGTCCTTTGCGGCCGAGCTTGCCCGGCAGCGTGCCGGGCGGGGCCTCTCCAAGAAGCAACTGGCCGTGCTGATGGGCTTCGACCCGTCCTACGTGAGTCACGTCGAGGGCCGTCGACACCGCCCGACCGAGGATTTCGCCCGCCGTGCCGAGGCCGTCCTGGAGGCCAGCGGCGCGATCTGGCAGCGTTTCCGGGAGTACGACGACCTCCGGCACGCCCGCTCCGGCCATCCGCAGCGCGAGCCTGCGCTGCCCGGCCAGTGGCTTCCCCCCGGCACCGGCCTGGTGGTGGAGCGGGAACTGGCCACCCTCATCCACACCGACAACGGCTACCGGTGCGTCATCCACCGCGAGCTGTACAACGCGGGCACCGACCCGGTCACCCGCTACCTCGTACGCGTGGCGGTCGACCGCTATCCGAACGATCCCGGTCGCTCCAACCGGCACCACCGGGCGCACCCGCTCACCTTCGCCGAACTGCAACTACAGGCCCGACGCGACGACGGCACCGGCGATCCGGAGCCGATGCACTGGCGGGCGAAACACGACCGGGACGCGTTCAAGGAGATCTGGCTCCTCTTCGAGAACAGCGAACGCCGGTTCCCGCTCTACCCCGGCGACCGGACCAGCATCGAGTACGCGTACAGCGTCGGACACGAGAAGTGGGGCCCCTGGTTCCAGCGGGCCGTCCGGCTGCCCACCCGGCACCTCGCCGTACGCCTGGATCTGCCGGCGGCGCTCGACCCGCAGGTCTGGGGCGTGGAGACCTCGCTCTCCGCGGAGGAGGGCCCGCTGCGGACCGCCCCGCAGCGACACGACGAGGACGACCGGGCGATCTTCGGCTGGCAGACCGACGACCCGCCGCTCAACGCCCGCTACCGGATGCAGTGGCGTTTCCGGGCTCGGCCGGACACCGACCCGGACGCCGGCACCGGCAGCACCCGGGTCCGCCCCAGCGACCGGATGCGCGGGATCGGCATCGTGCAGCGCGGCGACGATCTCCTCCGCCAGCCGGTTCGACAGTTCGACCTGCCCGGCGAGGAGCAGGTGGCCCGGGGCATCGTGGAGCGCCTCACCATGGCGCTGTCCCGGCTCGACGAGCTGCACCCGTTCAGCAAGGGAGTGGGCATCGCCGCACCGCAGCTCGGCATCGGCCGGGCCGCCGCCGTCGTCCGGCCCCCCGACCGCTCGGCGGAACCGGTCGTCCTGCTCAACCCCCGGGTGGTCGACGCCGACCCGGAGACCGACGAGCAGTACGAGGGGTGCCTCTCCTTCTTCGACCACCGAGGTCTGGTGCCCCGCCCGCTGCGACTCGACGTCGAACACGCCCAGTGGGACGGCAGTCGGATCATCACGTCGTTCGAGTTCGGCATGGCCCGGCTCGTCGCGCACGAGATCGACCACCTACAGGGCCGGCTCTACGTCGACCGGATGGCACCCGGCGTGCCGCTGGTGCCGGTCGAGGAGTACCGCGAGACCGGGCGCCCCTGGCGCTACTGAGACCTGGTGCTACTGACTCAGGGAGGGGGACCGGGGCGCGCGCCCCAGGGGGCAGGGGCACGCGCCCCGGTGTGGGGGGAGGAACGTCTAGAGATCGCCGAACGTGTCGTAGCGGATGTTCGGCGGTGGTACCTCGTCGGCGGCCAGCACCTGCAGGGTCGAGCGGACCATCTGCGCCGACCCGGATACGTAACAGTCGTGGGTCGTCCACGGGCCGTACCGGGCCACCACGTCCGCGATGTCGCCCAGCTCGCCGTCGAAGTCCGGGTCGTCGCTGCACGCCGCGGTGACCGACAACCACGGGTGTGCCGCCACCAGGTCCTGAAAACCGGCCAGCCCGTACAGGTCGGACGCCTGCTGGGCGCCGTAGAAGACGTGCACCCACCGCGTCCGGTTGTAGGTGGCCAACTCCTCCACCAGCGCTTTGATCGGCGCGAGCCCGACGCCGCCGGCCACGCAGAGGATGTCCCGCTCGGAGGAGCGGTCCAGGGTCATCGACCCCATCGGCGCCGCCAGGCGCAGCAGCTGCCCGGGCCGCACCCGCCGGACCAGCGCGCCGGACACCCATCCCGCGCCGGGGCTCCGTACGTGGAACTCCAGCACGTTGTCGTCGTTCGGAGCGTTCGCCACCGAGTAGTTCCGCCACACTCTCGGGTGGAAGCGGGGCAGTTCCAGGCTCACGTACTGGCCCGCCTGCCAGGGCAGTGGATGTTGCAGGGCCCGGCAGGTCAGCACGGCGATGTCCGGGCCGTGGCGCTCGTGCGTCAGCACCTCGGCGTGCCAGAACGGCGGGTTGTCGTCGTCTGCCGCCCCGGCGACCATCTTCGCCGCGATGGCCGCGTACGCGTCCCGCCACGCCTGGTCGTACTCCAGGTTCCAGCCGTCGCCGGCCGTGCTGCGCAGCGCGTCGAGCAGCGCGACGCCCATCGTGGCGTAGTGCCGGTCGTCGACGTGGTACTTGCGGTGGTCGCGGCCCAGCGCGCGCAGGAACTCGTCGAAGCTCTCCGGATCGCCCACGGTGTGGATCGCCGTGATGATCGCTTCCAGCAGGCGGTCACCCTGGCCGGTCATCTGCACCGGGAAGAGCTGCCGTAGAGCGGGGTCGAGCAGGAACACCCGAGCGTAGAAGTGCCCGGTCAGCCGCTCCCGGTCCTCCTCGACCAGGGTCCAGCTCTCCTTCAGCAACCGTGCGACGTTGTCCACCGGTGCTCCTTCTCCAGACGACAGCGGATCGGGCACCGATAGAATCTCCACGGAGCGTGCACATCGGTCGCACAGAATGTGCGATCGGTTCATGCCGACCGATCGGTGCTGCCTGCCATGCCGTCCGTCGGGCACAGTGGTGCGGTGACCGTTGAGCTGACCCGCCCGGTGTCCCGCCGGCTGCTGGGGACCGAAACGTTGCTGGTCCTTGGCCTGTCCCTTGGCCAGTCCGCCGTCTACGCGGTGGTCTCGATCATCGCGAAGCTGACCGCCGAGGGGCCGCTGTCCAAGCAGACCGCGTCACTGAACACCTCCGCGTCGGCCCGCCCCTGGCTGGACCTGACGTACCAGCTCCTCGGCATCGTGTTCGCGCTGCTTCCGGTGCTGCTCGCCGTACACCTGCTCAGTCGGGACCCCGGCGACCCGGCGCGGACCCTCGGCCTGGACGCGCGGCGGCCCGGCCAGGATCTGGCGCGCGGCGCCGGCCTGGCCGCGCTGATCGGCCTGCCCGGCCTGGCCCTGTTCTGGGTGGCGGCGCACCTCGGCCTCAACGCCACGCTGGTGCCGGCGGCGCTGCCGAAGGTCTGGTGGGCGATCCCGGTGCTGATCCTCGCCGCCGTGCAGAACGCCGTGCTGGAGGAGGTGATCGTGGTCGGCTACCTGGTCACCCGGCTGCGCCAGCTCCAGTGGCGGCTGGCCGCGATCATCGCGGCCAGCGCGCTGCTGCGCGGCTCCTACCACCTCTACCAGGGCTTCGGCGCGTTCGTCGGCAACGCGGTGATGGGCGTCGTGTTCAGCCTCTTCTACCTGCGTACCCGCCGGGTGATGCCCCTGGTCATCGCGCACACCGTGCTCGACGTGGTCGCCTTCGTCGGCTACGCGTCGCTGCCCCGGGAATGGTTCGACTGGCTGTGACGGGTCAGCGCCAGCTCGTCCGGTAGGCGGCCACCGCCCGCGCCGCCAGCCGGTCGGCCGCCGCCGCGTCGCCCAACGTGGCGGCCACCACGGCCGCGCCCGGCACCAGCCGGGACGCCAACCGCAGCGCCACCCAGCCGCCGGCCTGCGCGGTGAGCGGCGCGGCCAGCCGCCACGCGGCCTCCGCAGCCCTCGGCCACGTCCCCTCCACCGGATCGCCGGCCTCCCGCGCACCGGCCAGCGCCGCCCGCGCGCTCGCCGCGTCCGGATGCACCTGGGTCAACACCAGCAACTCCTCGGCCCGATCGGGGTGCGACGGGTTCCGGCCGTAGGCCGCCGCCAGGTGCAGCACCAGGTTCGACTGGGTCCACAGCACCGACACCAGCTCCGCCAACGGCGCGAAGAGCCCCGCCAGCGCCGCCGCAGCCCCTCCCACCCCCGCCGCCCGCACGTACCGCCGGGTCGCCAGGCGGGCCAGACCGTCCGCCGAAGCGTCCGGGTAGCGGTCCCGCAGCCGCCGCGCCCACTCGGCGGCGCCCGGACCGAGCGTCCGGACCGCCTCCAGCGCCAGCAACTCCGGAGCGAAGCCGGGGTGGTCGCGTAGGCGAACGGCCACGGCCCGCAAGTCCGGTTCCGGGGTACGAGGTGAAGCCGCCTCTGGGTCAGCCGATGAGACCGCCGCTGCGGCCGGCTGGGGGGTGATCGCGGAAGTCGCTTCTGGCGTGGGCGCCGGTGCGACCGCGGGTGCACCCGCCTTCGCCGTGGCGGCACTGCGCGGGGTGGCCCTCTCCGGTGTTACCTCGCGCGGGGTGGACCCGGGCGGCGTGGCTGGGTCCGGAGTCGGCTTGTCCTGGGTCGTCGAGCGCGAGGTTGCCTTGCCCGGGGTCTTCCTGCTCGGGGTCGTGGCGCGGGTGGGCGTGGCGCGGGTGGGCGTGGCGCGCTTGCGAGGGATCGGCGTGGTCTCGGCCGGTTCGGGTGTGGCAGGCGTCGCATCCGGGACGGCCGGCGCTGGCGGGGGTGGTGTCGGTGCGACGGCAGCCGTGCTGGTGGCGGTCTTGCGCGGTCGGGGAGCCCGCTTCCTCGGTGGCTGGACCGTCGGTTCCTGCACCGGGCCGGCCTGCGCCGCGTTCTCGACGGCGGGCGGTTCGGCCGGGGTGCTCTCCGCGTCGGCGGGGGCGGGCGTCGGCTGTCGAGGCAAGGGCCGGTCCGGCTCCGGTGGCTGGAAGATCACCGGTGCCGCCTTGGCTCGGCGGGGACGCGGGCTCGCCGGTGCCGCAGGCGCGGTCTCGGCGGACTGCTCGGTCACCTGCGGCGGCGTGAACGTGGCCCGCGCCGGGCGCCGACGCGTACGCTCAGCAGGCTCTTGGCGGGTCGGTTCGCTGGGCGGCTGCTCCTGCATATCGATGGAGCGTAGTCCCGATCACGTCGCCGCACAGCGGGGAAATACCGTGGCGGCGTGCCTCGGTCGGCGTACCCCGGAAGTCGTTTTGCCCCCGGTGGGTGCCGACCTGTATCCTCGGGCGCGGTGGTCTGCGGGCCACCAGGGAGACTTCGCCTAGTCTGGTCTATGGCGCCGCACTGCTAATGCGGTTGGGGTCTTAAAGCCCCTCCCGGGTTCGAATCCCGGAGTCTCCGCGCGAAAGCCGGGTGTGTATGCTGGCTTAGCACGAGCGCCCGTAGCTCAATGGATAGAGCATCTGACTACGGATCAGAAGGTTAGGGGTTCGAGTCCCTTCGGGCGCACTGTTTGACCAGGCAATATTCAACTTCATCTTGGTGTTGTTGATCTCTGTGGGTCATGTGTGGGTCACGTTTGTGACCCACGTCGGAGGCCCTGGTCAAGCCGTTGACCTGGCCTTTTGGTCAGAACGCAGCGGATTCGCGCAGATCCTACTTCGGGTCAGGCGAATCCGCCGTTTGTCGTATTGAGATCACCCGATCGGCCGACCCGTCGTCTTGTTGCTTACCGCCTACCTTGTCTCGGTGCGGTGGTGGAGCTGATGTCCAAGAGCAAGGCCGGTCAGGTGTACAGGCGCTGCGGGTGCCGGTGCGAGCAGACGAAGCAACAGCTTGGGGCGCGGTGTCCCCTTCGCGTGGAGCTGGATCATGGCCGCTGGTACTTCGCCGTCCAGGTAACTAACCTGGACGATCGGCGAGTACGTATCCGCAGGGGCGGCTTCCGCAGCAGTTGGGAGGCGGAGCGTGCCTCCTGGGAGTTCCTCCAGTTGCCCGACGCGCAGGCTGCCTCTGAGTGGTGGACGTTGGGACGCTGGTTGGAGTACTGGCTGTCGGAGTTGGACGGTCAGCTGCGCCCTACAACCCTGATGAACTACCGCAGCATCGTGAAAAATCACCTGCTCCCCAAGGTGAGCAAGCTCCGTATGCCTGAGTTGCGGACTCGGCACCTTCAACGAGCGATGGACTCCATAGCTCGCCAACGCACGGCAGGGGGGCACACGCTCTCGCCGGGCACGCTGGACCGTATCCGCGCGGTACTCCGCAGCGCCCTGTCCGAAGCGCGGCGACGAGGCGTTCTCAAGACCAACTCGAATCCAGCGCGGGGGCTACGGCTTCCTAATGGTGCCCGGCCGCGGGCTGTGTTGTGGGACGACGATCACGAGGAAGTCTGGCGTGAGACCGGGATCAGGCCTCGGGTTGCCGTATGGGACCTGCCGCACGTGGGCAAGTTCCTCGAGTCGACGCGCAACGACCCGATGTTCGCACTGTGGTGGCTGGTGGCGCTGCATGGCCTGCGTCGGGGTGAAGTAGCGGGACTGCGCTGGGAGGATGTCGACCTGGCGGCGGGGCGGCTGACGGTTCGGGAACAGGTCATCGTCCTGCGCGGGATGGAGATCACGGGGCCTCCGAAGTCAGCAGCCGGAGTGCGTGTCATCGAGCTTGACGAGTTCACCGTCGAGGTGCTGCGGGCACTGTGGAACGAACAGCGGCGCCGGTTCGGATCGCCGTCGCCGAAGGCGCGGATGTTCCGGCACGCGAACGGGCGCGTCGTCCGTCCTGACTGGCTGACCCGGCGCTTTGCCCGCTTGGTAGAGGAGTTGGGGCTTCCACCGGTGCGCCTGCACGATTTGCGGCACGGCGCAACGGGTATCGCTCTGGCCTCAGGATCGGACCTGAAGGTCATCCAGGAAAAGCTAGGGCATTCAACGCCGATCACCACCATCGAGATCTATGCGTGCGTGATCAAGAGCTTGGCGCAAGCTTCGGTCCGTGCGGCAGCAGAGCTGCTCCTCTCGCACGTCGGTCGCCGCCGCCTGTCCTTTGGTAGCGCTTCTCAGGCCTGAAATGGTCGCGTCCGGGCTGGTGAGGCCTCGAACGAGGAACAACGTCCGTGCCTTGCGGGTTTGATCCGAGCTCCGGTCCTGTTCCTCGGCCTCACCTCTTCCGCCTTGGCGTCTGTCTGACGAGATCGTCGTTGTTGCCGCCCCCGAGTGCCGGCCGCGCGGCGGGTGCAGCAGCTGAAAGCTGAAGCCGGCCTTCTGCCATGCCGCCCTTTCCATCGTCACGTAGGCGGCAGATGACCCTGCGTGCGATCGCAAATGGTGCTGCCGTCCGGGCTCCCTGGCCGGTTCAACAGGTTGAGTCGCGATCGTACTGACTAGGGCCGATCTTGAGGCGTCGCGACTCCACTGCCGTGGCTGACCGTGGCATTCATAACTTCTTTCGAGGTCCAGATCGATCCCGCTGGTTCTCGATCACCGCTCAAGCACCGAAATCTTCGACGGGTTGCAGCTTCACCGATGCGTTGAGTAGTTGTTGATCAACGCGTTGAGCAGCTGATGTGGATGCGTGTTGGGGGGTCGAGCGGGCCTATGGTGCGGGCGGACTATCGGCGATGTCCACCTATGCCGAGGTCCTCTTCGCGTTGGTGCCTGCCCTTGACTCTGGCAGCTCTCTCTTTCTTGCGGATGCCGACGCTAGCCTGACGGGCTGCCGGGACGGTCCGTCCTGACCGAGCTATAGCCTTGTGGCGATATGGAATTTCGCATACTTGGGCCGTTTGAGGCGATCGACGACGGGAAGCTTGTGCAGCTCGGGCGGCGGCGCCGCCAAGAGCGCCTCGTCCTCGCCACCCTGCTCATCGACGCAGATCGCCTGGTCTCCATGGAACGCATCTTCGAGGTGCTGTGGGCCAGCCAAACGCCGAGGTCGGCGCGTAGCGCCGTCCAGACTTACGTCAACAGAGTCCGAAGTGATTTGGCACCCTACGGGGTCCAGATCGTCACCAGAGGCGATCGCTACCTCCTGCGGACGGAGGGCCATCGCATCGATGCTGCGAACTTCGGCGACATTGCGAAACGGGCCTTTCTCACACCGGACCCCCGCGAACAGGTGCATATCCTCGATCAAGCCTTGGCACTCTGGCGCGGACCGCTCCTCGCTGACCTAACCGACGACGTGGCACGCCAACGTCTCGGCGGTCCACTGATCGATCTATGGTTCACCTGCCTTGAGACACGGGCCGCGGCTCAGTTGGCCAGGCGACAACACTTGCGTGTCATCAGCGAACTGGCCAACGTCGTCGATCAGCATCCGGCCCGTGAGGCTCTTGTCAGCAGCCTCATGACCGCCCTATATCGAGCAGGCAGACAGGCCGAGGCGCTGCACCTCTACGAAACCACGAGGACGACGCTCCTCCGAGATCTCGGCGTTGAGCCAGGACGGCAACTGCGCGAACTGCACCGCCGGATCCTGCGCGTCGAGCACCCTCCACACCAACTCCGCCACCTAGTACGGCAGCCGCCGTTCGTGATCATGGTTGGAGTTCGATGGTGAGTCGGCGGGCGTAGTGGGCTCGTCTGGCTCGTGCTTGGTGTCGGCGT
>NZ_JBICTE010000024.1:0-103555 GCF_043197485.1 Micromonospora sp. NPDC049102 | reverse complement strand
CCGTCGCTCGCGGGCCCGTGGTCCGGCCGGATCGGCGCCGCCCCCTCCATTGAGCGTGATGCCTGTGGGTCATCAAGATGACTCACAGGCATCACGCTCATCGTGGTGTCCGCCGTCCGCCGTCCGCCCCTCGGCTCGACCGAGGACCTTGACACACGGCCTAGTCGTCCAGGCCGGCGGGGGAGTTGGGGCGGTCGACGTCGACGAACTCGACGTCGTCCACCGCGCGGTCGTCTCGACTGCCGGCTGCGCGGGCGGCGGAGCCGACGGCCCAGCCGACCGCCGCGCCGACCAGCGCGGCGCCGATCAGCAGCGTCCACGGCAGCGCCGGCTGGCGGCCGGCGAGCGCGTCGAAGGCGCGCGAGGCGCGACGCCGTGCCTCCTCCGCCGCCGAGCCCACCAGGTCACCGGCGCCGTCGGCGAGGTCGCCGCTGCTGCGACGGGCCGACCGCGCGGTGTCCAGGACACTGTCTCCCGCGGAGCTGACGGCGGAGAGCAGTTGCTCCCACGCCTGGTCCGCAATCCGCTCCGGCTTGCTGCGCCGGTCCAGCAGGTTCGTTCCGAACATCGTGGTTACCTCCTCAGGTGCCGAAGCCGCCGGCCACTTCGGACCTCGGCGTCCGTCAGCGCGACACGGTTCGCTGATTCCGCAGTGCCCCAGGCTGGTCCGGCGCAAACCCGGTCCGGCGCACCCTGCGGCCGGGTCAGCGCACCGCCACTGCGGCCACGCCACGTGCAAAGTCGTCGTCATCGTCGTCGTCATCGTCGTCTCCGCCGCCGAAACCGCAGGCCAGTACGAGGGCGAGCAGGAGACCGACGCCGGCCAGCCCGGCCAGTCGCTTGATCATCGAAGGTCCTCTCCGTCACGGTGGGTGCCCCGGCCGATGCTAGACAGCGCCGGCAAGTTACCTGGCCGGGTCGCACCGCGCTGGGCTGTCCGACACGCCGAGCCCAGGGGGGCGGGCGTGCGCGGCGGACGGATGTCGGGCTCGCCCCGCCGCGACCGCTACCCTGGTCCGGCGACGCGTCGGTTCCGACCGATGGTCGACTGATCAGATAACGAAAAGTATTGAATGATCAGATGCCGAAAAGTGGGGATATGGGCGACTTTGTGCGCCCGGATCCGTGAATTGCTCATCCCGAGGGGTGGCGACCGAGGCCGTTGGAGGAATACTCTCGGTCGCGGCCCGCGTACTGATGAGGCGCCCGGGGGACGGGCGGGTGGAGGTGCTCGCGTGAGCCTGTCGATCGTGAAGTCGGTCCTGTCCGGTGGTGTCGTCGAGATCGCCCCACGGGGTGAGATCGACGTCGACACAGCGTACGAGGTTCGTGAGGCGATTGCGGAGGTGCTGGCCAAGAGTCGGCCGCTCCGCATCGAGCTGAACATGAGGCTGGTCACCTTCATCGACTCCGTGGGCATCAGCGCCATGGTCGCCGGCTTCCAGACCGCCGAGGTCAGCGGCGTCAAGCTGGTCGTCACCGAGCCGAGTCGGTTCGTGCACCGTCAGCTCTGGGTGACCGGCCTGCTCGGCCTCTTCGGCGCGCCGGAGCCCTACTTCGCCGGAGCCGCCACCCGCGAGGTGCTTCCCGGCGCCTGAGCGCGGCCACCACCGTCAGGACTGCTCGTCCAGACCGGTCAGGTCCACGTCGGTCACCTCGGTCACCGCACCGAGCGCCAGGTTGTAGACCTCGTGGCGACTCAGGCGCTCATCGGGCACGTCCACGACCTCCTGCCGGGAGTCGTCCCGCCCGTCGTGCACGTACCCGCCGCTGTCGCAAACGCGGACCACGCGTCCCCATCAGCCGACCGTGGTGGGAACGCTGTGCGGATACCGGGGCAACGCACGGTGTCCGTCCGGTTGCCAGCCGGGCGGGGGTACGGGACCATCGTGCGACCAGCGACGTCGGGAGACGGTGTGCTCAGCAGCGATACCTTCAGCTACACCGTCCAGGCCCGCTGCACACGTGCCGAGGCGGCGGCGTTGTTGAGCGACCTGACGCGTCAGGGTGAGCTGCATCCCCTGATCATCCGGGTCCGCGAGGTGGCGCCTCGTCCGGGCGCCCGCGCCAGCTACACGATCAACGACAGGCTGGCGGCCGGCCCGCTGCGCTTTCGCACCACCTACCAGGCGGACGTGCTGGTCAGTGAACTCGACGAGATCGTCACCGTGGCCCGCCAGTGGCCGGCCACCACCGTGCGCAACCACACCCGGCTGCGTGCCGACTCGGACGGGCTGATCCGCATCGACGTCGACATCACCCTGCGTGCGCCGACACCCCTGTTCCGGTACGCCTTCCGCCAGGCCCGGGCCGCCCACCTCGCGCTGGCGGCACGCCTCGCCACGGTCCTCGACACGCACGCGGCATGATCGCGCTCGATCCAGGAAGTAGTGGCCCCGGAGCGGCTCGAGGCCACTACTTCCTGGTTGTTGCCTGACCCGACGCCGCGCCGCCGGCGGGCCGCAGCTGCGCCGCGCCCCGTGCGGGCCGCACCTGCGCCGCGCCGCGCCGGGGTAGGCGTCCCCAGGGTTTGTACGTGGAGAGCACCGTCGCGATGATCATGAGGGTGGTCGACACCGCCGGCGCGATCACCAGGTCGGCGCGGCCACGGGCGGGTAGGGCGGCGCCCAGCGCGCCAGCCTCCCGCAGGTTCGGGGTGAGCAGGAACAGCACCAGTCCGACCATCACCGTCGTGATCACGAGCTTGACCAGCACCCACCGGTAGCGCAGCAGACCCCAGGGAGTGAGCAGGGCGCTGGCGACGCCGACGAGCCAGACGAGCACGCTCAGCGGCGCGAAGAGTGCGGTGCCGACGAGCCTGGCGACCGGGTAGACCACGTTCGGATCGGCGCCGCGTTGTGCCGCGATGCCGAGAGTGAGCAGCACCAGGTCGGTCCCCAGCCAGCCGAGGGACGTGACCAGGTGCAGGGTGAGCATTGCCTTGCGGGTGGCGGGCGCGATTCTCGGCATAGGCGAATGCTCCCGGCCCGACCCGTGGTCGTCGTCCGACCGCCGACGACGTCCGGGGTACGCCCGCTGACGTACGCCGGACGGTCCCGGTCAGTACACCGACAGGTGTACGTGGTTGGTGTGGTCGCTGGAGGGGTCGCCACCCGCCCCGCTGTACGACTTCCAGCCGCTGCTGGGCAGCCAGATCTGGCGGTACCAGATCACGTACAGCACCGCGAGCCGGTCGGCGTTGCGGATGAAGTACGCGGCCAGGTTGTTGCCGTACGTCTTGTCGGCACCGCTGGCGTCCCCGCCGAATCCGCCCTTCGCCGCGGCGAAGTCGCAGGCCCGGCCCTTGGGATGCTCACCGGAGCCGCCGGAGCGGTGACAGGAGACGTAGTGGGTGAAGCCGGCGGCCTTGGCCTGGTTGAGCGCGTGCAGGGTGCGGGGGGTGATGCAGCCGCTGGCCGGGGTGGGGTCGTCGATGCTGCACGACTCGGACGGCCAGGAGCCGTCGGAGTTGCGCGGGGCGGGCTGGGCGTTGGCGGTGGAGGTGCCGCGGTTGGAGCTGGTGTCGGCGGCGGTGGTGCGCGCCTTCGTGGTGGCGACGGTCAGGGCCCGCTCGGCCTGCTCCTTGCGCTTGGCCATCACCTCGACCTGCTTGCGCTGTTCACGGATCTCGCCGTCGAGGGCGACGCGGGTGCGGTTCGCCTCGTCCCTGGTGGTGTGCAGGTCGCGCAGCACCCGGTCCTCGTTGGCGGCCACCACGTCCAGCGCGGCCGCCCGGTCCATGAAGCCCTCGGGAGTGTTGCTGTTCAGCAGGGCCGAGACGGTGCCGAGGCGGCCGGTGCGGTACGCGACGCCGGCGATCTCGCCGACCTTGCCGGTGCGGACGGTCATCTCGGCCTCGGTGGTCTTCAGCTTGACCGCGAGTTGCTGTTGCCGCTGCACTGAGGTGTCCAGGGCGCGCTTCGCGTCCAGGTAGCCCTTGCTGGCCGCATCGAGTTGGGCCCGCAGCGCGGGTGTGCCGCCCTCCTCGTCGCTGTCGGGCGCTGCGGCGGCCCTCAGGCCACCGGGGGGAGCGGCGGTGGCGGCGCCCACCGGGAGCGCGATGCCGAGAGTGACCGTCATGACGATCAGGGCCGCGAGTCGGGCGGCGGGTGGTCGTGCTGGTGCCACTACGCATGTCCTTCCGTCAGCCGCCGACCGGGTTAGCTGACGGGTTCGGGACGGAAGATCCCTACCGCTGACGCGGATGCACCCCAGGAACATGGTTCCCCGGTTCGCCTGTCGGGCGATTAGGCGGCGGCCACCACCGGCGCCGGGAGGCGCCGCCGGGTGGAGGCCGGGACCGAGCTTACCGGTATCCCTGGGGCTGGTTGTAGTCAATGTGACGGAAGGTGTCTCCGTCGCCACCATCGGTCGATCGTCTGCCTCGGGGTCCCTCTCGTGGCTCATGGGTGCTGGGGCGGGCGTCCCGTTTCGGGGACCTCCTGTACTGTGCGCGCTGCCGATAGGGTTTTTTTGTTTGGGCTGAAATGCCAATCGACTTATCAGGATGGATCTAGTAGTGAAGCTTCGCAGATCATTGGTTGTCTCGACGGTTGCCGTGCTCGTCGCGGCCGCCGTCATTCAGCCCGGTACGGCCGGCGCGGCGGCGTCCGCCGGGACCACGGCACCAACCGCAACCGCAGCCGACGGGTGGACCGGTACCTGGTCGACGGCGTACGAGAATGCCGGTGGGGTCTTCCCCGCGCAGACCACGACCCGCCAGATCGTGCGCACGAGCATCGGTGGCACACAGGCCCGGCTTCGGCTGTCCAACGTGTTCAACACCAAGGCGCTGACGCTGCGGGACTTCCACGTGGCGCGTCGGTCCTCCGGCTCGTCGATCGTGTTGTCCACGGACAAGGCGGTGACCTTCGGCGGGCAGTCGTCGGTGACCATCCCGGCCGGCGGCGAGGCGGTCAGCGACCCGGTGTCCTTCCAGGTGCTCGCCGAGTCCGACGTGGCGATCAGCTTCTACGCGCCCACCAGGGCCGAGAACGTCTCCAGCAAGCAGTTCGCCTTCTCCGACCAGTACATGGCCAACGGCAACGTCGTCGGTGCCCAGTCACTGTCGGTGATCCAGCAGTTCTCCAGCTACTTCATCGTCTCCGACCTGGAGGTGATCAACAGTGCCGCGACGGGCGCGGTGGTCACCCTGGGCGCGTCGATCACCGAGGGGCACAGCTCGTCCTACAACACCAACCACCGGTACCCGAACCTGCTGGCGGCCCGCCTCAACGCGTCCGGCCGCACCGTGGGTGTGCTCAACGAGGGCATCGCGGGCAACCAGCTCCTGGGTGTCGGGACCGGGCCGAGCGCGCTGGACCGCTTCGACCGGGACGTTCTCGGTCGCTCGGGCGTACGGTCCGTGATCTTCGCGGACAACCCGATCAATGATCTGGCCAACGGCGCGCCGACCGGCACCCAACTGATCAACGGACTCCGGCAGCTCATCGCCAAGGCTCACGGCGCCGGCGTCGCCTTCTACTGCGCCACGCTGACCCCGTTCGAGGGTCACTGGTCCTGGACCGCGTCCGACGAGACCGCGCGCAGCGCGTACAACACCTTCGTCCGTAGCTCGGGTTCCGGTTGCGACGCGTACGTCGACTTCGACGCCGCCACCCACGACCCGTCCGCACCGACGAAGTTCCGGTCGGACATGGACTCGGGCGACCACCTGCACCCCAACGACCTGGGTATGGAGGCGATGGCGAACAGCATCCCGCTCACCCTGTTCGGTGCCGGCGCGCCGGTTCCGACGCCGCTCACCCTGGCCCAGGCGGTCAACAACGTGGCGGTCTCCGCCGATGCCGACACCAACCCGGCGGACTTCGACGGCGGCGGCGCGAGCTTCTCCGCCGAGGCTCTGGCGACTGCCAAGCTGGCCCGCGGTGGGACTGTCACCCTCAACGGTGTCAAGCTCACGTGGCCGTCGAGCGCCGGTACCGGCCAGCTGGACAACGTCATCGCCACCGGCCAGACCGTCACGGTGTCCGGTTCCGGTAACACTCTCGCGTTCCTCTTCGCGGCGGCTCACGGCCAGGCCTCCGGCACCGGCACGATCACGTACACCGACGGCACGACGCAGGCGTTCACCCTGACGTCGCCGGACTGGTTCGTGACCGCGACACCCGCCGCGCCCACCACGTTGGTGGCCGCTGCCGCCTACCAGAACCGGCAGGGCAACACGCGGTACGACGGCCCGAGCGGGGTGTTCGGTGTCACCGTGCCGTTGGCTTCGGGCAAGACCGTCGCCCGGGTGAAGTTGCCGGCTGCGGGCGTCGCTCCCGTCCAGGCGGGGACGCCCACCCTGCACATCTTCGCCGCCGCTGTCGGTACGCGTTCCTGACCGCGCCACCGCCCTCTTGGTGGGGCGGCATCGCCGGGGTCACCGTCCCTGCCTCGCGCGGGGCGGTGACCCCGGCGCTGCCCTGTCGTGGCTGACCGTGGACGACCTCACCACTCGACGGAGCCGCAGACGCCCGGGGCTGCCCCGGGCTCGATCTGCAACGTGGCGTGCTCGATGCGGAAGTCGTCCCGCAGGGCGGTACGCGCCGCGGTGAGCACCGCGCCGACCTCCGCGCCGGGCGCCATGGTCAGGTGCGCGGAGGCCACCTCCATGCCGGAGGTGAGCGTCCAGACGTGCAGGTCGTGCACCTCGACCACGCCGGGCACCGCGGCCAGTCGGTCGTGCACGGCGGTGACCTGGAGGTGTTCCGGGGCTGCCTGCACCAGGATGCGGACGGCGGCGCGCCCGAGCCGCCAGGTGCGCGGCAGGATGAACACCCCGATGGCGACCGCGACCAGCGGGTCGGCCCACCACCAGTCGGTGACCGCGATGAGCAGGGCCGCACCGATCACGCCGATGGAGCCGAGCAGGTCGCCCAGTACCTCCAGGTAGGCGCCCTGCAGGTTGATGCTCTCCCGCGCGCCGGTGCGCAGCAGCGCGAACGCGATCACGTTCGCGAGCAGTCCGAGGACGGCCACCACGAGCATCGGGCCGCTCAGCACCTCGTGCGGGTTCCCGAACCGGCCGATCGCCTCGATCACCACGTAGACCGCGACGCCGGAGAGCAGGACGGCGTTGGCCAGGGCGGCGAGCACTTCGAGGCGGTAGAGCCCGAACGTGCGTTGCGGATCGCCGGTGGCCCGTCGGGTGGCGGTGATCGCGGCGAGCGCCATCCCGATGCCGAGCACGTCGGTGAACATGTGCCCGGCGTCGGAGAGCAGGGCCAGTGAGCCGCTGTGGAAGGCGGCGACGGCCTCGATGACCATCAGGGCGGCGAGCAGTCCGAAGGCGGCCCAGAGCCGTCCCCGATGCTGGTGGGCGGCGTTGGCGACCGACCCGTGGTGGTGGTCATGACCTGCTCCCACGAAACCCACCCTCCGACGCCGCCCGGGACCGGGTCAAATGTATGCTCACATCGCTATGTGTGCAAGTGTAGGGACGGGCCCGCCCACGGACACCGCCAATGCGACACTCAGGCGGTCGGGTCGACGGTGGTGAGCCGCTGGGTGGCACGGGAGAGCGCCACGTAGAGCGTGCGCACACCGGAGCCCGGATCGGCCCGGATCTCGCTCGGAGCGACCAGCACGACCCCGTCGTACTCCATGCCCTTGGCCTCCAGGCTGGTCACCACCTGGAGGCGCGTCGCGGCGAGCGCGCCGAGCCAGCCGGCGACCTCGTCGCGGCGGGTGACCGGCGTGATCACGCCGACCGTGCCGTCGACCTCGGCCAGCAGGCCGGTGGCCGCCTCCACCACCGCGGCCTCGAGCCCGGCGGGCGGCACCACCAGCTCGACCGGGTCGACCCCGGTGGAGCGGACGGCGCTCGGCAGGGACAGGTCCGGATAGAGCCGACGGATCTCCGCCGCGGCCACCGCGAAGATCTCGGACGAGTTGCGGTAGTTGGTGGTGAGCGTGAACTCGTGCCGCGCGCGCCGGCCCAGCGCCTGGTCGCGGGCCCGGGTCAGCTCCTCGGGGTCGCCGGTCCACGCGGTCTGCGCCGGATCTCCCACCACCGTCCACGAGGCCAGGCGTCCCCGCCGGCCGATCATCCGCCACTGCATCGGCGAGACGTCCTGCGCCTCGTCGACCACCACGTGTGCGTACTCGCGGTAGTCCTCCGGCCGCTCCCGGGCCGCCGCCCGCGCCGCCTGCTGGCGGTCGGCGGCGGTGCTCAGCTCACGGACGCCGCCCGCGAGCTGGAACGGGTCGCGCCGGGCCCGCGCCGGCTTCACCGGCTTACCGAGCAGCGCGTCCAGCTCGTCGAGCAGCGCCACGTCCGCGATGGTCAGGCCCGCGGTCTCCAGACTCTGGTACGCCGTGCCGAGCAGCCGGATCTCCGCGCCGGAGAGGATCCCGCCGGCGTACCGGCGCAGCCGATCCGGTCGGGCCAGCCAGCCGAGAACGTGTCGGGGGTGCAGGCGTGGCCACCACGCCTTGAGGAACTCCCGGAACTCCGGCCGCTCGGCGATCTCGCCCTCGAAGGCCCGCTGCTCGGGCAGCCGGCCGATGTTCAGCCGACGTGCCTGCGCCCACAGCGCGGCGAAGACGCCGTCGAAGCCGGCGCGACGGACCTCGTTGCGCCGGGCGCCCCGGTGCAGCGCACGGTCCCGGATGGCGTCCAGCTCCCGGCGGTCCAGCCGCAGCAGCCCTCCCCGGTAGAGCAGCCGCAGCTCACCCGGTGCTCCCGGCGCCGCGTCGCGGGCCGCCCGCTCCAGGACCCGGCGCATCCGCAGCGAGCCCTTCACGGCCGCCACCTCGGGCGGATCGGTGCGGGTGGCCGTCATCCCCGGAAACAGGGTGCCCAGCGAGTGCAGGGTCGCCGTCTCCTCGCCGAGGGACGGCAGCACCGAGGCGATGTACTCGACGAAGACGGTCGACGGCCCGACCACCAGGATGCCGCCGCCGGCGTACCGGCTGCGGTCGGAGTAGAGCAGGAAAGCCGCCCGGTGCAGGGCGACAGCCGTCTTGCCGGTGCCCGGGCCGCCCGCGACGATCGTCACACCGGAGCCGGGCGACCGGATCGCCTCGTCCTGCTCACGCTGGATGGTCGCCACGATGTCACGCATGCCCCGGCCGGTGGCCCGGGAGAGGGTGGCCAGCAGCGCGCCGTCACCCACCACCGTCATCCCCTCCTCGGCGGCGTCCGGGTCCAGCAGGTCGTCCTCGATCCGGGTGACCCGCTCACGCTGGGACTGGATCGTGCGGCGGCGCACCACGCCCAGCGGCTGCGCGGGGGTGGCCTGGTAGAACGCGGAGGCGGCCGGCGCCCGCCAGTCGACGACGAGCGTGGTGGCATCGTCGTCGCGGATGCCGAGCCGCCCGACGTGCAGCACCTGCCGGTCGCGCAGGTCCAGGCGGCCGAAGACCAGCCCCTCGTGCTCGGCGTCCAGGGTGTGCCGCCGCCGTGCGGCGTGGAAGACCATCGCGTCGCGCTCGACCAGCGCGCCGAACGTGCCCACCCGCGCCATCCGGTAGCCGTCCCGCTCTGCGCGCACCGCCGACTGCCGCAGCTCGGCCAGTCGGGCGTACACCCGGTCGAGGTGCCGTTGTTCGACGGCGATCTCCTGCTCCAGGGCGGTCTGGTCGGTCAACGCACGCTCCTTAGATGTCGCCGGCAAGCGGCGAGAACCGCGCGGGCCAACCGCAGAAGGGTACGGCCCCCGGCCCGGCCCGCCGCGCCCGAGGTGCGCGGACGTGCTCAGCGACCCGCAGCGACGGCGCCCGCGTCGAGCCCGCGCGGCGACGGCGTGGCACTCGCGTCGCGTCCGTGTGGCCCCGACCGGGCCACCACCTGACCCAGGACCCCGGTCAGCGCGGCGTTCACCTCGTCCGGACGTTCCAACATCAGCATGTGCCCCGCGCCCGGGCAGACGGTCAGCTCGGTCGCCGGCAGGGCGGCGGCGATCGACTCGGCGCACGGCGGCGGGGTCAGCCGGTCCCGGTCACCCACCAGGGCGGCGGCCGGCAGGTGGCCGAGGGCGGTGAGCGTGTCCAGCCGGTGCTGGGCGCCGATCGAGGCCCGGAAACCGCCGATCGAACGCAGCGAGGCGCGGGCCACCGCCGAGGTGACCAGGCGGATGTCGGACGGGTCGCAACGGTCGCCGAAGAGCATCCACCGGATGCTCGGTTGCAGCGCGTTCAGCAGCGCCCGGGGCGCCCGCCACGAACCGCACCGGGCCAGTACGCCGGCGCCTGTCGTCTCGGCGAGCCGGATCAGCCGGGCGATGCGCGGCGAGAGCCCGTACACGGTGTGCGTGTGCCCCTCGGCGGTGGTGGAGACGAAGACCAGGCCCGCCGTACGGGCGGCGAAGTGCGCCCGGTGGCGGTGCGCGTACTCCATGATCGTCATGCCACCCATCGAGTGCCCCACCAGGACCACCCGGCCACTTGGCGCGACCGCGTCGAGGACGGCGGCCAGGTCGTCACCGAGCTGGGCCAGGGTGGCCGTGAGCAGCGGCATGCAGCTCGACCGGCCGTGGCCCCGCGCATCGTAGGTGACCACCCGCACCGCGTCGCCGAACGACGACGTGAGCGCGGCGAGCTGCCGGTGCCAACTCCGCCCGTCCAACGTCCAGCCGTGCAGCAGGACGGCCGTGACCGGGGCGTCCACCGGCCCGGTGGTCTCGACGTGCAGTCGTACGCCGTCGGGCATACCGACCTCGAACCGCTCCGGCATCGCCACCTCCCAGGGCCGCCCAGGCATCACCGGCACCGGGGTACCCGGCGGTAACACGGGCTACCCGTCACGACGCCACGCCAATCGCGCCGGAGCGAAATTCCCGACGCCACCCGCGGTCGTCGGCGGCGCGCCAAGCTGAACGGCATGAGGGTGGCGGGGCAGGGGCGGCAGGCCGGCGGCACGCCTCGCGCCGCGCTCGCCGAACTGCTCTCCGGCAACCGGCGGTTCGTCAGCGGCCAACCCGTGCACGGCCACGACGTCACCGCCGCGGCCGCCGCCTCCGGCGACCAGCAGCCGTACGCGGTGGTCCTCGGCTGCATCGACTCGCGCGTGCCGCTGGAAGCGATCTTCGACCAGACCTTCGGCGCGATCTGCGTGATCCGCACCGGTGGGCACGTGCTCGACCGCGCGGTGCGCGGCTCCATCGAGTACGTGGTCGGCCAGTTGGGCGTACCGCTGGTGCTGGTGCTCGGCCACGAGCGCTGCGGGGCGGTGGGCGCTGCGGTGGACGCGCTGCGTACGGGGGAGCGGCCCGGCGGCTCGCTGGCCCACCTGGTCGACGAGATCGCTCCGGCGGTCACCGAGGTGGGGCTCGACGATCCGGCGGTGCATCAGCTGTCGATCCGCCGGCACGTCCGCCGTACGGTCCACACACTGCGCGAGGACGACCTGTTGGCCGGGCCGGTGGCCGCCGGCCGGGTGGCTGTGGTCGGCGGCCTGTACGACCTGAGCACCGGCGAGGTCGCCCTGCTCGACCCGGCCTAGGGCCTGCCCTGGGACCCGGACGCTGGGACCCGCACGCGAAACCGCCCGCCGGGAACTCCCGGCGGGCGGTCTGCTGGTGCTGTGGTGGGGGAGGGGCTCAGCCCTCGAAGACGCCGGCCGCGACCAGACGCTTCTCGGTGGCCTCCCAGCCGTCGTTCGGGTGAACGGTGGCCAGGTTGTTGATCTCCGCCCGGATCTTGGCGGCGTGGCCGGCGGCGGCCAGCACCCGGATCTCCTCGACGAAGGCGTCGGAGTCGGTGCGCAGGTGCGCGGTCTTGCCGTTGGTCAGGTTACGCACGTAGGCGTGCTTGCCGCCGTTGAGCGGGATGAGGTACTTGAACTCGCCCAGCACGCTGAGGGCGCCACCCTGGCCAGCCTGGCCGGCCCGGACGGACGCGCGCGCGGTCTTAGAGGTGTTGCTCGCCACGGAGGTACTCCTTGCAAGACGTACGGGAGGACTGGACGTCCGGGGGCTGTGTGCGGGTGACACGGGGTCGACCCGCAAAGGTGTAACGCGGCAGAAGCCGCCGATGGAACTGTACAGGACCACGACATCAGGCTGGTCGTCGCGGTGTCCTGAGAGGCAACGGAGACCACCCGTCCGGCTATTCCGGGAGGCGTTTTTTCCGATTCCCTGGCGCACCATCCGTCACACGAGTCATCATGTGTTGCAGCAACCACTCGGGTGAACGAGGTCGTAGGGGAAGACGCACCTCGCTCTCCGGGAGGTCACCGTGCCAACGCGTGGCGTCGTATACGTCCACTCGACCCCGCTCGCCGTGTGCTCGCACGTCGAGTGGGCGATCGCGCGCGTCCTAGCCGCGCCGGTCAACCTGCAGTGGACGGCTCAGCCCGTCGACCCCGGCGCTCGCCGGGCCGAGTGCGGGTGGACCGGCCGTCCGGGGACGGGCGCCGAGCTGGCTGCTGCCCTCCGGCAGTGGCCCATGATCCGTTTCGAGGTCACCGAGGAGCCGAGTCCCGGCGCCGACGGTGAGCGCTTCATGTACGTGCCTGCCCGGGGTCTGTTCCGGGCCACCGTCGGCGCGGCCGGTGACATCCAGCTCGGTGAGGACCGGCTACGGGCCCTGATGGCCTCCGCCCGGGCCCCGGAGGCGTTGTCGCACGCCCTCGACAAGGCGCTCGGCACGGCATGGGATGCTGACCTGGAGCCCTACCGGTACGCCGGGGACGGCGCGCCGGTGACGTTGCTCACCCGGGTCGGCTGAGGTGGGTCCTTCCACGCTGTCCACCTCGGCATCCCGGCACCCCCACGGCGGCGACCGGTAAGGTCAAGTTGCCCCGATAAGGGGGAACTGGTGGGATGGGCGACGTGCCGATTCGCCCGCGACACACCGCCGTCGCCGTCGCCGCCCTGACCGCCCTGCTCGTGTCCGGCTGCTCGGGCACCCCGGACCCCGCCCCGACGCCCGGCCCGACCGGCGTCTCGGCGACTCCGAGCGCCCCCGCCTCGCCCCCCACCGACGACCCGGCCGCCCGGGCCGCCGCGCTGGTCGCGACGCTCTCCGACGAGGACCTGGTCGGGCAGGTGCTGATGCCGTACGCCTATGGCGACTCCGCCACGAAGGTCTCGACCGGCTCGGCGGCCGGCAACCAGGCGCTCGCCGGTGTCGACACCCCCGCGGAGATGATCGCCAAGTACCGCCTCGGCGGGTTGATCCTGGTCGGCTTCAGCGCCGACGACCCCACCAAGGGCAACCAGGAGACCACGAACGTTGAGAACCCGAAGCAGGTCCACGACCTGACCACCGGGCTGCGCGGCGCAGCCGGGCGGCTGGCCGCCGGCCCGGCGCCCTTCCTGATCGGCACCGACCAGGAGTACGGCGTGGTCACCCGCGTCACCGACGGGGTCACCATCCTGCCCAGCGCCCTCGCCGCTGGCGCGGCCGGCGACCCGAAGCTGACCGAGGCCGCCTGGCGGGCCGCCGGCGCCGAACTCGCCGCGATGGGCATCAACATCGACTTCGCCCCGGTGGCCGACGTGCTGGCCACCCGCAGCACGGTCATCGGCTCGCGGTCGTTCGGCGCCGACCCGAAGATCGCCGCCGCGCAGGTGGGCGGCGCGGTCCGGGGTCTACAGGCCAGCGGCGTCGCGGCGACCCTGAAGCACTTCCCGGGGCACGGCCACAGCGCGGACGACTCGCACAAGGACCTGCCGGTGCTCACCCAGTCCGCAGCGGCGTTGCAGAGTGGCGCGTGGCCGCCGTTCAGCGCCGGGTTCGAGGCCGGCGCGATGGCCGTGATGTCCGGCCACCTCGACGCGCGGGCCATCGACCCAGGCACCCCGGCGACCTTCTCGCACAAGCTGCTCACCGACGTCCTGCGCGGTCAGCTCGGCTTCAAGGGCGTGGTGATCACCGACGGGATGAACATGCCGCCGGCAAAGCGGTGGGCGCCTGGCGAGGCCGCCGTCCGGGCGTTGAAGGCCGGCAACGACCTGATCCTCATGACCCCGAACGTCGGCCAGGCGTACGACGGGCTGCTCGCTGCCCTTCGTGACGGGTCACTGCCCCGGGCCCGGCTCGTCGACGCGGTCACCCGGGTGTTGACCATGAAGTTCCGGCTGGCGGCGGTCCCGACCGAGCCGATGTCCACGCTCAACACCCCGGCCCACCGGGCGGCGGCGGACGCGCTGGCCGCCGGAGCGGTCACCGTGCTGCGCGGTGCCTGCGGCGGCGCGGTACGCGGGCCCGTCACCGTCACCTCCTCCGGAGGGCGGGACGGCACCCGGGCCGCGCTCACCGCCGCGCTGACGGCGGCCGGCGTGACCGTGAAGCCCAGCGGCGGGACGGTGGTGCACCTGGTCGGCTACGGGGACGGCGAGAAGGACCTGAGCGCTGCCGCGGCGGTCACCGTCGCCATGGACACCCCGTACGTGCTGGCCAAAGCCAAGTCGCCGACGCTGCTGGCGACGTACTCCTCCAGCCGGGCATCGATGACCGCGCTCGCCGCCGTGCTGGCCGGCAAGGCCCGCCCGGGCGGCCGGTCACCGGTGGCCGTGTCCGGCCTGCCCGCCACCACCTGCACGAGCTGACACACGGGCACGCCGGACGTCGGTCAGTCGCTGCCCTCGACGATGCGGAAGTCGCGCTCGACACCGTCGGAGAGGACGGCCAGCGCCTCCTGGTAGGCCGCGCTGTCGTGCGCCGCGACGGCCTGCTCGAAGCTGTCGAATTCGATCAGGACGGTGCGCTCGGCGATCCCGGCGTCGTACGCGGCGACCCGACCGCCACGGACGAGGACCCGCCCGCCCCCGGCCGCGACGGCCGCAGCGGCCAGCTCGTTGTAGGCGGCCAGCTTGTCGGGGTCGGAGATGGTGCGGTAGGCGCTGACCCAGTAGCCCTTGGGCACGTGGCCCGCCGGTCCTGGGCCGGCTCCGAGCCGGCCCAGGACCGGCGTGGCGACGGCACCGCTGAGCAGCGCGACGGTCAGCGTTTACTGCGCGCTGCCGAGCGAGACGTGCAACGACGTCGCCACGCTGGTGATGAGTGGCGTCCCGAGGCTGGCGACCGCCGCCACGACCAGAGCGATGAACAGCAGAGCGGGGACCAGCGCAGCCGCGCCTCGGAACGCGTCTGCGGAAACGCCTCCACCGCGACCTCGTCGGCCGGCTGCCCGGTCACTGCTGCGGCCCCTCGCGGTCCTGGTTCTCGAGCTCGGCCAGATGCGTCAGCGCCGGAAGGGCCGCCACCAGCGCCTCGACCTCGTCGCCGGTCAGCTCGCCGATCAACCGCTCGAACGCGTGGACGCCCGCCTGGCGTCGCGTCCGGACATAGGCGGCGCCGGCCTTGGTCAGACACACCAACGTGACCCGCCTGTCGGACGCGTCGCCCCGCCGCTCGACCAGGCCGGACACCTCCATCACCCGGACCAGGGTCGTCATCGCGGGCTGGGTGATGCCCTCGACCGCGGCCAGATCGGTGATGCGCCGTGGGCCGGTCCGGTCCAGGGTGGCCAGGGTGGCGGCGGACGCCCGAGCGGCGGAGTTCCTCGCCGAGGTCGACGACGACCCGCAGCTCGTGATGGCCCGCTGGACGGGCAACTACCGCCACGGCAACGAGCGCACCGCCCGACAGCACCCCCGCAACCGGGGCTGAGCACACGAAAAGGGCCCCCTCGCGTGCGGGGCCCCTTTCGCTGACCTGCGGATCGGCCGTCTCACGGCCGCTGTCTCACGGCCGGGCGAAGACCAGAGCCACGTTGTGGCCGCCGAAACCGAACGCGTTGTTCAGCGCGGCGGGGATCTCCATGTGGCGTGGCTTGTGCGCGGCGACCTCCAGGCTCAGCCCGGGCTCCGGGTCGTCCAGGTTGATCGTCGGAGGCACGACGCCGTCACGGATGGCCAGGATCGTGGCGATCGACTCCAACGCGCCGGCAGCGCCGAGCAGGTGGCCGGTCATCGACTTCGTCGCCGCCAGCACCGGGTGGTCGCCGAGCGCCTTGTGCAGCGCGCCGATCTCCAGCATGTCGCCGACCGGGGTCGACGTGGCGTGCGCGTTGACGTGCACGATGTCCTGCTTCGCGATGTCCGCGTCCGCGATGGCCCTGGCGATGGCCCGGATGGCGCCCTCACCCTCGGCGTGCGGCTGCACGATGTCGTACGCGTCGGAGGTGATGCCGGCGCCCGCGAGGCGTGCGTACACCCGGGCGCCCCGTGCCGCGGCGTGGTCGGCCCGCTCCAGCACCACGATGCCCGCGCCCTCACCGAGGACGAAGCCGTCGCGGCCGGTGTCCCACGGACGGGAGGCGCGTTCCGGGTCGTCGTTACGGGTCGACATGGCCCGCATCGAGCTGAACCCGGCGATCGGCAGCGGGTGGATGACCGCCTCGGTGCCGCCGGCCACCACCACGTCGGCCCGGCCGGCGCGGATGATGTCCAGGCCGAGTGCGATCGCCTCCGCGCCGGTCGCGCAGGCGCTGGCCACCGTGTGCACGCCGGCCTTGGCGCCCAGCTCCAACCCGACCCAGGCGGCCGGACCGTTGGGCATCAGCATCGGGATCGTGTGCGGGGAGACCCGCCGCGGCCCGGACGCCTCCAGGATGTCGTCCTGGGCGAGCAGGGTGGTGGCGCCGCCGATACCGGAGCCGACGCTGACCGCCAGGCGTTCCCCGTCCAGGCCGGCATCCGCCAGACCGGCGTCCGCCCAGGCCTGCTGCGCCGCGATGAGCGCGATCGCCTCGGAGCGGTCCAGCCGGCGCAGGCGGACCCGGTCCAGCACCTCGGACGGCTCCACGGCCAGTTGGGCGGCGATCCGGACCGGCAGTTGCGCGGCCCACTCCTGGGTGAGAGCACTCACCCCGGAGCGGCCGGCGAGCATGGCGTCCCAGGTCGACGCGACGTCCCCGCCAAGCGGGGTCGTCGCGCCGAGCCCGGTGACGACGACGTCAGGACGACTCATGATCAGGACTGCGCCTCAATGAAGCTGACGGCGTCCCCGACGGTCTTGAGGTTCTGGACCTCGTTGTCCGGGATCTTGACGCCGAACTTCTCCTCGGCGGCCACCACGACCTCCACCATGGAGAGCGAGTCGACATCGAGGTCGTCGGTGAAGGACTTCCCCTCGGCCACGTCGTCCGGGTTCACCCCGGCAACCTCTTCGAGGATCTCGGCGAGGCCGGTGGTGATCTCGTCACGGGTCATTGCGGTTGGTTCCTCTCATAGGGGGTTCTCCGGCGGCCGGCCTCGCCGACCGCCGCTCCTTCAGCGCGTACGCGCCTCAAGGGGGCTTCAGGGGCAGCGGACGACCTGACCGGCGTAGGTCAGGCCACCGCCGAAGCCGAACAGCAGGACCGGTGCGCCCGAGGGCACCTCCCGCCGCTCGACGAGCTTGGACAGGGCCAGCGGCACGCTCGCCGCCGAGGTGTTGCCCGACTCGACGATGTCCTTCGCGATGATCGCGTTGGGGATGTTGAGCCGCTTGGCGATGCCGTCGATGATCCGGGAATTGGCCTGGTGCGGCACGAACGCGGCCAGCTCCGACGGGTCGACCCCGGCCCGCTCGCACGCCTGGAGCGCGAGCGGCGCCAGCGCGGTGGTGGCCCAGCGGAAGACCGCCTGCCCCTCCTGCTGGATGTACGGGCGCCAGCCCTCGATGCGTACCGCGTCGCTCTTGTCCGGCACCGAGCCCCAGACCACCGGGCCGATTCCGGCCGGCTCGTCGTCGGCGGTGGCGGAGACCACCGCGGCACCGGCCCCGTCCGCGAAGATGATGCAGGTGGAGCGGTCGGTCCAGTCGGTGAAGTCGGACAGCTTCTCCGCACCGATGACGATCGCGTTGCGCGACGCACCGGCCCGGATGGCGTGGTCGACGGTGCCCAGCGCGTACGCGAAGCCCGAGCAGGCGGTGTTGACGTCGAACGCGCCCGGGGCGCCGATGCCCAGCTTGGCGGCGACCCGGCAGGCCACGTTGGGGCTCCGGTCGATGGAGGAGCACGTGGCGACCACGACCAGGTCGATGTCGGCGGCGCTGAGCCCGGAGTTGGCCAGGGCCTTGCCGGCGGCCGCGGCGGCCATGTCGGCCACCGTCTCGCTGTCGGCGATCCGCCGGGTAGCGATGCCCACCCGGTCGCGGATCCACTCGTCGTTGGTGTCCACGAGCTGGGCGATGTCGTCGTTGGTCACCACCCGGGATGGCTGGTAGTGCCCCATCGAGACGATGCGACTGCCGGTCATGAGTGTCCTCCGATGGGGGCGAGCGGTTGGCCCGCAGTGCCGTGGCGGGCGATCAGGTCCCGTGCGGCCGGCAGGTCGTCCGGGGTGTTGAGGGTGACGATCTCCGGCGCGCCGTCGCCCCTGAGCTCGCGCTTGACCAGACCGGCGAGGGTGCCGGCCGGCGGCAGCTCGATCACGCCGGTCACTCCGTGCTCGGCCAGGGCCCGCATGCACAGGTCCCAGCGCACCGGGGCGGTGACCTGGCGGACCAGCCGCCGCACCAGCTCGTCGCCGTCGGTGACGGCGGTGCCGTCGAGGTTCGACAGCAGGACCCGGGCCGGGTCGACGGGGGCGATCCCGGCGGCGACGGTGCCCAGCGCGGTCTCGGCCGGAGCCATGTACGGGGTGTGGAAGGCGCCGGCCACCTGGAGTCGGATGACGCGGGTCTTCGCCGGTGGCGCGGCGGCGAACGCGTCCAGCCCGTCCAGCGCGCCGGCGGCGACGATCTGGCCCGCGCCGTTGCGGTTGGCCGGGTGTAGTCCGTTGGCGTCGATCGCGGCCAGCACCTCGTCCGGGTCGCCGCCGAGCACGGCCGCCATCCCGGTCGGCTCCAACGCGCACGCGGCGGCCATCTCCCGGCCGCGAATCCCGGCGAGGGTGATCGCGGCCTCGGCCGACAGCACCCCGGCGACCGCGGCGGCTCCCAGCTCGCCGACGCTGTGCCCGACGGTGAGCGCCACGTCGTCCAGCGGCAGGTGCTCGGCGGCGAGCAGCGCCGCCGCGACCAGCAGCGGCTGGGTACGGGCAGTGTCCTTGATCTCGTCGGCGTCGGCGGCGGTGCCCAGGTGCACCAGATCCACGCCCGCCAGCGCCGACCACCAGCGCAGTCGCGCTTCGGTGCCGGTCAGGTCGAGCCAGGGAGTGAGAAAGCCGGGCTTCTGCGAACCCTGGCCGGGACTAAGTACGGCGAGCACGCCTATGACTCTCCCGGATACGCGTGGGTAGCGCTGTGCCGAGGCCGACCAAACCGCACTAGAACCTTTGGAGGTTTCTTACAAAGATCGGCGGGGATCATCACTGGTTTGGGTGGATTTCCGGGTGGCCGGGGTCAATGTCTGGGTCGGGACCGACGAGGCCACCGGGACCACCGGATCCAGCCGACCCACGGTCAACGCCACCTGAAGGGCGAACGCGTCCCGCGGCGACAGCGGCGAGAAGCCGGTCACCTCGGCGATACGGCGCAACCGGTACCGCACCGTGTTCGGGTGGACGAACAGCGCCCGTGCCGCGCTCTCCAGGGTGCCACCGGCGGCCAGGAAGGCGTCCAGGGTCTCCAACAGCTCGCCACCGGCGCGTACCAGTGTCGCGTACACGTCGTGGCGCAGCCGGCGACGGGCCTCCGCGTCGCCCGCTAGGGCCCGCTCCGGCAACAGATCGGCAGCCGCCACCGGGCGGGGGGCGGCCGGCCACGCCGGCGCCGCCCGGAAGCCGGACAGCGCGGACCGCGCCGACTCCGTCGCCTCGTCCAGACTGGGTACGGCCGGACCGACCACCACCGGGCCGTCACCGAACGCGTCCAGCAGCTTGCCGGTGGCGCTCAACGGGTCCGCCGCGCCGCCCAGCACGATCACCAACCGGTCGCCGTGCACCCCGCCGATCACCTCGACGCCGATCCGCCGCGCCAGCCGGTACACCACGTGCAGCACAGCGGAGACCTCCCCGCCGGGGGAGTGCCCGACCGCCACCGCGACCGGCGGCGCGTCCGCCCAACCCAGCGCGGCGGCCCGGCTCGCCAGGACGTCCGGTGAGTCGCCCCGCAGCAACGCGTCGACCAGCAGGGCCTGCAACCGGGCGTCCCACGCGCCGCGCGACTCGGCGGCCCGCGCGTACACCCGGGCGGCGGCGAACGCGATCTCCCGGGAGAAGCGCAGCACCGCCTCGCGCAGCAACTGTTCCTCGCCCTCGGCGGCGAGCTGCGACACCTGCTCCTCGACGACGTCGATGGTCACCTTGATCAGTGCCACGGTCTGCTGAAGGGTGATCGACCGGGCCAGCGCCTGCGGCGCCGCGTCGAACACGTCGTCGGAGACCTCCTGCGTGCTGTCCGCCGTGCCGCCACCCTCGCGCAGCCACTGCACCAGCGACCGGGCGCCCGCCTGGGCCACCAGCATCACCCAGGAGCGCTGGTCGGCCGGCAGGGCACGGAACCACGGCAGCGTCTCGTCCATCCGGGCCACGCTGGCGGTGGCCAGCGCTCCCGCCGAACGCTCGATCCGACGCAGCGTGGCCGCCAGTTCCCCACCCTCGGCCGTGCTCACCGCTCTAGCCTGACATGCCGTGAGCAGGCCACGAACGGCGGCACCGGTCAGCGGACCGCCGCAGCTCAGGGCTGCGGCGGCGCGGGCAGGCCCAGCTCCTGGGCCAGGATCGTGGCCTGCACCCGGCTGCGCAGGTCCAGCTTCGCCAGAATCCGGCTCACGTGGGTCTTGGTGGTGCTCTCGACTCCGACCGGAGGAGGAGCCCGGTCGCTCCGACATGCGCCGAAAGGGGTACGTCGAGCGCGGCCCCGGACGGCTGGTCCGTCGAAGGGAGGACCCCGATCTCGTCCCCGGTGTCGAGGCCCGCGCCTCGCCGGTAGACGACGCTGGTGGCGACGACGGGGGAGGCCGCCATGGTGGTAGCGGTGATCATCGCTTGTGAGATCGCGTTCTGGGTGCTGCTCGGTGCCGGGCTGGTCGCCCGTTATCCGCTGCGCCGGCCACGGCTCGGCGGGGTGCTGCTGCTCTGCGTACCGTTTGTCGATCTGGCGCTGCTCGCCGCGTCGGTGATCGACCTGCGGCGCGGCGCCACCGCCGACTTCGGCCACGGCCTCGCCGCCGTCTACCTCGGCTTCTCGGTGGCCTTCGGGCACTCGATGGTGCGGTGGGCGGACCAGCGCTTCGCCCACCGGTTCGCCGGCGGGCCGCCGCCCGTCAGGTCTCCCCGCGACGGCTGGGCCCGTGCTCGTCACGAGTGGCGGGAGTGGGCCAAGGGACTCCTCGGCTGGGCCGTCGCGTGCGGCCTGCTCGGTGCGGCCATCCTCTGGGTGAACGACGTGGAGAGGACCCGTGAACTGGGCAACTGGATCCGCAGCCTGACCACCGTGATCCTCATCTGGCTGGTCGCCTTCCCGGTCTGGGCGACCCTGTTCCCCGGCCGCCCGAAGCGCTGACCCCGGGGTACGCCGTGCACACCCCGTCGGTCCCGGCCAGTACGGTGGCAGGGCACGTACGGGGGAAGCACCTGCGCGTGAGTGCGAGCGTGAGGAGACCGGGGATGGCGCACGGGGAGGCCGAGCACGGCTGCGCCCAGGGCGAGCCCTGTCGGCTGGGCCACCACGACCCGCAGGTGGCTGGCAAGCCTCGCCGGGCGGTCGGCCCGGCGGCGGCGCACCCGACCGAGGCGCCCACCGGGCGACCGGACGAGGAGATCCCGCGCCAGCGGGCCGGTGAGCTGGCCGCTCTGGGTGAGCCGGAGTCCGACGTCGTCGCTGGTTGCCTCAGTGAACTGCCTGGCTGGGCCGGTGCCCATCGACACGGCCCGGTGCGGCCCCGCCAACGGGCCACCCGACGGGAGCGCCCGCCGCGCCGCTGGTGCTGACCCTCGGGTCAGCGGGTCCGGCGGCGGATCAGCAGGGCGATCCCGGCGAGGCCGACCGTGATGGTCAACATCACCCCGACGTTGAGCAGCAGCAGCCGCTGCAACTCGCCCAGCGCCTCGTCGATGTCCCGGACCGGGTCCATGGTGTCTTCCGGCAGCACCCGTTCGCCGCCGCCCACACCGCCGCTGACCGTGTCGAACTGCCGCTCCAGCGGCACCCCGGCGGTGCGCAGCGTCTCGGACATGCTGAGCCGACCGAGGAACCAGCCGCTGTTCGTCCGGCGGCCGTCCGGCTGCTTGGCCGGGCGGTAGACACGCGGGCCGCCAGCCGCCTTCGGGTAGAGGTCGTAGGCCTGTTTCGGGGTCTCCCCGGCCAGCACCACGACCGTGTACTTCGGACCGAGGTCGGCTGCCTTGGGCCCCGTCGGCATGCCGGTACGACCGAAGAAGTTGACCTGGTCGATGACCGCGAGGACGTGCGAGGGCTGGGTCTCGGCCCGTAACCGCAGCGGCTCGGTGAGCCCTTCGCCGCTGATGTCCACGCCGGCTGGCGCCGGGTTGGGCGCCGCGCTGGCCGGGCCGGTGGCGCCCAGCGTCAGCAGTGCCGCCGCCAGCGTGGCCGCCAGCACGGCGACCCGGCGCCTCAATTGTCGGACCATCCCGCCTCCTCGCCCCGTTCGATGGATGGCTTCGCCGTGACGTCCGGGTCGGTCGGCCGTTGACGGCACCGACGTGGTCGGTCCCACTCCTACAGACTCCGCAGAACGTCGATGGATTGCAGCGTGTGGAACAGTATTTGGAACTATCTGCGATCTCTGCTCGACTAATGAGGAGCTGTTTGATCAGCGGGCGGATCGTACCCTTACGGAGGGGTTCATGGGGGGCAGGGTTACACGGATGGCACGCGTCGTGCCAGTGGTGCTCGGCGTGGCGTTCGGTGTGTCGTTACTGGTCCCGGCGACACCGGCCGCCGCGCACAACTCGCTGACCGGCAGCAATCCGCGCGACGGCGCCCGGGTGGAAACCGCGCCGGCCCGGATCGAGCTGCGTTTCCTGGCCAAGCCGTCACCCACTACGACGAAGATCACAATAACCGGACCGGACAATGTGGTCGCCGGAGGGCGGCCGACCTTCGACGGCACCCGCGTGCGTGTGCCGTTCGAGCCCGGTGCGGCGGGGCTCTACATCGTCGGGTACCAGCTCCCGTCGAGCGACGGCCACCCGATCAAGGGCGAAGTGCGGTTCACCCTCACCACCGGCACGGCCGCCGACCCGACAGCCAGTCCCTCGGCCGTCGGCACCGGTTCGTCGGGGCCCCCGGCCGGCTCGCCCACGACGTCCCCCGCCGGGCCCCTGTCGCCGTCAGCCGGCACGCTGTCTGCCGTACCGGTCGCCGGCGAGCAGTCCGACTCCAACGGCAACTGGTGGCTCTGGACGCTGGGCGCCCTGGCACTACTGGCCGCCCTGACCGGTGCCCTGCTGCTGCTCCGCCGCCGCAGAAGCAAAACCCCCTAGGCCAACCCGCCCGCGCCCTCGCCCGCGCCCGCGCCCCGCCCTCGGCCCGCCCTCGCCCGCGCCCTGGCCCCGTCGATCTTGCAGTTTCTGTGGCGACATACCGCGTATTCCGCTCATATCGACAACCGAAACTGCAAGATCAGCGCGGGCGCGCGGGGCGGGGTTTAGGCCAGGCGGAGGCGGGCTGCGCGCATTCTGGTCAGGGTGCGGTCGCGGCCCAGCACCTCGAGGGACTCGAAGAGCGGCAGGCCCACGGTGCGGCCGGTTACCGCGACGCGGACCGGCGCCTGCGTCTTGCCGAGCTTGAGGCCGCGCTCGGCGCCGACCGCCTCCAGCGTCGACTTCAGCGACTCGGCGTCCCAGGACTCGAGCGCCTCGAAAGCCGCGACGGCGGCGTCCAGCAACTCGCCCGAGCCGTCCTTCATCGTCTTGGTCCAGGCGGCCTCGTCGATCGTGGGCGAGGCCAGGAAGAGGAAGTCGACGTTCGGCACGATCTCGCTGAGCACCGCGATCCGGGTCTGGGCCAGCGGCGCCACGGCGGCGAACGCGTCGGCGTCGAACTCCTCCGGCTGCCACGGCGGCGGCGCGATCGTCCCGGTGCCGGTCAGCCACGGCTGGCAGGCGTCGATGAACTCGGTGACGGGCAGCGCGCGGATGTACTCGCCGTTGAAGGCGCGCAGCTTCTTCTCGTCGAAGAACGCGGGGGAGGGGTTGACCTCCTCCAGCCGGAACTCGTCCTCGACGACCGACCAGGGGACGATCTCCCGGTCGCCCGACGGCGCCCAGCCGAGCAGCATGAGGTAGTTGCGCATCGCGCCCGCGAGGTAGCCCTCGTCGCGGTACGCCTCCAGGGCGACCTTGTCACGGCGCTTGGAGAGCTTCTGCCGCTTCTCGTTGACCACCACGGGCACGTGCGCCCAGATCGGCGGCTTGACGCCGAGGGCGTCCCAGAGCAGCTGCTGCTTGGGCGTGTTGGGCAGGTGCTCCTCGGCGCGGATCACGTGGGTGATGCCCATCGTCATGTCGTCCACGACGTTGGCCAGCAGGAACACCGGCGAGCCGTCGCCGCGGGCGATGACGAAGTCCTCGATGAGCTTGTTCTCGAAGGTGGGCTCGCCGCGGATCAGGTCGACGACCACCGTGCTGCCCTCGTCCGGCGTACGGAAGCGCAGCGCGTGCCCCGGACCCGGGCCGAGGCCGAGGTCGCGGTGGTAGCCGTCGTAGCCCTGGTACTGCGAGCCGGTGCGGGCCTGCACGTCCTCGCGGGTGCAGTCGCAGTAGTAGGCGCGGCCCGACTCGTAGAGGCGGGTGGCGGAGGCGCGGTGCTCGCCGGCGTTCGCCGACTGGAAGTACGGCCCCTCGTAGCTGCCCCGGGAGATGCCGATCCAGTCCAGCGCGGAGAGGATGCCCTCGGTCCATTCGGGCTTGTTGCGGGCCGCGTCGGTGTCCTCGATGCGCAGCACGAACACCCCGCCCTGCTGCTTGGCGTAGATCCAGTTCTGCAGCGCCGAGCGGGCGCCGCCGACGTGGAACATACCGGTCGGGGAGGGGGCGAAGCGCACACGTACCGTCACGTCCTCCAGCCTACGGCGGCCCGCGACCGCTTTCGGCCACGGCCCCCCGACTAGGGCGTGTGTCAAAGCCCCTGGCCGGCCTGCGGAGGCCGAGAGGACCGGCCGTTTCGGCCGCTGGTGAACCGTCGCTCGCGGGGCCGTGGTCCGGCCGGATCGGAGCCGCCCGCTCCATTGAGCGTGATGCCTGTGGGTCATCAAGATGACTCACAGGCATCACCCTCATCGTGGTGTCCGCCGTCCGTCCCTCTGCTCGACCGAGGACCTTGACACACGGCCTAGGGCGTGTGGCAAGCCCCTGGCCGGCCTGCGGCGGGCCCAGCCGACGGCCGGCCGCGTTGGAGATCGGCCCCGATACAACACCGGTATCCGAGCCGATCTCCGCCCTGCCGGACCGCCGGCTGGACTCCGCCTCGGCTCGACCGAGGGCTCTGACACACGCCCTAAGCGACTGAGCGGATCTTGACCACCAGGGCGCTGCCCACCACGGTGACCACGGCGGTGACCGCGTACAGCGTCGGGTAGCCGCCCAGGTGGACGACGAGCGGCGCGGAGAGGGCCGGCCCGAGCACCTGCGGCGCTGAATTGGCGATGTTGATCACGCCGAGGTCCTTGGCCCGGTCGGTGGCCCGGGGCAGCACCTGGGTGATCAACGCGGCGTCGACCGAGAGGTAGACGCCGTAGCCCGCCCCGAGCAGCAGCGCGGCGACGATCGCCATCGGCCACACCGGCGCGACGGCGAGCAGCAGCGCCGCCACCGCCATGATCAGGCCGGAGACGATCACATAGACCTTGCGCCTTCCGGAGCGGTCCGACAGCCGGCCGGAGACCACGGCGGTCAGCATCATGCCCAGCGTGTAGAGCAGGATCAGCACCAGCAGGCCGCCCTCGGGGTCGGGGTAGTGGACCCCGTCGGTGAGGAAGTACAGCAGGTAGAGGGTGCCCAGCGCGTTGCCGAGCTGGACCAGGAACCGGGTGATCCACGCCCAGGCGAAGTCCGGGTGCCGGCGCGGGCTGATCCACATCGAGGCGAACAGCGCCCGCGCCCGCAGTGCCGGGCGGTGCGCGCGGGGCAGCCGATCGTCGGGTGTGAGCAGCGCGAACGGCAGCGACAGCAGCAGGATCGCCACGGCGATGGCCAGGTAGCCGGCGGCGTTCCCGGTGACGACGGCGGTGACCAGCACCGCGCCGAGGACCAGCCCGAGCGCCTGCGGGATGCCCACCCAGCCCGAGACGCTGCCGCGCTGCGTCACCGGCACCCGGTCCGGGATGGCGGCGGTGAGGCTGGCCAGCATCGCGTTGAAGCACACCTGCGCGGCGACCCAGCCGACGGCGACCCCCAGGATGGTGCGCTGCTGGGCCAGCAGCACCAGCGCCGCAGCGCCGAGCACCGCGCCGCCGGCGGTCCAGACGTGCCGTCGACCGAACTCGCGGCCTCCGATCCGCAGGCAGGTCCGGTCGGAGAGCGCGCCCGCCAGGGGGTTCGCCAGCACCGCCGCCAACGCGCCCAGGCCGGTGACCACGGCCAGCATGGTCTCCTTGTCGCCGGGCGCGATCCGCTCGATCTGCTGCGGCAGCAGCACCTGGATCGGGGTGAAGAACGCCATCCACACGCCCAGGTTGGCCGCGAAGACCAGACCGATCCAGCCGCGCCGCACCGGCACTGTCGGCTCGGCGAGCGCCGCCGGCAGCGGGTCGAGGGTGGTCACCGCGCCGACCCCGGCGCGCTGCCCGCGATCACGTCCCGCAGCCAGGTGTACGACGATTTCGGCGTACGCCTCTGGGTGGCGTAGTCGACGTGCACCAGCCCGAAGCGCTTGGTGAACCCCTCGGCCCACTCCCAGTTGTCCAGCAGCGACCAGACGAAGTACCCGCGTACGTCCACCCCGTCGTCGATGGCGGCCCGGACCGCCCGCAGGTGCCCGTCGAGGTACGCGATCCGCTCCGGGTCCGCCACCTGCCCGTGCGCGTCCGGCTCGTCGTCGTACGCGCAGCCGCCCTCGGTGATCTCGATGGGTGGCAGTGCGTCGCCGTACGTGTCGCGTAGCCAGCCGAGCAGCTCGTGCAGCCCGTCGGGGGCGACCGGCCAGTCGAAGGCGGTACGCGGGTAGCCGTCCAGCGGCACCAGGTCGAACGGGAGGGGCGAGCCCTCCTCGGCCGCCCGTACACCGGTGGGATTGTAGTAGTTGACCCCGAGCACGTCGATGGGCGCGGCGATCGTGTCGAGGTCGTCGGGGCGGACGACGCCCGGGTCGAGGCCGGGCAGGTCCGGGTAGCCGCGCCCGAGCAGCGGGTCGGTGAAGAGGCGGTTGTGCAGCGCCTCGTACGCGGCCCCGGCGGCCCGGTCGGCGTCGCTGTCACCGACCACCCGCACCGGCGAGTAGTTGTTGGCGATCGCGACCTGGCTGGTGGTGTGCGTCCGCAGCGCCTGCACCGCGAGTCCGTGGCCGAGCAGTTGGTGGTGGGCGACGGGAAAGGCGTCGAAGAGCATTGCCCGGCCGGGGGCGTGCTGGCCCATTCCGTAGCCGAGGCTCATGTGGATGAACGGCTCGTTGAGCGTGATCCACAGCCGGACGCGGTCACCGAGGCGGGCGGCGGTCAGTTCGGCGTACTCGGCGAAGCGGGCGGCGGTGTCGCGGTGCAGCCAGCCGCCGGCGTCCTCCAGGGGTTGCGGCAGGTCCCAGTGGTACAGGGTGGCCACCGGGTCGATGCCGGCGGCCAGCAGGGCGTCGACCAGCCGGTCGTAGAAGTCCAGACCGGCGGCGTTCGTCGCACCGCTGCCGTCGGGTCGCACCCGGGGCCAGGCGATCGAGAACCGGTACGCCCCGACGCCCAGACCGTCCAGCAGCGCCACGTCCTCGGCGTACCGGTGGTAGTGGTCGCAGGCGACCGCGCCGCTGCTGCCGTCGCTGATCCGGCCGGGGGAGAGCGCGAAGGTGTCCCAGATGGACGGGCCGCGTCCGTCGGCCGTGACGGCGCCCTCGATCTGGTGGGCCGAGGTGGAGACGCCCCAGCGGAAGCCGTCGGGGAACTCGGGCATCGGTGCGGTCGACATGCGCCCTCCCGGTCAACCTGAAACGTGTTCGGGACTCTAGGGCGCTGTCGATGAATGCGCCATAGGCCCGCCTGGCGTAATCCGCAATGGTTGATCGGCGTGTCTTTTTCCGAACCCGTCCAGGTAAGTCCGATTTGACGCATAGAGTGCCGATATCGTGGGATGTCCTCACTGGAGGAAAGACGGAAATGATCCTCGTGGAACGTAGTGCGCACGTGGCGGCGCCGATGGAAGTGGTCTGGGACGTCGTGCAGCGGGCCGAGCAGTTGCCGGCCTGGCTGGCGGGGGTTCGCGCGGCCGAGGTGCTCTCGGGGGAGGGCTTCGGGCGGCGACAACTGGTCCAGGCGGGGCGCGGCTCGGCGCATGAGGCCGAGGTGATCGCCTATCAGGAGCCGACACTGATCGGCTGGCGGGAGCGGGCCAGGGGCGCCGGTGCTCGTGCGGAGGCGCGCACCGAGATCTACGTCCAGCTCACCCCGGATGAGGAGGAGGGCGGGACCGTCGTGCGGCTCATCGTGGTCCGCTGGCCCGCGGGACCCGTCAAGGCGGCCCTGCTGCGCCTGGGCCTGCGCCGGGTCGGCGCCGACCTGGAGGACTCGCTGGCCCGGCTCACCGACCTGGCCGCCGTCGGCTGACCCCGCAGCGTCCTCCCGGCGTCACCCGCGACGGCGGTGGTCCGGATCCCCGCCAGGGACCCCGGACCCCCGCCGCCGGGGTGGGACGTACCAGAAGGAGGGCCCGGCGCGGGTGCGCCGGGCCCTCCTTTCGTCGTGCCGGTTTAGCTGTCGCCGCCGGTCTCGCCCACCGGGGCGGCGTTGACGTCGTAGATCGCGTACTTCTTGGCGGCCTCGGCCGGCACGGTGGCCTCGACCGCGCCACTGCGGGCGAGCTGCCGCAGCGTGGCGACCACGATCGACTCGGCGTCGACGTGGAAGTGCCGGCGCAGCGCGTGCCGGGTGTCCGACATCCCGAAGCCGTCGGTGCCGAGCGACGTGTAGTCGCCGGGGACCCAGCGGGCGATCAGGTCCGGTACGGCACGCATCCAGTCGCTGACCGCGACCTTCGGACCGTCCGCGTCGGCCAGCTTCTGCGCGATGTACGGCACCTTGGCCTCGGCGCCCGGGTTGAGCAGGTTGTACTCCTCGGTCTCCACCGCGTCGCGGCGCAGCTCGGTCCAGGAGGTCACCGACCAGACGTCGGCGGCCACCCCCCAGTCCTGGGCGAGCAACTGCTGGGCCCTGAGCGCCCACTGCATGCCCGTGCCGGAGGCGAGGACGTTGGCCTTCGGACCGTCGACCTGCGGTGCGGGCGAGTAGCGGTAGATGCCCTTGATCAGGCCCTCGACGTCCACGCCCTCCGGCTCCGCCGGCTGCAGGATCGGCTCGTTGTAGACCGTCAGGTAGTAGAAGACGTTCTCCTGCGCGTCCCCGTACATGCGGTGCAGGCCGTGCTCCATGATGTGCGCGATCTCGAAGGAGAACGCCGGGTCGTACGCGACCACCGCCGGGTTGGTGGCGGCGATCAGCATGGAGTGGCCGTCCTCGTGCTGGAGACCCTCACCGTTCAGCGTGGTCCGACCGGCGGTCGCGCCGAGCAGGAAGCCCCGCGCCATCTGGTCGGCCGCGGCCCACAGCCCGTCGGCGGTCCGCTGGAACCCGAACATCGAGTAGAAGATGTACATCGGGATCATCGGCTCGTCGTGGGTGGCGTACGCCGAGCCCGCGGCCGTGAACGAGGCGACCGAACCCGCCTCGTTGATGCCCTCGTGCAGGATCTGCCCCGAGGTCGACTCCTTGTACGACAGGAACAGCTCCCGGTCGACCGAGGTGTACCGCTGGCCGTGCGGCGAGTAGATCTTCGCGGTCGGGAAGATCGAGTCGAGACCGAACGTACGCGCCTCGTCCGGGATGATCGGCACCCAGCGCTTGCCGAACTCCTTGTCCTTCATGAGGTCCTTGAGCAGGCGGACGAAGGCCATCGTGGTGGCCACCTTCTGCTTGCCCGAGCCGCGCTTGACGTCGGCGAACCGCTCCGGACCGGGGATGGTCAGCCGCTTGGTGCTCGTCCGCCGCGACGGCAGGTACCCGCCGAGCTGCTCGCGACGCTCCTTCAGGTACGCCAGCTCCTCGGACTTCTCACCCGGGTGGTAGTACGGCGGCAGGTAGGGGTTGTCCTCCAGCGCCTTGTCCGGGATGTCCAGGTAGAGGCGGTCGCGGAAGGTCTTCAGGTCCTCCAGCGTCAGCTTCTTCATCTGGTGGGTCGCGTTACGGCCCTCGAAGTGCGAGCCGAGCGTCCAGCCCTTGATCGTCTTCGCCAGGATGACCGTCGGCTGACCCGTGTGCTCGGTGGCCGCCTTGTAGGCCGCGTAGAGCTTGCGGTAGTCGTGCCCACCCCGCTTGAGGTTCCAGATCTCGTCGTCGCTCAGCGGCTCGACCATCTTGCGGGTGCGGGCGTCCCGGCCGAAGAAGTGCTCCCGCACGTACGCGCCGGACTCCGCCTTGTACGTCTGGTAGTCACCGTCGGTCGTGGTGTTCATGAGGTTGACCAGCGCGCCGTCGGTGTCCGCGGCGAGCAGTGGATCCCACTCACGGCCCCAGACCACCTTGATGACGTTCCAGCCGGCCCCCCGGAAGAACGACTCCAGCTCCTGCATGACCTTGCCGTTGCCCCGGACGGGACCGTCCAGCCGCTGCAGGTTGCAGTTGATCACGAAGGTGAGGTTGTCCAGCTCCTCGCGGGCGGCCACGCCGATCGCGCCCAGCGTCTCCGGCTCGTCCATCTCGCCGTCGCCGAGGAACGCCCACACGTGCTGCTGCGAGGTGTCCTTGATGCCGCGGTGCTGCAGATACCGGTTGAACCGGGCCTGGTAGATCGCGTTCAGACCGCCGAGACCCATCGAGACGGTGGGGAACTCCCAGAAGTCCGGCATCAGCCGCGGGTGCGGGTACGACGGGAGGCCGCCACCCGGATGTGACAGCTCCTGGCGGAACCCGTCGAGCTCGTGCTCGTTGAGCCGCCCCTCCAGGAACGCCCGCGCGTACATGCCGGGCGAGGCGTGGCCCTGGTAGAAGATCTGGTCGCCGCCGCCCGGGTGGTTCTTGCCCCGGAAGAAGTGGTTGAAGCCCACCTCGTAGAGCGACGCCGAGCTGGCGAAGGTGGAGATGTGCCCACCGACGCCGATCTCCGGGCGCTGCGCCCGGTGCACCAGCATCGCGGCGTTCCACCGCACGTACGCCCGGATGCGCCGCTCGACGTGCTCGTCGCCCGGGAACCACGGCTCGCGTTCGGGGGTGATGGTGTTGATGTAGTCGGTGGTGGTCAGGGGCGGAACCCCGACCTGGCGCTCACGGGCCCGCTCCAGCAGGCGCAGCATGACGTAGCGGGCGCGTTTCGCTCCCCGCTCGTCGATGACACCGTCAAGCGACTCAACCCATTCGCTTGTCTCTTCAGGGTCGATGTCCGGAAGCTGGCTCGGTAGGCCGTCGCTGATCACCGGGCGCTTGCGTTCCGTAGCCACAGGCGTTCCCTCGGTTGTGTGTGGGATAGGTCTCTAGCGCCATCCTGCCCCCTGGTGGCACCCGTCGTCACGTCCAGGTCCCCCGGACGCGATGCTGAACACAGGTACCCGTCGGTAGCTTAGCGCTACGGCGGCCCCGCTGACCGCTTGCCCGGGCTCGCTACGGTGCCGAATATGAACCGGCTGCGGGTGGTGAGCTGCGGCGTGATCCTCTCGGTTGGCGCACTCGGGGCGCTTCTCTCCTTGCCGGTGCTCCTTGCCGGGGGCACCGCTGTGCTGCCGATCACGATTCTCGGCGCCGGAGCGATGGCGCTCGGCGCGGTGCAGCTACGCGCTGGACTGCGCGCATCCGCGCCCCGACGGGGGCCTCGTCGTGTGCCCGGTCCGCGCCGACGGCACGCCGACACCAGCGTGCCCCTGATGTACTACGGCGAGCCGGGCGGCGGGGACCGCTCCGATGATGGCGGGAGCGGCTCCGATGGCGGGAGCGGCGACTCCGGCGGCGGCTTCTTCGGCGGCGGCGACTCCGGGGGTGGCTTCTCCGGCGGCGGTGGGGACTCCGGTGGCGGTGGCGGCGGCTCCTGATCGCACGTTGCGGCAGAATGCGACGTATGCGCAGTGACGTGATCACCGTCCAGACCGGGTCCAGGCCGACCGTCCGGGACATCACCGCCGAGGCACAGAGCTTCGTCTCCGGCGAGGGCGACGGCCTGCTGCACGTCTTCGTGCCGCACGCCACGGCTGGGCTGGCGATCATCGAAACCGGGTCGGGCTCCGACGACGACCTGCTCACCGCCATCGACGCGCTGCTGCCGACCGACAACCGCTGGCGACACCGGCACGGCTCACCCGGGCACGGCCGGGACCACGTTCTGCCGGCCTTCGTCCCGCCGTACGCCACGCTGCCGGTGCTCTCCGGTCGACTGGCCCTGGGCACCTGGCAGTCCGTCTGCCTGGTCGACACCAACGGCGACAACCCCACCCGCCAGGTCCGCTTCTCGTTCCTGCCCGCCTGACGCCTGACGCCCGCGCCCCGCCTCGCCCGCGTCCCGCCCCGCCCCGCCCCGCCCCGCCCCGCCCCGCCCCGCCAAGATCGTGCTCGATCCTGGATCCAGTGGTGTCGCGCGGCCGGGGAGGCCACTACTTGGTTCCAGCGCGATCATGGACGGCATGCCGCGGCACAGGCCACCGTCCCGCCCCAAGATCCGCGCAACTGACCCGAAACTGCTGCCTCCGGGCGCACCGAGGCAGCACTTTCGCGAAGTTGCGCGGATCTTGACCGCCCGGCGGCCGTTGCGGCCGCGCCCGACGCGAGCCCTCATCCGACATCGCCCGACCGAGCCCGGCGGGCACGGCCCGGCCGGCAGGCGGGCGCGGCAGGCAGGCACGGCCCGGCAGGCTGACGAGGCCCGGCAGGCTGACGCGGTGCGGCCTCATCGCTGAGCTGGGTGGTTCGGGTGACGCGTACCATGTGGTGGTGGCACCGGAGGGGGGCTCTGCGGCGGGCCGACAGGGGAACCGGGCCGGGCTGGCCGCCGACGCGATGGGTCGGATGGCCCACCTGACGGCTTCCCTGCGGCATCGGCAGGGCAGCGCGTTCGTCGAGTTGGGGCTCACCCCGGCGGCGGCCCGGGCGTTGCACGAGCTGGACCCAGACCGTCCGATGCCGGCACGGGACCTCGCCGACCGGCTGGGCTGTGACCGGTCGAACGTGACGGCGCTCGTCGACAAGCTGGAGCAGGCCGGCCTGGTCGAGCGCCGGACCGCCCCGGCTGACCGCCGACAGAAGACGCTCGTGGTGACCGGTGACGGGCGCGTCGTGCGGGACCGGGTGTCCGAGGTGATGTCCGACTCCCGACTCCTCGCCGCGTTGAGCGACGAGGAGCTGTCCACCCTGCGTGACCTGGTGTGGAAGGCGTCCGACGGCGGTTTTCCGGAGCCCTGCGACCCGCAGTGAGTCGACCTGCGCCGGCCGTGTCCCACTGGGCGACGATGGCCTGCGTCGGTAATGCTGTCGGACGTGACCACCCCGCAAGATCTCGACGACCGGTTCCGGGAGACGCTGGCGGCGCTGCCCGCTCCAGCGCAACGGCGTGACCTCGCCGATCCGGTCACCGACGACGCCCCGCTGACCGGTGCCCGACTGCTCGATCTGTTCGACGCGCAGGTGACCAGCCGGCAACTCGACCTGGCCGGGCGCTGGCTGCGCAGCTTCGGGGAGGGTTTCTACACGATCGGCTCGTCCGGACACGAGGGCAACGCCGCCGTCGCGGCTGCGCTGCGCCCCACCGACCCGGCGCTGCTGCACTACCGCTCCGGTGCCTTCTACTGCGTCCGCGCCGCCCAGGTCGCCGCCGACTCCCCGACACCCCCCGCCGACGCCCCGACGTCCCCGGCCGCCGACGCCCCGGGCCCGGACTCCGAACCCGAGCCGGGCGGCCCCGAGGCAGCCGTCGGTGGCTTCGTGCCGTACGCGGAGGCGGCCCGGGACGTGTTGCGGGGGATGGTCGCGTCCAGCGAGGAGCCGATCGCCGGCGGCCGGCACAAGGTGTTCGGCCGTGCCGATCTGGCCGTGGTGCCGACCACCTCCACCATCGCCTCGCACCTGCCCCGCGCGGTCGGGATGGGGCTGGCCGTGGAGCGGCTGCGCCGGCTGGACACCGCCGGGCGGCGTACCGGGGCCGGAGTGCGTGTCGGTAGCGGCGCCGGCGCGGCGCACGTCCCCTGGCCGCCGGATGCCATCGTGGTCTGCTCGTTCGGCGACGCGTCGGTCAACCACGCCAGCGCCACCGCCGCCCTGAACACCGCGGGCTGGTACGACCATGCCGGCCTGCGCATCCCGGTGCTCTTCGTCTGCGAGGACAACGGGCTGGGCATCAGCGTCCGCTCGCCGGAGGGCTGGGTGGAGGCGACGCTGCGCGCCAAGCCGGGCATCCGCTACTTCAGCGCGGACGGTGCCGATCCCGTGGGGACGTACGCGGTAACGCAGGAGGCTGCCGCCTGGGTACGTCGGTACCGGCGGCCCGCCGTGCTGCACCTGCGCACGATCCGGCTCATGGGCCACGCCGGGGCCGATGCGGAGTCGGCGTACCGCAGCCCGGCCGAGCTGGCCGAGGACCTGGACCGGGACCCGGTGGCCGCCACCGCGCGGCTGCTCGTCGACGCCGGCGTGGCGACCGCCGAGGAGCTGCTGGCCCGGTACGACGAGACGGGCTGGCAGGTACGCCGGCTCGCCGAGGAGGTGCTGGGCGAGCCGAAACTGGCCTCCGCCGCCGACGTGGTGTCGGCGCTGGCGCCCCGCCGCCCGGTACGCGTGGCGCGGGCCGTGGCCGACGCGGCGGCTCGGGCCAGCGGGCCGGGCGCGGCGGCCCGCGAGGAGGCGTTCGGGGGCAAGCCGCCGGAGCTGAGCGGGCCGATGACCCTGGCGCAGAGCATCAACGCGGCGCTCGCGGACGGGCTGCTCGACCACCCGCAGATGGCGGTCTTCGGCGAGGACGTGGCCGCGAAGGGCGGCGTGTACGGCGTGACGAAGGGCCTGCGCGACCGGTTCGGGGCGGCCCGGGTCTTCGACACGCTGCTCGACGAGACGTCGGTGCTGGGTTTGGGCCTGGGCGCCGGGCTGGCCGGGATGCTGCCGGTGCCGGAGATCCAGTACCTGGCGTACCTGCACAACGCCGAGGACCAGCTCCGCGGCGAGGCCGCCACCATGCAGTTCTTCTCGCGGGGCGCATTTCGCAACCCGATGGTGGTGCGGGTGGCCGGGTTGGCGTACCAGCAGGGGTTCGGCGGGCACTTCCACAACGACAACTCGGTGGCCGTACTCCGGGATGTGCCCGGTCTGGTGATCGCGGTGCCGGCGCGGCCGGACGACGCCGCGCCCATGCTGCGGACCTGTCTGGCGAGCGCGGCGGTGGACGGCAGCGTCTGCGTGTTCCTGGAGCCGATCGCGCTGTACCACACCCGCGACCTGTACGCCGATGGCGACGGAGAGTGGCTGGCCGGCTATCCCGAGCCGGGCTCGTGGGTGGCCGGGCACGTGCCGATCGGCCGGGCCCGGGTCTACCGGATCGGCTCGGCGGACGACCTGACCATCATCACCTTCGGTAACGGGGTGCGGATGTCGCTGCGGGCCGCGGCCGTGCTCGCCGAGGAGGGCGTGGGCACCCGCGTGGTGGACCTGCGCTGGCTGGCGCCCCTGCCGGTGGCCGACATCATCCGCGAGTCCTCGGCGACCGGCAGGGTGCTGGTGGTGGACGAGACACGCCGGTCGGGCGGGGTCGGCGAGGGCGTGATCGCCGCGCTGGTCGACGCCGGATATGTCGGTGCAGCGCGGCGGGTAGCCGGAGTTGACTCGTTTGTACCATTAGGTCCGGCGGCACGTCATGTTCTGGTCTCCCCGGAAGCCATTACCGACGGTGCCCGTACGCTGCTGGCACGGTAAATTCCGTTCCACCCGGTGCGCCACTTGCGCGCAGACGCACAACTGTGTGGACTTTGCCTGACGGCGTCGGTCCGACGCCGCGAGCAGGGACGAGATGAGGAGGCACGCGACAGTGAGCGCGACCGCTGGTCAGGCCGCCGACGGGGTACGCAGCCTGGCGGACCGGTTCGGCATCGAACCGGGGATGGTCGTCATGGAGATGGGGTACGACGACGACGTCGACCAGGATCTCCGGGACGCCCTGACCGACCGCTGTGGAGATCTGGTCGACGAGGACACCGACGAGGTGGTCGACGCGGTGCTCGTGTGGTACCGCGACGGTGACGGTGACCTCTTCGAGCTGCTCGTCGACGCCCTCGGCCCGCTGGCCGACAACGGGGTCGTGTGGCTCCTCACCCCCAAGGCGGGGCGCGAGGGGCACGTCGAGCCGAGTGAGGTCGCGGAGTCCGCGCCCACCGCCGGCCTCCAGCAGACTTCGACCGTCAACGCCGGCCGGGACTGGAGCGGTGCCCGTCTGGTGCTACGCCGAGGGGCCAAGGCCAAGAAGTAAGTAACCCGTTCTCGCCCCCTCGCGTCCCGGCGGTCCGCCGTCGGGCGCGCCGGGCTGACCCCGTCCCCCCAGTCGACCCGAGGAGGGCCGCATGCCCATCGAGGTGGGCGCCCAGGCGCCGGACTTCGTGCTCAAGGACCAGAACAACCAGGAGGTCCGGCTCTCGGACTTCCGCGGCAGGCGCGCCGTGCTGCTGGTCTTCTACCCGCTGGCGTTCACCGGCACCTGCCAGGGCGAGCTGGCCGAGGTGCGGGACAACCTCGGGGAGTACGCCAACGACGACGTCCAGGTGCTGACGGTCAGCGTCGACTCGGTCTACAGCCACAAGATCTGGGCCGACCGGGAGGGCTACCAGTTCCCGCTGCTGGCCGATTTCTGGCCGCACGGTGGCGTCGCCCAGGCGTACGGGGTCTTCAACGACGTGGCCGGCATCGCCAACCGGGGCACGTTCGTCATCGACAAGGCCGGCGTGGTCCGCTTCGCCGAGATGAACGGCCCCGGCGAGGCCCGCGACCAGCAGGGCTGGCGCACGGCCATCGCCGACGCGACCATCTGAGGGGGGGTACGCGTGCGGTCGGGGCGGCGGCGAGCAGGTAGGCTTGCCAGCCACCGGCCCGCCGCACACGGGGCGTTCCGGGGCGCGTAGCTCAGTGGGAGAGCACTCGCCTTACAAGCGAGGGGTCGCAGGTTCGAAACCTGCCGCGCCCACCCTTCACCAGCCGAAGCGCGCCGAGAAGATCATTTTCTGGGGCGATGACGGCAACGGGGCCTACGAAAGCCGCCTCCGTCGAGGTTGCCCAGCGCCTGGCGCACCGCTTGGAGGTTGGCATGCGACTAGGCCGTGTGTCAAAGCCCCTGGCCGGCCTGCGGAGGCCGAGAGGACCGGCCGTTTCGGCCGCTGGTGAACCGTCGCTCGCGGGCCCGTGGTCCGGCCGGATCGGAGCCGCCCCCTCCATTGAGCGTGATGCCTGTGGGTCATCAAGATGACTCACAGGCATCACCCTCATCGTGGTGTCCGCCGTCCGCCCCTCTGCTCGACCGAGGACCTTGACACACGGCCTATACCTTCAGCGCGAGCTCTACGTCGGCGTGCCGGGCGATGGCTTGGACGACGTGCGGCAGAGCGCTGCGGGGCACCCGGGCTCATGTCCCTAATCGAGGCAATGGACGTGGACGGCGATGTGCTGTGGCTGCGCGCCCGTGTCTCGGTGTAGGACCTCAAGCTCGACACGGCGCTGGTCCATCGAGTCGGGCTCGTCCTTTTCGCCGGCCAGGCAGGCTGGATAGGTGCCGTCGTGGTGCAGTGTCCCACTCACGTCGTGCCAGCTTTCGGCGATCACCGAGTAGATCGTGTCGCCATCGAGAGGGCCCTGCGGTGCCCCGTCTACCTCGAACGCGATGGACCTCGTCTCGTCGTTCGACCAGGTGACCGTCCCGACGGCGAAGGTCCTGCCCGCGCACCGGAGGCAGACCATCTCCTTGACCCGGGCTACCGGGTAGCCGCCGGGCTTGAAATCGCGGAGGTAGTCGGCAAGGTCGGTGAAGTTCGATGGCATCTCGACCTCCCTCAGGGGGCGGGGCAGTTCCAGCCCCAGTACGGGCTGAGTGATTATCGAGCGACTGCGGACGTCCACGGACGTTCGTGGACTGACGCCTGCTGCACGGCAGCAAGTTTGGCGTGTGGGTAGGGCCGGCTTCGGCAGTTCACAGCCCTCGCTATTCCGCGACAAAGACTCCCACGCCGGGCAGGGTCTCAGTCATACCCTTGATCCGCAATACCTGCATGGCGCGGTCGATCACCGGCTCGGTAACCCCGTAGTGCTCGATCAGCTCCCGCCGACTGGGCAGCTTGGAGCCGGGCTGGAACTCGCCAGACGCGATGCGTGCGGCGAGATCGTCGGCGATCTGTTCGTAGCGGTAACGCGGTGGCACGTGGCTCTCCTCGGTTGGCAACACGAGTAGACCACCTACGTCAGCCCTTGACTACCCAACGGTACCTGTGGGAGATTTCGGAAGAGGTCGATTCCCTCGGTTGGCGCTGTGGGCCGTCCTCGCTGGCGTGGATGTCCGGCGCGTCCCCCGGGCTCGGGCATCCACGCCTCCAGATTGCTGCGGCACGAGGAGGCGGCAGTGCGTCCTTCGACTTGGGCACCACGGCAGACCACCGCGCGAGCGGGAGTGGCGAGCTGGTGAAGCGAGTCTCATACGACGAGTACGTCTTGGCGGTTGCGTTGACTCTGGCTCGCCGTCACCGGACCGTCTGGTCCTGGCGGCATTGGCGGCATATCTGCCGCTGCGGCGGCGAGCTGCCATGCCGAAGCCGCCACCGCATACCGATCAGCCGCGGCCACTGGCCCGATCAGGGCGGCACGCAGTGACCGGTCACCACCCGATCAAGCCCGACTGGACGTGCGGCGGCTGTGCGGGGGAGTGGCCATGCCAGACTCGGCGCCGAGAGCTGCAAGCCGAATACGACCGAGCTCCGGTATTGCTGGCTCTCTACCTGGCCGCCCATCTCGTCGACGCCACCCAGGACTTGGCCCACGTTCCCGCCAGCCACCTTCACTACCGCTTCCTCGGGTGGACTCGATGAGCATCCTGCGGCCTGGCGACGAGAAGTTCCACTACAGCGACGGCTCGCACAAGTGGATCCCACCGGACCCGGACTACGACCAGGAGGTCTGGGACGAACAGGTCCGCCAACACAAGCACAGCCACCTCCGGAACGAGCGCCCCAAGGTCCGCATCCAGCGCCTCGTCTGACGGCAGCGAAGTGCAGCAACCGGCCAGCCGAACCGAGCCTCCGCGAACGGCGATGTCAGGACTGGGTGCGGGTCCACTGCTGGTTGGTGCCGGTTCCGCAGGTGTACTGGGTGATGTCGGTGCCATCTGCCGTGCCGCTGCTCACCACGTCCAGGCACTTGCCGCTGTGTCGGGCGCGCAGCTGGTAGTAGTTGCCGGTGGCGACCCACTGCCACTGCTGGTTGGTGCCCCCGCCGCAGGTGTACTGGACGACGTTGGCGTTGTTGGCGGTGGAGGCGTTGGCGACGTCGAGGCATTTGCCGCTGTTCTGGTTGACGATCCGGAAGAAGCCGTCGCCGGTGTCGCGGAACTCCCACTTCTGGTTCGCGCCGCCGTTCCAGGACCATTGCCTCACTTCGGCGTTGTCGGTGACGGCATGGTCCAGCACGTCGACCACCTTGCCGCTGTTGCGGTTGGTGATGCGGTAGGAGAGCGGCGCCTCTCCGGTGACGGTGCCCGCTGCGGCGTCAATGGTGATGGTGGGATACCAGGTCAGGCTCATGGTCGTCGCGGAGGGGAACGCGATCGGCAACCACACGTACTGGGAATCGTTGACCGGCCCGCCCCAGGCGCCGGCCCAGCGGTCGCCGAGGTAGAGGTAGCTCGTCGTCGACGTGCCCTGGATGGGGAGCACGAAGGCCGACTGGGAGCGGAAGGTGGTCGAGTCCCCGACGTTGGTCATGCCGCTCCACGGGCCGGAAATGCTGGACGCCGTGGCGTACCTGGCCTGGTTCGGGCTCCAACCGGTCAGGCCCGAGGTGAGCAGGAAGTAGGTGCTGCCGCGCTTGAACAGGGCCGGCGCCTCGCGGTTGCCGTCGTTCCAGAAGTTGCCTACCAGCGTGGCCACGGAGAGGTAGTCGGCGGTGAGGCGGTAGATGAGCAGGTCGCGGTTCTCGTCGCCGGCGGAGATCATGTAGGCGGTACCGCCGTCGTTGTAGAGCGTGATGTCCCTCGACATGTTGCCCAGCGGCCGGAAGCTGCCGTGGTACGTGTAGGTGCCGTCCACGGTGGCCGAGGAGGCGACGGCGGCCCTGGCCTCGCCGTAGTCACTGCCGTTCTCCTTGTGCATCCACATCACGTACCGGTTGGTGCTGGCGTTGTAGATGACCTTCGGCCGCTCGATGTTGGCCGACTGCAGTTCCGCCGCCGACGACTGGGTCAGCACGTTGTTGCGGAACTCCCAGTCGCGCAGGTTGGTGGAGCGGTAGACGGAGACCGCCCGGAACGTGTTGTTGGCGTTGCGGTTCTCACCGAACCAGTAGTAGTAGTCGCCGACCTTGAGCACCCCACCACCGTGCGCGTGCAGCAGGTTGCCGGTGGTGTCGGTGAACTGCGTACCGTTCTGGATCGTGACCGGCGCGGCCAGGGCCGGGGCGGCGGCCATGGTGGTGACCGCCACGATCGCCGTTCCGACCAGGGTGAGCGCTGCCACCAGGGATGAAAGCAGTCTGTTGCGTCTCACGACGTTCGTCCTTCCGTGGACGGGCGGCGACCGCCGCCGGCAGCGGAGCGACACCCTGGACTCCGGCGCGATCGTCCGGACCAAATCATGCATCAATGTACATCGATTGTTATCGACCGCGTCACCCGCCGGCTGGTGCCGTCGTGGCAGACCAGTGGGGGCGGGCGGACGGAGCTGGGTCGCGGTGTCAGGCGCGTTCGGCGACCAGCACCCGGCTGTGCGCGAGTGACGTGGCCCGCCGGATCGGCAGGCCGAGTGCTCGCGCCGTGTCGAGCAGGTCGTGGTCGCCGGTGACGGTGAAGCCGTGTCGGGTGAGCAACGCGGTCACGGCGGCCGGTGTCCAGGTCGAGCGCCACGGCTCGGTCGCCCAGAAGCTGCGCCGCCCGGTGGACGCCATCAGCAACCGTGCGACGAGCCGACCCAGCGTCAGCGACGTCCCGGGAAGCTGGAAGTTGACCACGAGGCGGCTCGTCGGCGCCGAGCAGACGGCGAGCGCGGCGACCGTCGTGGACACCTCGGCAGCCGTCAGGTACGGCACGACGCCCTCCCAGATCCACGTTGTCGGTTCGTCGGGGCGATGCCCTGCGGCTGCCAACGTCTCGACGAGCCGGTCCCGTGGTCACGTATGGCGTCGTCGATCGCGACCGTGCGGGGCACCATCGTCTCGGCGCAGGCCCGTACCGTCTCGTAGTCGACCCGTTGCCGCCACTGCTTCGGCGCGGAACCACCGCGTACCTGATCGACGGCCTCCCGCTCGTCGGCGGCCGGGACTGCTGCCCTCGGTGCGCAATCGGCAGTTGACCGCACCGGATAGCCTTCGCGGCTATGGGCGCGATCAAACCGTGGCACCTTGCGGTCCTGAGTATCTGTTGTCTGCTGCCGCTGGCGGTGGCTGTCGCCGGTGGAGTCTGGGCCGTACGCCGCAACCGCACCCGACGCTGACTCCGAAAGGATGCGCAGCCTGGCCCGCTCCCGGGCCACCGTCGCGGAGTTGCTCGCCGACGGCGGCCGCCGGATGTCGTCCAGAGGCCACCCACCGACACAATGGGCGCGTGCAGGGCACGGTCGCCATCGCGCTGATCACCTCACTGTCCACGTAGGCCGCCGCCGCCCTGACCGGGCTGATCGCCGCCCGCAGCACCCGCCGGCAGCTCGCCCACCAGCTCACGTCGACGCCGCGCGTCCCGCCGTCGACCGCGAGGGCTGACGGGACGCCCCCTATGCTCGGGCGGGAACAGGGGGTGGTCACGTGGATCTGTCCAGCATCGGCGCGGTGCTCCTCGACATGGACGGCACCCTTGTCGACTCCGACGCCGCCGTCGAGCGGGCCTGGGAGCGCTGGGCGTCCGAGTACGCCGTCGAGCCGGCGGCGGCACTCGCGATCGCGCACGGCAGACCCGCCGACCAGACGATCAGGCGGCTCCTTCCCGCGCTCGACGACGCCGCGGTCGCCGTGGCGGCGGCACGGCAGTTGGCGTTGCAGTACGACGACCTGTCCGACGTGACGGCCACCCCGGGCGCGCTCGAGCTGCTGTCGACGTTGGCCCGGTTGGGGTTGCCCTGGGCGGTGGTGACCAGTGCCGACGTCCGGCTGGCCGAGGCCCGGCTCGGTGCCGCCGGCATCACCGCGCCCGTCCTGGTCACCGTCGAGGACGTGCGCGCGGGCAAGCCGGCCCCTGAGGGCTACCTACGCGCCGCCGCGCTGCTCGCCGTGCCACCGGTGCGCTGCCTGGTCGTCGAGGACGCCGAGGTCGGGTTGCAGGCCGGACGCGCGGCCGGCGCGATGACCGCTGCCCTCAAGGGGCTCGACGGCGACCTGCGCCTCGACGACCTGGGGCAGTTGGCGCGCCACCTGGAGTCGGCACCCACCGCACCCTGACCGGCCCGGCGTCAGCCGAGGCGGGCAGCCAGCCAGGGAAGCAGGGCATCGGCCTGGGCCTGCTGGAACGCCCGTATGGCGGGGATGCCGGGCGGCGGCGGACGGCGGGCGCTGTCGGCGAAGAAAGCGGCCAGCCCGGCGTACACCCCGGTGAGCGCGGCCGGGTCGACGTCGGCGGTGAGCGGCAGCCGGCGCAGCATCGCCTCGGTGTCGTGCCCGCCGTGCAGCCGTACGTTGACCAGCAGCAACGCGGTGTCCAGCCAGGCCGGCCCCCGGCACGCCCACGGCCAGTCGACGACGGTCACCGCGCCGGACGCGTCGAGCAGCAGGTTGTCGGCCCGTACGTCCACGTGGCAGAGCGTGTCCCCGCCCAGCGCGGCGACGCCCTCGTCGGCGGCGGCCCGCAGTTCGTCGAGGTGCGCCCGAGCCCACGGGTCGAGTCGTGGCGGCGGGTCGGCGGCGATCCGGTGCCAACCCGCGAAGTCTCCGGCCAGCAGTTCGGCGGCGGAAGGGACGTGTGCGACGGGGCTCGGGGTGAGCGCGGCGGCCATCGTCTCCAGCGTCGTCAGCACACGGCTCAGCTCGTCGGCCCGCCACGGGACCGTCGGGTGTCGCCCGTCCACGTCGGAGAAGACCAGCGCCACCCACTCGCCGTCGTCGTGGCAGCCCAGCAGGCGGGGCGTCGGCGCGGTCGCCGGAAGCGCGCCGGCGGTGCGGGCCTCGGCGCGGTGCATGACCGGGCTGTCGGGGTTCTGTGCCGGGCTGACCGCCTTCACGAACGCCCGCCGGCCGGTCGCGGTGCGGACCCGGTCGGCGGTGCCCGGCGAGTAGCCGCCCGACTGGGACACCGCCTCGACCACCCGATCACCGATGATGCCCTCCACGGCGGATCTGACCGCCGCCGGTAGATCACCCCAGCCGATCCGCGTCGCTGTCCCCTGCATCCGGCCACGGTGCGCCCGGCCCGGCCCGACGAACAACCCATTTCCCGGGACCTCCCAGCCGATCGGGCGGGTCGAGGCCCCGTGGCGGGTATTCCGCTGGCGACGTCCCGCGTGGTTCTGCTGCACTACGTGCCGGATCAGGAATCGAAGGGGAGGCCCCCGGTGGAGTTGACATTGACGCCGATGACCGAGCAGGAACTGGCCCGGCTGTGGGAACCGCTGGAGGTGGGGTACGCCGAGGACCTGGTCGCGCATCGGGGCATGACCCCGGAGGCGGCCCGGGAGCGGTCGGCGCAGCAACTGCGGGAAGGACTGCCCGCCGGTGCGGCCAGCGAGGGGGTCCTGCTGCGGGTGGCGCGGGTCGACGACACCGAGGTCGGATGGATCTGGGTGACCCTGCCCGGCGCGACGGGCGTGCTCGGCTCGACGCAGGCGTGGATTCACAACATCGAGGTGGATCCGGCGCACCGAGGGCGTGGGTACGCGCGCCGGATGATCCAGCTCATCGAGGCGGAACTGGCCAGTCTGGGCGTACCCGAGCTGGGGTTGAACGTCTTCGGCACGAACACCGTCGCGATCGGGCTCTACCGGAGCCTGGGCTTCGAGGTCACGTCGCAGCAGATGGCGAAGCGGATCGACCCACCGAGCTGAACCGGGACTGTTCACCTGCCCAGCGGGAAACCCGCGCGGACCGCACCTGGGGAGGAGCGACGGATGACGCATGGCGCCGGACTGACCATCGGTGTGCTCGGCTCGTACGGCGGCCGGAACCTCGGCGACGAGGCGATCCTCACCGGCCTGCTCACCGATCTACGCACGCAGGAACCGAACGCGCGGATCATCGTTTTCTCCCGCCACCCGGAACACACCCGGGCCGCCCACCCGGACGTGGAGGCGGTGCCGTGGGAGGGCGTCAGCCGCACCGACTCGGCGTTGGTGCTGGCTCAGCTCGACCTGCTCATCCTGGGCGGCGGCGGCATCCTCTACGACCGGGAGGCCCGCCGCTACCTGCGGGTCGTCCGGGTCGCCCAGGAACGCGGCCTGCCCCTCATCACGTACGCGGTGGGGGTCGGGCCGCTCAGCGACGCGGTCGACACGGGCATGGTCCGCGAGACCCTCGCCGGCGCGACCCAGGTGACCGTCCGGGACCAGGAGTCCCGGATGGTCCTGGAGGAAGCCGGACTGCTCAACCCGATCACGGTCACCGCCGACCCGGCGTTCCTCCTGGAGCCGGCCGACTTCCCGGCGCACCTGCTCACCGAGGAGGGGGTGCCGGCCGGCAAGAGGCTGGTCGGGATCAGCGTCCGGGAGCCGGGACGGGCCGCGGAACGCCTCGACGTCGACGGCTACCACCGGCTGCTCGCCCAGATCGGTGACTTCCTGGTGCACCGCATCGACGCGTACGTCCTGTTCGTGCCGATGGAACGCGACGACATCCGGCACTCGCACGGGGTGCTGTCGCACATGGTCGCCGCCGAGCGGGGGCGAATCCTGCACGGCACCTACTCGCCGGAGCAGGTGCTCGGCTTGATGCGCCACTTCGACCTCGCCGTCGGCATGCGCCTGCACTTCCTGATCTTCGCGGCGATGGTGGGTACGCCGTTCCTGCCGCTGCCGTACGCCGGAAAGGTCTTCGACCTGGCCCAACGGCTCGGCGTACCGGCGCTGCGCGGTGTGGAACGGGAGGTGGAGGGGCCGCTGCTGGCCGAGGTCGACCGCCTCTGGGACGAACGTGCGGAGCGCGCCGAGGCCACGGCCCGCCGGGTCGCGGAGGTCTGTGAGCAGGCCCGCGGCACCTCCGAGGTCACCCGCGGCGTGTTGGACCGGCTGCGCAACCGGACCCTCACCCGCGCCTGACCCGCGGTCACACCGCCGGGCCGGTCCACCGGTAGCGCCACTCGCGGGCCTCCTCGCGGGCGGACTCCAACTCGTAGATCTGCGCCTCGGCCAGTCCACCGGGTCCGAGATGGTGGTGGGTGAGCGGCGGGCGGCCGTTGGTGTCCAGTTCGACGGTGACGGTCTGCCCGTCCGCCGTGCCGCCGACGAGAGGAATCTGCACGGAGGAAGCCATGCGCCCATCCTGCCCGCCGTGCGGCCGGCTCGCAGCGGGATCGGGGGCAGCGCGAGGGTTCCGCCGCGGCTAGGGTCGGCGACATGACTGAGCAGACCATCGATCCGACGCTCGGACCCGTGCTCGCCCGCGTCGGGGACGAGCGCGCCATCCTGGAGTCGTTCCTCGACTTCCACCGTGGTGTCGTGCTGCGCAAGCTGCGCGGCCTGTCCGACGCCGAGGCGGCCCGCCGGCTGGTGCCCTCCGCGACGACACTCGCCGGGCTGGTCAAGCACCTGACGCGTGTCGAGCGGAACTGGTTTCCGGTGCTGCTGGCGCCCGAGCCCGGCGACGTCTACCTCCACTCGGAGGAGGACGCGGTCGCGAGCTTCACCCTCGACGATCAGGACACGGTCGACGGGCTCGTCGAGGCGTACCAGCGGGCCTGCGACAGATCGCGCGCGGTCGCCGCGCGTTTCGACCTCGACCACGTGGTGCCACACCCGCAGCTCGGTGAGGTGTCGGTGCGCTGGATCCTGGTCCACCTGATCGAGGAGACCGCCCGGCACGCCGGCCACGCCGACATCCTGCGGGAGCTGACCGACGGGTCGACCGGCGCGCTCTGAGCCTGGCGGTAACCCTCGACTCGTCGATCTTGCACATTCTGTCCCGACGCAACGGGCATTACCACGCAGGTCGACGACAGAAACCGCAAGATCGGCGCGGGCTTGTCGCGCGGGGCCGCCTATCCTGGGCCGGGGCGGCGACGAGGGGGAGTACGTGCTGGTCATCCACGGGCTGTGGCTGCCCGGCTCCAGGCTCGCCGTGTGGGCCGAGGACAGCACCGCGCCGGTACCCGTCGCGCGCTCCGGCCGGCCACCCCGGAAGCGGCCGCACCCCTTCGCCGCCGGGCACGCCGACCTGGTCGCGGCCCTCGCCGACGCCGCCGAGCCGGCCAGCCCGGCCACCGCGCTGCTCACCCTGCCCACCCGGGCGGGCGCGCCGACCGACTCGCCCGAGCTGATCCGGACCACCGTCGCACCGCCGGCCCGCGGCCGGCTCACCCTCGCCGCGTGGCAGGTGCCCACCCTGGTGTACGCCCCAGACGACGCCCTGCCCCTGCTCCGCTCCCTGGACGAACTCCCGGTGGTGCCCGGGGCGACCCTGCGGCACCTCGCCGAACTGGCCGACTTCGCCGCCGACCTGGTGGCCCGGGGCCGCGTCCTGCCGGGCGTCCACGCTACGACCGACACGACCGCCCTGGCCGGTGCCGTCCCGGCCGCTGTCGGCCGTGCCGGTGCCGGCATGGCCCGCCGGGTCGATGAGCGGGCCCAGATGGTGGCGCGAGCGGTGTGGCGGCCGCTGCTCACCGGCACCGACGCCGCCTGGGCGCGCTCGCTGGCGTTGGCCCTGCCCCCGGCAGCCCGAGCGGTTGACGATGCCGCCGACGGTGAGCTGACCGTCGCCGCGCTCGTGGCGGACGCGCTCGACGCGCTCACCGACGCCGCCGCGCGGGCCGCCCTCGCGAGCACCACCCTGGCCCGGGGACTGCGTCCGGGTGGACCCGCGCCGGCCTGGCTGGCCGCGCTGGCCGGGCCCCGCCGCGACTTCACCCTCGACCGGGCGGCGCTGGACCTCCTGCGTATCGAGCTGGACGAGTGGCAGCGTGACGCGGCCGGTGGGGCCGTGCGGGCCAGTTTCCGGCTGGTCGAGCCGGCCCCTGACGAGGTCACCGAACCGATCCTGGCCACCCGTCCAATGCCGGGCGACGTGTCGCCTCCGTTCATCCGCAGGAACGGCCCTGAGCTGGCCGAGGGTGGCGCGCGGTGGCGGTTGGAGTTCGGGTTGCAGGCCGCCGACGAGCCGGGCCTGCACGTCGACGCCGCCGAGGTCTGGCGGGCGCACACGCTCGACGGTCCCGCCGGCCGCACCGGTAGCCCGCAGGAGACCCTGCTCGCCGAGCTGGGTCGGGCCAGCCGACTCTGGCCCGACCTGGACGCCGCGCTGCGCACCGCCGCGCCCGAGGCGATGGAATTGGACGTCGAGGGCGCGCACCGGTTCCTCAGCGAGGGCGCCCCGGTGCTGCACGCGGCCGGCTTCGGAGTGCTGCTGCCCTCCTGGTGGCAGCGCCCGTCGGCGCGGCTCGGCGCTCGGCTGCGCGCCCGCAGCCGTACCGCGCCCGGCACGGTGGCCGGCACCGAGGCCGGTGTCGGGTTGGACGCGCTCGTCGACTACCGCTGGGAGATCGCGCTCGGCGACCAGCCACTGTCGGCCGAGGAGTTGGCGGCGTTGGCCGAGCTGAAGACCCCACTGGTACGGCTGCGTGGCCGGTGGGTGGAGCTGGACCCGGGGCGGCTCGCCGCCGGTCTGCGCCTGCTCCGCTCGGCCGGCGAGCTGACCGTCGCCGACCTGCTGCGCCTGGGGCTCACCGACGGCGACGACACCGGGGCGCTCCCGGTGCTGGAGGTGAGCGCCGACGGGGCGTTGGGCGACCTGCTCGCCGGGGCGGTCGAGCACCGGCTCACCCCGCTCGACCCGCCGCCGGGCTTCGCCGGGACGCTGCGGCCGTACCAGCGGCGGGGGTTGGCCTGGCTGGCCTTCCTGCGGTCGCTGGGGCTCGGCGGCGTACTGGCCGACGACATGGGGCTGGGCAAGACCGTGCAGCTGCTCGCGCTGCTCGCCGGAGATCCGCCGGACGCCGGACCGACGCTGCTCGTCTGTCCGATGTCGTTGGTGGGCAACTGGCAGCGGGAGGCGGCGAAGTTCACGCCGGGGCTGCGGGTGCACGTACACCATGGGGCGGAGCGGGCGCGGGGGGCGGAGTTCACGACGGCCGCGCACGGCGCGGACGTGGTCCTCACCACCTACTCGGTGGCTGCCCGGGACGCCGTCGACCTGGCCGGCATCGACTGGCACCGGGTGGTGGTGGACGAGGCGCAGGCGATTAAGAACGCCTCCACCCGGCAGGCCGAGGCGGTCCGCGCGCTGCCGGCCCGGCAGCGGGTGGCGGTGACGGGTACGCCGGTGGAGAACCGCCTCGCCGACCTCTGGTCGATCATGCAGTTCGCCAATCCGGGGCTGCTCGGCCCGGCCGCGACGTTCCGCAAGCGGTTCGCCGAGCCGATCGAGCGGCACGGTGACGCGGAGGCCGCCGAGCGGCTGCGCCGGATCACCGGCCCGTTCGTGCTGCGCCGGCTCAAGACCGACTCGTCGATCATCTCGGACCTGCCGGAGAAGTTGGAGATGGAGGTGGTCTGCAACCTCACGGCCGAGCAGGCCGCCCTCTACCGGGTGGTGGTCGACGACATGCTCGCCCGGATCGAGACCAGCGACGGCATCGAGCGACGCGGACTGGTGCTGGCCACCATGACCCGGCTCAAGCAGGTCTGCAACCACCCGGCCCAACTGCTGCGCGACGGCTCCCCGCTGGACGGACGCTCGGGCAAGCTGGCCCGGCTCACCGAGATCCTGGAGGAGGTCCTGGCGGCGGGGGAGCGGGCGCTGCTGTTCACCCAGTACGCGGAGTTCGGCGCGATGTTGCGCGGGCACCTGTCCGCGCGCTTCGGCCGGGAGGTGCTGTTCCTGCACGGTGGGCTCGGCAAGGCCGAGCGGGACGCCATGGTGCAGCGCTTCCAGTCCGCCGAGGGTCCGCCGCTGTTCGTGCTGTCCCTCAAGGCCGGTGGCACCGGCCTCACCCTGACCGCCGCCAACCACGTGGTGCACGTCGACAGGTGGTGGAACCCGGCGGTGGAGGACCAGGCCACCGACCGGGCGTTCCGGATCGGGCAGCGGCGACGGGTGCAGGTCCGCAAGTTCGTCTGCGCGGGCACGGTCGAGGAGAAGGTGGCCGCGCTGATCGCCGACAAGCGCAGCCTCGCCGAGCGGGTCGTCGGCACCGGCGAACAGTGGATCACCGAGCTGTCCACCGGTCAGCTCCGGGACCTGTTCGCACTGGAGGCCGGGGCGGTGGTGGAGTGAGCGAGCGGTTCGCCGACTACGGCCGCCCCCGCAAGGTCGACGGAGGGCTGAAGGCACGCAGCACCCGGGGCGCCATCGGGCGGTCCTGGTGGTCCCGGCGGTTCCTGGAGGTGCTGGAGTCGTTCGCCCTCGGCACCCGGCTGACCCGCGGCCGGTCGTACGCGCGGGCCGGTCAGGTCCTCCGGCTCGACGTCGCACCCGGTCGGGTCACCGCCCAGGTGCAGGGTTCCCGGCCCCGGCCGTACGAGGTCTCCATCGCGCTGGAGGTCTTCCCGGAGGCGCTCTGGTCCCGCATCGAGGACGAGCTGGCCGGGCAGGCGTTCTTCAGTGCCCGTCTGCTCGCCGGGGACCTTCCCGACGAGCTGGAGGAGCTGTTCGCGGCGGCGGGCGCTCCGCTGTTCCCGGCCGGTGTCGACCAGCTGACCCAGCGGTGCAACTGCCCCGACTTCGCCGTGCCGTGCAAACACCTCGCGGCCACGTTCTACCTGCTCGCCGAGGCGTTCGACGCGGACCCGTTCGAGCTGCTGCACTGGCGTGGCCGATCCCGCGCCGACCTGCTCGGCCGGCTACGCGCCCGCCGCGCCGAGGCGGCCGGCACGCCTACATCGCCCCCGCAGACCTCCATCGTGGACACTGGCCCCTCGGCGGTCGACGTCCTGCCAGCGGCCGGCGCGTCCCGGGCGCTCGCCGGGCTGGCCGCCACCGGTGTCGCGGAGGCGGTGGACCGCTTCTGGGCGTCACCCGTGCCGTTGCCCGACCGGCCACCCCGACTGGCCACCGGGCCGGATCTCCTGCTGCGCCAGCTCGGTCCGCCGGCACCGGCCATCGGCGGGCCCGGCCTACTGGAACGGCTGCGTCGCGCGTACCGTGCCTTCGGACCGGGGTGAACCGTCACGTCCAGCGGCGGCGGAACCGCCACATGATCGCCGCGTTGGCCACCAGCACCACCGCGCAGATCGCGCCGGCCAGCCGCCCGGCGAACACGGCCATCGCCGGCAGCGACGCCCAGAGCACGATGGTCAACAACATCAGATATCGGCCCCGACGGGCCCGGACCCGATGGTCGAGTCGGGCGAAGAATGCCGGGTCGCTCTCCCGGAGCTGACGGGTGATCTGGTCGAACCTGCGCTGATCCTCTTTGCTGAGCATGGCGCTGCCTTCCCCTCACGCGTTCAGCGGTTCGGCGGCATACCCGCTGCGGCGGCGGCTCACGCTCGACCGCTCCTCCTACTTTTCCTAGGTGAGGCAACCTCACGTCCGGCTTATCCAAACCTTAAGTTTGCCTGTGGTGGTGAACAGTGAAGATCGTGGCGCGTACGGCGGCGCGGTCCGATCCGTACCCGGCTGCCGCGCGTCCGCCCTGCTGGGAAGGTCGGAGCCCGGACCGAACGGGCCGCCGGCCACGAATGCCGTGGTGAGGGCTGTCTTAAGTGCCGTCACGGGCGTGTTCGGCCCGCCTTGAAGGCACCTGAGCGCTTGGTTACCTTGCCGTAGCAACCCCCTCAGGCAACAGTCGCCGCACCTGCCGCACCCGCTCGGTCGCAGCTTCCGGCGCTCATCAGAAATCGGATTGGTACATGGCCGACCAGAATGTGCCACCACGTCGACCGCGGGACGACCGCGGCTGGGACGGACGCCAGCACCACACCTCGGACACGTACGGCGACCCCACCGCGTCCGGGTCGTACGGAAACGACTCGCCCCACCCCTACCAGGGCGGCTACCCGGCGCAGGGCGACCCGCGTGAGCAGTACGGCGACGGGTACGCGTACAACGCCCAGCCCGCTCCCGCCCCGCGTGGGCCGCAGTGGGTCGGGCCGGAGGGCCTCGGCCGTCCCGCCCCGTCCGGCCCGGCCGGCGCCGGTCTGCCCACTCTGGACGACGACGACCAGCCCGGCCGCAAGGTCGGCCGGCGCAAGGCCATGGCGGCCCTCGGTGGCACCGCTGCCGTCGTGGCCGGTGGCGCGGCGCTCGCCATGACCCCGCAGTTCCGCGACCTCTTCGGTGACGAGGCGTCGGCGGACGCGACCGGCAGCACGGTGACCGACGGGACCGCGGCGCGACCCAGCGGCCAGCAGCCCAGCACGGTGCGTACCTACACCGAGCAGAACGAGAGCTACATGGGCTCGCGCGCCGGTGAGGCGCTGAAGAAGAACGCGCCCGCCGGTGGTCGTACCTTATCCGGCCCGGCGGCGGCCGCCGCGGCGACCACGGTGACCGTCAAGACCGTGCTCGCCAAGGACCCGATCCTGCACCTGGCCCGGCGGACCACCTTCGGGGCGACGCCCGCCGTGGTCGCCGACATCAAGAAGCAGGGCATCGACGCGTGGATCCGGGGGCAGCTCGACCCGGACAAGATCGAGCCGAGCAAGGCCGAGCTGAAGCTCTCCGAGCTGCCCACCCAGTCGCTCTCCGTCCAGCAGCTGCGCGACCAGCGGGACAAGCTCAACGACCAGGGCGCCCAGCCGGAGCGGGAGGTCGTCGACGCGACCCTGGCCCGGCAGATCTGGTCGAAGCGCCAGCTCTTCGAGGTGATGGTCGACTTCTGGAACGACTTCCTGCACATCGCCGCCGACTTCGACGGCGGGGAGGTCTACCGGACCTCCTTCGACAAGGACGTCGTGCGCAAGCACGCGCTCGGCAGCTACCCGGAGATGCTGGTCGCGGCGAACAAGCACCCCGCGCTGCTGATCTACCTGAACCAGAAGGACTCCCGCAAGGACGCCATCAACGAGAACCTCGCCCGGGAGAACCTCGAGCTGTACTCGGTCGGCGTCGACGGCGGCTACAAGGAGGGTGACGTCCGGCAGGCCGCCATGCTCCAGACCGGCCGTGGCGTCGACGACAAGGGCCAGTACGTCCTGCGCGTCAACCAGCACTACATGGGCAAGGTGAAGATCCTCGGCTTCACCCACCCCAACACGTTCAGCATCAAGGACGTCAACAACCCGACGGCCAAGGAGATCGCCGCAGTCGACGCGGCGATCGACAAGTACATCACCTACATCGCGCTGCACCCCTCGACCGCGAAGTACGTGGCGCAGAGCCTGGCGACCCGGTTCGTCTCGGACACCCCGCCGAAGTCCCTCGTGGACCGGCTGGCCAAGACGTACAGCAGCAACAACGGCATGATCAAGCCGGTGCTGATGACGCTGTTCAGCTCGTCCGAGTTCTGGGCGGCGGTGGGCCAGAAGGTGCGCCGCCCGATGGAGTACCTGGTCGCCACGTACCGCACCCTGGGCGTCTCGCCCGAGGCGTCGGCCAAGAACGACAACGGCGACAACAAGCGCACCCCGTTCGCCCGGGGCCTGCGGCAGATCCACGACAAGCTGCGCGAGCTGGGCCAGTACCCGATGGGTCAGCCGACCCCGGACGGCTACCCCGACGTCTACGTCGCGTGGACCTCGGCCGGCACGATGGTCAACGGCTGGAACGAGGCCGGCGAGATCGTGGCGGGCTACCGCACCGTCTTCACGTACACCGCACCGGAGAAGCTGGTCAAGCCGCCGGCGACCGCCGGGGCGTACGTGGACGCGCTGTCCCTGCGGCTCGTGGGCCAGAAGCTGAGCACCCGGGAGAAGAACCTCATCCTCGGCGTGGCCGGTGTGTCGGCGACCGCCAAGGTCGACGCCACGTTCAACGGGGCCATCACCGCCGTCGCGCGGGCGATCCTCGCTTCCCCCCAGCACCACCTCCGGTGAGGCACCCGATGGAGAAGACTGTGTACAACTCTTTCCCCCTGCACCCCGAATGCCCCGACGTGCGACGGCTGGCCGACAACCCGGCCGAGGCGCTGCTGCGCGCGGAGGCCGACCTCGTGGCCGCCGAGAACGCGGCCGAGGCCGACCGTTACCGCCGACTGGAGGACCTGGAGGAGGCCCAGCAGGACGGGCGCGGCGTCACCCGACGGACCTTCGTCGCCGGCGCCGCGGCCACCGCCACCGCCCTGGCCACCGCCCAGTTCGTCACCACCTCGGCGTCGTTCGCGGCGACCAAGACCGGCACGCTGATCCACGTCTTCCTGTACGGCGGCCTCGACGGGCTGAGCGTCGTCGCGCCGGACGGCGACGCGGTGCTCGCCAAGGCCCGGCCCGACCTGCTGCTCGGCAACGACTCGCTGGCCCTGAGCCGCGGCTTCAAGCTGACCAGCGCGTTCAAGCCGCTGGAGAGCTTCCTGAAGGCCGGTCAGTTGGGCTTCATCCCCGCGGTCTCCGACGAGCGGCTGTCCCGAAGCCACTTCCAGGCCGCCGACGCCTGCAACCTGGGTGGGCTGCCCAACGAGACGGGCGGCCGGGGCTGGCTCGACGGCCTGGTCGACAACCTGGGCAAGGGCACCGCGTTCCGCAGCGTCGGCATCGGCAGCACCCTGCCGCGCTCGCTGGTCGGCAACAACGGCGCGCTCTCGCTGAACAGCGTCGGCTCGCTGCGCCTCAACGGCGACGACAAGTTCCGTGCCGCCACCGAGAAGGCGATCAAGGGACTCTTCACCGGGATCAACCACCCGGTCGAGGAGGCCGTGCAGGAGGGCATGGGCGCGCTCGCCACCGCGCAGAAGCTCGCCGCCAAGCCGTACCAGCCCGCCACGGGCGTCAAGTACGAGGGCATCGGCAACGCGTTCCAGCAGCTCGCGCAGCTCATCAAGGGTGGTGCGAACGTCCGGGTCGCCACCGTCGGCATGGGCGGCTACGACACCCACGAGAACCAGGGCACCCAGAGCGGTGGTCAGCTGCACCGCCGGCTGAACGAGCTGGCCAGCGCGATGGCGGCGTTCTTCACCGACCTCGGTCCGCAGGCCGCCGACGTCACCGTCATGGTGTCCAGCGAGTTCGGCCGCCGGGTCGGCTCGAACACCGGCGGCACCGACCACGGCCACGGCGGCGTGGTCACCGTCCTGTCCGGCAAGAAGCTGGCCGGGTCGCTGCTCGGCACCTGGAACGGCCTCAGCAAGTTGGACTCCGGCGACGTGCCGGAATACAACAACATGTTCAATGTCTACGGTTCCCTGGCGCAGGGTCGCTTCGGGCTCACCAACGCCGAGGTGCAGAAGGTGTTCCCGCGCATGAAGTTCGCCCCGATGAAGCTGTACGCGTGACGCATTCGCACACCCACGCCGCCGGCCGCCGCACCGGGACCTCGTCCCGGCACGGCGGCCGGTCGGCTGCTCCCGTACCCCCGCAGGTTCCGGAGCGGCGCGGACCCGGCGGCCGACGGCTGCTCGCCGCGCTGCTGGTGATCGGGCTGCTGGCCAGCGTGCTGCCGTGGTGGCTGGGTACCCCGGCCGGGTCGCTGCGCAGCAGCGCGGCGACCCTCACCGCGGCCGGCCGGATCACCGGCCTGATCGCCGGCTACCTGCTGCTCGTGCAGGTGCTGATGATGAGTCGCCTGCCGGTGCTGGAGCGGTGGATCGGCGGCGAGCAGATCGGCCGCTGGCACCGCGACATCGGCGCGACGCTGCTGGTCGCCGTGCTGGCGCACCTGTCGCTGATCGTCGTCGGGTACGCCGACCTGCGCAACCACTCGGTGCTCGCCGAGGTGGGCACGCTGCTCGGCGACTACGAGGACATGCCCTCGGCGTTCGTCGCCGCGGGCATCATGATCGTGATCGGGTTCAGCAGCATCCGGGCCATCCGTCGGGCGCTGCCCTACGAACTGTGGCACCTGCTGCACCGGTCGAGCTATCTGGTGCTGCTGCTCGGCTACGGGCACCAGTTCACCCACGGCGCGCAGCTCTACAAGCCGGGTCCGGTACGCACCGGCTGGATCGCGCTCTACCTGCTGGTGGTCGCCGCGGTGCTCTGGGGTCGGGTGATCACGCCGCTGGCGTTCAACCTGCGCTACCGGCTGCGCGTCGCCGACGTGGTCGCCGAGAGCCCGGACACCATCTCCATCTACCTCACCGGTGAGCGGCTGGGCCGACTCGCGATGCTCGGCGGGCAGTACTTCCGCTGGCGCTTCCTCACCCCCGGCTCCTGGTGGCAGTCGCACCCGTTCTCCGTCTCGGCCGCCGCGAACGGCCGCTGGCTGCGGCTCACCGTCAAGGTCGTGGGTCGCCACACCGCCGACCTGCGCGACCTCGAACCGGGCACCCGGGTGTTCGCCCAGGGCCCATCGGGGACCTTCACCGCCGCACACCGGCTGCGCGAACGGGCGCTGCTGATCGCCGGCGGCAGCGGCATCACGCCCATCCGCGCCATGCTGGAGGAACTGCCACCGGGCGCTGCCCTGATCTACCGGGCCCGCACCCCGGCCGACGTGCTGCTCAGCCGGGAGTTGGACTGGCTGGCCCAGGAACGCGACACGTCGATCTGGTACGTCATCGGCTCCCGCGACGACCCCGGCCCCCGCCAGCTCATGAGCCCCGACGGGCTGCGCCAACTGGTGCCCGACGTCGCCCGGCGCGACGTCTACCTCTGCGGACCGTCCGGGCTCGTCGAGCTGTCGGTGCGCGCGCTGCGCGGCGCCGGCGTGCCCCGCCGGCAGATCCACCTGGCAACCTTCGAACTGTAGGAAGGCATCGCATGCGTCGCGCGTTGCTCGCGATCACCGGCCTGGCCGCCAGCACCACCGCCCTGGTGGTGTTCAAGGGCTCGCCGGGCACCAGCCAGGTCGCCCAGAACCTGCCGTCGGCGCAGCCGGTCAACCCCAGCGGACCGGGCGCCGACCCGAGCCTCGCCCCGGACGCCCCCGGTGGCGACCCGGCGGACGGGCCGCCGACGCCGCCGACGCCGTCGGCGACCGCCGACGCGCCCGCGTCGCCGAAGCCCGGCCGGACGACCGCCCGGCCGTCCGGCACGAAGACCACCGCGAAGGCGCCGACCGCGCCGAAGACCACCAAGGCCCCGCAGCAGCCCACCACCCGCCGGATCACCGGGTCGACCGTGGACACGGCGGGGGACTACGGGTACGTGCAGGTGCAGATCGTGGTCTCCGGCAACAAGATCGTCGACGCGGTGACGTTGTCGCTGCCCAGCGGTGGCGAGTCCGACATCCACAGTGGTGACGTCAGCAGCGCCTACAACGGCAGCGGTGGCGAGGTGGTCAAGAAGCAGAGCGCCAACCTCAACACCGTCTCCGGCGCGACCGCCACCAGCAACGCGTACAAGACGTCGCTGCGAGCCGCCATCGAGCAGGCGTTCTGAGGTGTCGGCGGCGACGACCCGTCCCGGACTGTGCCGGGTCGAACAGATCATGGGTACGACGATCACCGTGGACCTCGCCGACGACCTGCCCTCCGCGCGCCTGCGGGAGCTGGCCGACGACGTCGTCGCCTGGATGCACGAGGTGGACGACCGGTTCACCACGTACCGGGCGGAGAGCGAGGTGCGCCGGTTCGACCGGGGCGAGGTGCTGCTCTCCGAGGCGTCGGCCGACCTGCGCTTCGTCCTAGAGGCCTGCGCCGACCTGTGGGGCGTCACCGACGGGTTCTTCGACGCGTACGCCACCGGCGGGCTCGACCCGTCCGGGTTCGTGAAGGGCTGGGCGGCGCAGGTCGCCTCGGACCGGCTCCTCGCCGCCGGCGCGGCGAACCACTACGTCAACGCCGGCGGGGACGTGCGCGCACGGGGCTTCTCGCCGACGGGGGAGCCGTGGCGCATCGGCATCCGGCACCCCTTCGACGAGATGGCGACCTGCCTGGTGCTCGCCGGCACCGACCTGGCGGTGGCCACCTCCGGCGTCTACGAGCGGGGACGGCACGTGCTGGACCCTCGTCGGGGCGCCCCGGCCAGCGGGCTGCGCTCGGTGACGGTGGTCGGCGGCGACCTGGGCGTCGCCGACGCCTACGCCACCGCTGCCCTGGCCATGGGGACGGCGGGGATCGGCTGGTTGGACCGGCTGACCGACCACACCTACGCGGTCGTCACCGACGACGCCCGCCAGTTCCACTCCGCCGCCCTCCCGCTAACGACCTAACCACCCACCCACCCCTGTCCCCGCCCCCGCGCTTTCTCCGCGATCTTGCACTTTCGGTTGCCGATCCGCCCCTTTTGGCGGGGAATGCCGCGACACAAAGTGCAAGATCGACGAGGCGGGGTGGGGGTCTGGGGGTTAGCGGAGGGGGCGGTGGGTGGTGGCGGGACGGGTGCCGGTGGGACGGGGCCGCCCGGGGCGCGAGCCGGTCGGTCGGGTGCCGGCCCAGCGGTGCCGTGGTTGGCCGCGACGGGGCGGCTCGGTGCCGCCGGGATACGGCGACCGGTCGTACGTGGACATCGTTCCCCCGTTCGTGACGCGCGTTCGCGCGGTCACCTGCTCAACGAGGACCGGCCGTCCGGCGACGCTGTCGGTCACCGGATCGAATCGTCGACCGGCCGCTGGTTCACCTTCCCCGGCGGGGCAGCGGCAGGTGGCCGGGGAGCAGGTCGTGGGTGAGCGTCACCCCGCTGGCGCGCAGCGCCTCGATCAGGGTGTTCTGCACCAGGTAGGAGTCGGGGAGCTGCCAACGGGCCTGCTCCGGGGCGACCGCCCAGCGGACCGTCCCCTCGGGCAGCCGGGTGGGCGGGGCCGGTATCCACGAGCCCGGCCCGTGCCGGACCACGTGGAAGCAGTGCTCCAGCTCCGGCCGCAACGGATCACCGGGGCGGACCAGGAACATCCACCGGCCGGTCGGGGTGACGAGCACGGGCCCGCGTACGCCGGTGCCGGCCGGGTGGGTCTGCACGGCGTCGAGCACGTGCCGGCCGAGGTGTGCCGGCACCTCCAACACGTCGAAGGTCCGTCCGGTGGGCAGCAGGACGCCGTGCGGGCGCGTCCGCCACCAGGTGGCCACCCGGGCCGGGTCGGTGGTGGCGGCCAGCTCCCAGTTCTCCAGCGCGGGGTGGCAGCCCACCGTGGGGCAGCCGGCCCGGCCGCACACGAACCGGCTGCGGGCGAGGCAGGCGCCGGGCGTCACCTCCCAACCGTGTACGGCGTACCGGATGGCGACCCGGCGCAGCCGGACGCGTTCCAGCGGCGACAGTTCGGCTACGCGCGGTCCGACGTTCCCCCACATGTGTGCCATCTCCTCTCGGTCGGGCCCGGCGGACGCCAGGTCGCAGTTCGAACGCCGTCACTGCCGTAACCCACGATCGTTGAGGTTGACGAACGGCTCGTGCAACTTGCACGAAAAGTACGAGGACTGGCTTTCCGGCTGACGTACACGCTGTGCGACCAGCGAAAACTGCAAGACGAACGACTGATCGCCGCACCCGCGGACATCGCCCCGCCCCGAGCGGCGGTGGCAGGGGAGGGATGGGGAGATGGACGAGCTACCCATTGGACGGCGAGTGGCCTACTGGCGGGGGCGGCGCAAGATGTCGCAGCAGGTCTTCGCGGACCGCCTGGGCAAGTCGAAGAGCTGGGTGGACAAGGTCGAGCGGGGCGTCCGCCGGCTGGACAAGTTCTCGGTCCTCTACGAGATCGCCGACATCCTCCAGATGGACGTACAGCTGCTGCTGGGCCGCGACCCGGAGCGACGCACGGACGCGTTGAACTGCATCGACCAGATCGAGGTGCAGGAGATCCGGGCCGCCTTGGAACGGTACGACTCGATGAGCGCGTACTTCGACGCCGTGCCGTACCCGCCACCGCTGGACGACATGCGCAAGGCCGTCAACCACGCCTGGCTCACCTACCAGTACGGCCGCTACGGGATGCTCACCCGCGCGCTGCCCAAGCTGCTGCGCGACGCACAGGCGGCCGACGCCGCCTACAGCGGGGCGCAGGCGCCGGAGGCGGCCCACCTGCTCGGGCAGGTCTACCAGATCGCGTCCTCGGTGCTGCGCAAGCTCGGCGAGTTCGAACTGGCCTGGCTGGCGGCCGACCGGTCGATGGCGGTGGCCCAGCGCGCCGACGACCCGCTGCTGGCCGGCATCGCCACCACCCGGGTCTGCAACGCCCTGGTCGCCATGGGCCGGGCCCGGCCGGCGCTGGAGCTGAACGTCCAGATCGCCAACCGGCTCGCGCCCGGCGGCAGCAACGAGGTCTCGCCGGCCCGGCTGTCCGTTTACGGGATGCTGCTGTTGCAGGGCGCGATGGCCGCGTCCCGGATCGGCGACTCGGCAAGCGTCGACGACCTGATCAACTGTGCGCAGGAGGCCGCCACCCTGCTCGGCGGCGACCACAACCACTACTGGACCTCGTTCGGCCCGACGAACGTGGAGCTGCACCGGGCCGCCGCCGCCGTGGAGCTGGGCGATGGGGGCCGCGCGGTGGAGGTCCACCAGTTGCGCATCGCGGAGCCCGACTTCAACGCCTTGCTGCCCGAGCGCCGGGCCCACCACCTGCTCGACATCGCCCGCGGGTACGCCCAGATCGGCGACGTGGCGAACGCCGGCGAGATGCTGCTGCTCGGTGACCGGCTCGCGCCGTCGGAGATCCGCTGCCGGCCGATCGCCCACGAGGTGATGTCGGATGTCCTTCGTCGCACACGGGGTGCGCCGCCTTCTCCGGTAGCGGAGTTGGCTGAGCAGATGGGAGTAGGGGTATGAGCGCGGAGCCGGTGTGACGACCGGCGCACCACACACCAGCGAGCACCGTCCGGTGCTCTATGTCATCGCCTGCGGTTCGCCGCTGGCCCGTCACGTCGGTCGCCTGGTCGAGCTGGCCCAGGCCGACGATTGGGACGTCTGCGTGGTCACCACACCGGACGGCGCGAAGTTCGTCGACCAGGCGGCCCTTCACCGGCAGACCGGCCACCCGGTGCGGACGCACTACAAGAATCCCGGTGACCCGGACGTGCTGCCGCCGGCCGACGCCATGGTCGTCTGCCCGGCGACCGTGAACACGGTCAACAAGTGGGCGGCGGGTATCGCCGACACGCTCGCCCTCGGGCTGCTGGTCGAGGCGCAGGGCAAGGGCATCCCGATCGTCGCGGTGCCGTACACCAACGTCGCGATGGCCGCCCACCCGGCGTTCCGGGCCGGCGTGGCCCGGCTGGCCGAGTGGGGGATAACGGTGCTCTTCGGTGACCACGTGGTCGCCCTGCACCCACCCGGGACAGGCGAACAGCACATGCACGCCTTCCCCTGGCAGATGCCGTTGGCCGCGCTGCGGACCGTCGCGTACCGCGCCGCCTGAGCCCGCCCGTCGTACGCGGCTGGGCCGGGTGTCACCGTCCGGCGGCCTCCGCGCCGGTAAGCTGGCCCGCCGTGAGCACAAGCCGATCCGCGCCCTCGGTGAGCGACGTGGTGGCCGAGTTGGAGCGCCGCTATCCGCCGGTCTGGGCCGAGGACTGGGACCGCGTCGGCCTGGTGCTGGGCGAGCCGACCGCCCCGGTACGCCGGGTGCTCTGCGTGGTCGACGTGGTGCCCGAGACGGTCGCCGAGGCGCTGGCCGCCCAGGCCGACATGATCGTCGCGCATCATCCGCTGCTGCTGCGGGGGGTCTCCTCGGTCGCGGCGACGACCGTCAAGGGTCGGATCGTCCACCAGTTGATCCGGGCCGGCGTGGCGCTGTACGTGGCGCACACCAACGCCGACGTGGCGTCCCCGGGCGTCTCCGACGCTCTCGCCGCCCGGTTCGGCCTGACCAACCTGCGCCCGCTGCAACGGCCCGCGCCCGACTCCCCGGCACACGGCGACGACCGGGGCATCGGCCGGATCGGCGAGCTGCCGCGCCCCATGACCCTCGCCGAGCTGACCCGGCACGCCGCCGCCGTGCTCCCCGTCACGTCCTGGGGAGTTCGCGCCGCGGGGGATCCCGGGCGTATGGTTCGTACCCTCGCCGTGAGCGGTGGGTCGGGGGACAGCTTCCTCGGCACCGCGACCGCCGCCGGGGTGGACGCGTTTCTCACCTCCGACCTGCGGCACCACCCGGCCAGCGAGCATGTCGCCGCCGATGGTCCCGCCCTGATCGACGCCGCCCACTGGGCGACCGAACGACCGTGGCTGGACGACCTGGCCGCCCTCCTCAGGGAGGCGCCGGGCGTCGAGGCGCTGGTGTCCGACCTGGACACCGACCCGTGGACCGTGCACGCCGCCGCACCCGTTGTGGACGACAAGGAGCCCGACCGTGAAGGCTGACCCCCAGGTCCAGCGCCGCCTGCTCGACCTTCAGGCGATCGACACCAACCTCGCCCAGCTCGCGCACCGCCGCCGGTCGTTGCCGGAGCGGGCCGAACTGGAGGCGCTGGCCCGGGAGCTGTCGTCGCTGGAGGACGAGCGGGTACGCGCCCAGGTGGCGGTCGACGACCTGGATCGGGACATCGCCCGCCTGGAGAAGGACGTCGAGCAGGTCCGCGCCCGCAAGGAGAAGGACCAGAACCGGCTCGCCGCCGGCACCGGTCCGGCCCGGGAGCTGGAGGCCCTCCAACACGAGCTGGCCTCGCTCAACCGGCGTCAGGGTGACCTGGAGGACGCCGAACTGGAGGTGATGGAGCAGCGGGAGACCGCCCAGGGCGTCCTCGACGGCGTGGAGCAGCGGTTGGCCGACACCCGGGAGAAGCGGGCCGCCACCGAGCAGCGCCGCGACGACGCGCTGGCCGAGATCGCCAAGGACGAAGAGTTCAAGCGGGGTGCCCGGCAGCCGCTCGCGGCCGACCTCCCCGCCGAGCTGGTCACCCTCTACGACAAGATCCGCGAGGACACCGGGCTGGGCGCCGCGCTGCTCACCGCCGGCCGCTGCGGCGGCTGCCGCCTGGAACTCTCCGGCGCCGACCTGGCCCGCATCCGCAAGGCGGCCCCGGACGACGTGGTCCGCTGCGAGGACTGCCGACGGATCATGGTCCGTACCAACGAGTCGGGCCTGTAGGTCGTGGCACCGCGCGTGGTCGTCGTCGAGGCCGACGGCGGGTCCCGGGGCAACCCCGGGCCGGCCGGCTACGGCGCGGTGGTGCGCGACCCGGAGACCGGCGAGGTGCTCGCCGAGCGCTCCGAGTCGTTGGGTACGGCGACCAACAACGTCGCCGAGTACCAGGGTCTGATCGCCGGGCTGCGGGCCGCCGCCGAGCTGGACGCCGCCGAGGTGGACGTCCGGATGGACTCCAAGCTGGTCGTCGAGCAGATGAGCGGCCGGTGGCAGATCAAGCACCCCGGCCTGCGTCCGCTCGCCGCCCAGGCGGCCGCGCTGGTGGGCCGCTTCGGCGCGGTCCGCTTCACCTGGATCCCCCGCGACCAGAACCGGCACGCCGACGCGCTCGCCAACGCCGCGATGGACGCCGCCGCCGGCCGACCCACGCCGCCAGCGGCCAGCGCGCCGGCCTCGGCCAGCGCCCCGACGGGCGGCGCCTCGACCGGCAGCGACCCGGCCACCGCCCCGGCCTCCTGGGAGCCGCGCCCGAGCTTCACGGCCACCCGGCTGATCCTCGTGCGGCACGGCGAGACCGCGTACACCGAACAGGGCCGCTACTCCGGCCGCGGCGACGTGCCGCTCTCCGAGCGCGGCCGCGCCCAGGCGGCCGCCACCGGCGCGCGCGTGGCCGCGCTGGCCCCGTCCGTCGCGGCCGTGCTCAGCTCACCCCTGTCCCGGTGTACGGCCACCGCGGCGGCGATCGCCGAGGCGATAGGTGACGTACCGGTCCGCACCGAGGCCGACCTGATCGAGTGCGACTTCGGGCACTGGGAGGGGCGCACCTTCGCCGAGGTACGCCAGCAGTGGCCGGGCGAGATGGACGCCTGGCTCGCGTCGGCGCGGATCGCCCCGCCGGGCGGTGAGTCGTTCACCCAGGTCGCCGAACGCGTCCACCGGGTCGTCGACGCGCTGCCGAAGGCGTACCCCGGGGAGACCGTGGTGGTCGTCTCGCACGTCTCGCCGATCAAGCTGGCGCTGCGCGACGCCCTCGCCGCCACCGACGGCTTCCTGCACCGGCTCTTCCTGGACGCGGCCGGCATCTCGGTGCTCGACCTGTGGCCCGACGGCGGCATCGCGGTCCGCACGGTCAACGACACCTCCCACCTCCCCACCGCCTGAGCAGCGCGTCCGCGCCGTTCGGCGCAGCCGATGCGCCGTTCGGCGCAGAGCCGTCCGTGCGCTGATCGTGACGGCGGTCACAGAGTCGTAGCCTCCGGCCGTTACATCGCGTGCCACGACTCCCCGGAGGTGTGTCAGATGCCTGCACCGGAACCGGAGGCGCCCACCACGGCGCCAACCCGGGCGAAGGACCACAGTCCCTGGAACTGGTTGCTCTTTCTCCCCATCGTGGTGCCGCTGATCCCGGCGTTCTTCAACAGTGACGCGCCCCGGATCTTCGGGTTCCCGCGCTACTACTGGCTGCAACTGGCCTGGATCCTGCTCGGCGTCTCCACCACGACGTTCGTCTACCAGATGACGAAGAAGCGGGGTGTGCGGTGAGCGCGAGGAGTGAGCCGGTTTTGCGAGCCCCGCAGTCGCGAACGAAGGGGGCCTGCTAATGTGGCGCGACCATCTCACCGAGATCATCGTCTTCTCGCTGCTGTTCCTGCTGGTCAGCGCGATGGGCTTCGTGGCCGCGCGGTGGCGTGCGCCGAAGGACATGGCGCACCTCGACGAGTGGGGCCTGGGCGGGCGCAGCTTCGGCGGCTGGATCACCTGGTTCCTCGTCGGCGGTGACCTCTACACCGCGTACACGTTCGTGGCGGTGCCGGCGCTGATGTTCGGCGCCGGGGCGGCCGGGTTCTTCGCGGTGCCGTACACGATCATCGTCTACCCGATGGTCTTCCTGGTGCTGATCCGGCTCTGGTCGGTCTCGCACCGGCACGGTTTCGTCACTCCGGCCGACTTCGTCCGTACGCGGTTCGACTCGCCCGTGCTGGCGCTGCTGATCGCGATCACCGGGATCGTCGCCACCATGCCGTACATCGCGCTGCAACTGGTCGGCATCGAGGCGGTCCTCAAGACGATGGGCGTGACCGGCGACAGCACCCTGGCCCGGCATCTGCCGATCATCATCGCGTTCGCCATCCTCGCCGCGTACACCTACCAGTCGGGGCTGCGTGCGCCGGCGCTTATCGCGTTCGTCAAGGACAGCCTGATCTACATCGTGATCCTCGTGGCGGTGATCTACCTGCCCTACGAGCTGGGCGGCTGGGGCGACATCTTCGACGCGGCGGACGCGAAGTTCCAGGCGTCACCGAACCCGAACGACGGCATCCTGCTCAACGGCAACAACCAGCTTCAGTACGTCACGCTGGCGTTCGGCTCGGCGTTGGCCCTGTTCCTCTACCCGCACAGCATCACCGGCGTCCTGGCCAGCCGGAACCGGGACGTGATCAAGCGGAACATGTCGGCGCTGCCCGCGTACAGCCTGCTGCTCGGGTTGATCGCGCTGCTCGGCTACATGGCCATCGCGGCCGGCGTGAAGCCGCTGCCCGGGGCTTCGGCCGGCAGCGTGGACAACAACACGATCGTGCCGCTGCTGTTCGACCAGCAGTTCCCGGACTGGTTCGCCGGAGTCGCGTACGCGGCGATCGGCATCGGCGCGCTGGTGCCGGCGGCGATCATGTCGATCGCGGCGGCGAACCTGTTCACCCGCAACATCTACAAGGAGTACCTGAAGAAGGACGCCACCGCCGCGCAGGAGGCGAAGGTCTCGAAGATCACCTCGCTGGTGGTGAAGGTCGGCGCGGTGGCCTGCATCGTGTTCCTCGACCCGCAGTTCTCGATCGACCTCCAGCTCATCGGCGGCGTGATCATCCTCCAGACGTTGCCGGCGGTGGCGCTGGGCCTCTACACCCGCTGGTTCCACCGCACCGCCCTGATCGCCGGCTGGGTCGCCGGCATGGGCCTCGGCATGTGGATGCTCTACCAGGTGGCGAGCCCGACGAAGAAGCACTTCGGGGGCTCGGCCTTCCCGCTGGAGAAATTCGGCTTCGACACGCCCAAGACGATCTACGTGGGCATCGTGGCGGTACTGGTCAACCTGGCGGTCGCCGCCCTGTTGACGCTGATCCTGCGGGCCGCGAAGGCGCCCGAGGGAGTCGACGGCACCACGCCGGACGACTACTTCGCCGACGAGGATGACCCCCGCGTCACCCCCGGCACCGAACGCGACGCCGACCCGGCCCGCGAACCGGTCGCCTGACCCGTTTCCCTGTTGCTGTACCCGTTCCCCGGGCGCCCGCCGCGAGGCTGGCGCCCGGGCTGCCTGGCGGTCCCGCCGCACGTCGGTGCCCCTTTCGCGCCGCCCGCCGCCCGCTGCCTGTCGCCCCTCGTGCGTCACCCACCCATCAAGATCGTGCTCGATCCTTGTCGTAGTGGTGTCGAGCGGTGGGGATGCCACTACATCCAGGATGTTGCGCGATCTTGGCGGCGAGCGGGGTGCGGCCCAGCGCCCGGGGGCCGGGCGGGGCGGGGTCGGCGGGGGTCAGCGGGGGCGGTTGCGGTTTACCAGGGCCTGGTTGAGGCGGCCCAGGAGGCGCGCCAGGATTTCCCGGTCTTCGGGGGTCCAGTCGAACAGCATGTCGCCGTAGAGCCGGGTGCGGGCGGCCTGCACGGCGGCCATCCGCTGGAGGCCGGCCGTGGTGGGGGAGATGACCGTGCCGCGTCCGTCGGTGGGGTCGGGGGCGCGGACGATGAGGCCGTCGCGTTGCAGGGCGGAGACCTGCCGGGTCACCGTCGAGCCGTCCAGGTTGAGGCGCGCGGCGAGCGCGGAGACGTTCTGCGGGCCGGCCGCGTCGAGGTGCCGCAGGATCACGTACGCCGCGCGGTCGAGCACCCGGTGCTCGGCGGACCCGCTGGCCCGCCGGGTGGCCTCGCCGAAGCGCATCAGCAGGGCGACCTCGGTCTCGATCAGTCCGAGGGTGCTCTCGTCGTCGTCGCTCATAGCTGTAGGATACAGGGTAAATACCTGTACGATACAGCTAATGGGGGAGTCGGAGTGGATCGGTCATCTGAACCAAACCGCAGTGCCATCTACGCCACCACGCTGGTGGCCTTCCTCGCCATCGCGGGCATCGCGGTCGTCGACCCGATCCTGCCCGCCATCGGCGAGGCGATCGGCGTCACCGCCTGGCAGGTCGAGTTGCTGTTCACCGCGTACATCGCGGTCATGGCCCTGGGCATGATCCCGGCGACGCTCGCCAGCGGCCGGTTCGGTTTCAAGCCGGTGCTGGTCGCCGGCGTCTCGGTGGTCGGCCTGGCCGCCATCCTCGCCTCGTTCAGCGGCAACATCGTGCAGCTCTCGGTGCTGCGCGGCGTCTGGGGTCTGGGCAACGCCATGTTCTTCGCCACCGCCATGGTGGTGCTGGTCAACCTGGCCATCGACCGGGAGTGGGTGGTCGGCCTGTTCGAGACCGCCCTCGGCCTCGGCTTCGCCGTCGGCCCGCTGATCGGCGGCCTGCTCGGCCAGGTCTCCTGGCGGCTGCCGTTCTTCGTCTGCGGCGTGTTCATGGTCCTCGCCCTCGGTGTGGCCGCCGGCAAGCTGCGCGAGCCCACCAACCGCCAGGCCCCGGTACGCGTCGGCCAGATCTTCGCCACCTACCGCCGGCCGGCCTTCATCGCCCTCTGTGTGGTGACCGCCGCATACAACTTCGTGTTCTTCGTCGTACTCGGCTACACGCCGCTGTTCCTCGGCCTGGACGTCGTCCCGTTGGGGCTCGCGTTCACCGGCTGGGGGCTCGGCCTGGCCACCGGCATCCTGGTGATCGGCCACCGGCTCGCGCACCGGATCGGCGCGGTACAGACCGTGGGCGTGGCCATCGGCGGGCTGCTGATCTGCATGGTTCTCTTCGCCACGTCCACCAGCACCGCCGAGGCGCTCGTCGTGCTCGTGCTCGCCGGCCTCTGCATGGGCATGGCCAACGCCAACCTCACCGACCTGGCGCTCGGCCTCGGCTCCAGCGACCGCAGGCTCGCCACCGGCGCGTTCAACCTGGTCCGCTGGGGTGCCGCCGCACCCGCGCCGATCATCTCCGGCAAGCTCGCCGAGCAGTCCCTGGCGCTGCCGTTCTGGGTCGGGTTCGGGGTGCTCACCGTCGGAGTGCTGGTCTACCTCGCGTTCGCGCACGTGATGGCCGCCGGCTACGGCGAGCGCGTCCTGTGGTCCCGGTGGAACCGCGCCGCCGCGAACACCGAGCACGCAGCCGAGGAGCCGGTGCGCGAGGCGTACTGAGCGGATCTTGGGCGTTCGGCTCGTCAGCGTAGGGCGCGGTAGAGCAGGTAGAGGCCGATCGCCGTACCGAACACCACGATCAGCCCCTTGAGCAGCACCGGCGGCAGCCGGCGGACCAGCCGCGCGCCCGCGTACCCCCCGATGAGGGTGGCGGGCGCGACCACCGCGACCGCCGCCCAGTTCACCGGGCCGAACAGGGCGAACACCACGAGCGTGGTCAGCCCCACCACGGCGGAGAGCAGATTCTTGATCGCGCTCACCCGCGCCAGGGTCGCGTCGAGCACCAGCGCCAGGCCGGCGACCAGCATCACCCCGAGCGCCGCGCCGAAGTACCCGCCGTACACCGCACCGAGCGCGACCATCGTCTGAACCGCGACCGTCCGCCGGCGGGGCGACAGATCCCGGGGGTGACCGACCAGCCGGCGCAGCGGGTCCTGGAAGGCCAGGACCGCGGTCGCGCCGAGAACCAGAAAGGGTACGACCAGCTCGAACGCGCGGGCCGGGGTCGCCAGCAACAGCAGCGCCCCGACGATCGTGCCGACGATCGTGGTGGGCACCAGCGTGGCCAGCGCGCGGGGGCGCGGCAGGTCCTGACGGCTGCCCGCCACACTGGCCAGGTACCCGGGGAAGACGGCGACGGAGTTGCTGACGTTCGCCGGCACCGGCGGCAACCCGACCGCGATCATCGCCGGGAACGTGATCAGCGAACCACCACCGGCCACCGCGTTGACAGTGCCCGCGGCGAGACCGGCGGCGAGCAGCAGCGCGGCGTGGGAGAGATCCATAGCTCCACGAGGCTAGCGCCCGCCGCGCGGGGCGGATTCGTCGGACCGGCCGTGAGCTGCCCGATCTTGCCCAGGCGGGGCAGGAGTTCCGGCGGAGCAGCCGTCGTTAGGATGGGGGCGCGACGGACGAGTCGACCGGGCGGTCGCGTCGACGGGCTGCGGCCCGTCGCCGAGGAACGTCCGGACTCCATAGGGCAGGGTGGTTGTTAACGGCAACCCGGGGCGACCCGCGGGACAGTGCCACAGAAAACAGACCGCCGACCCCAACGGGGACGGTAAGGGTGAAACGGTGGGGTAAGAGCCCACCAGCACCCCGGGTGACCGGGGTGGCTCGGTAAACCCCACCCGGAGCAAGGCCAAGCAAGGGCCGTCACCGCAAGATGACGACCCGGCGCAGACGCTCGAGGGCTGCCCGCCCGATGTCTGCGGGTAGGCCGCTAGAGCCTGTCGGCAACGGCAGGCCGAGATGGATGGCCGCCGCCGGCGCAAACCCTTCGGGGTACGCGCCGGGCACAGAATCCGGCGTACAGGTCGACTCGTCCGTCGCCCACCAGCCCAGAGACCTGATCAAGGCTCTGAGCTGGTTCTATGTTCGGGCGTCGATGGTCGTTTATGGTCAACATTGGGTGGCGTTTGACGCCCTGACGACGCCCTCACGCCCTGGAGACGCCCTGAGCGCCGGCTCAGTCGACCTCTTCTCGGATCGAGTTGGCCGTGCCGCTGCGGGCCGTCTGAGGGGCCGCGTTCGATGGTTCCGGAGCGGAGCCGGCGGCTGTGGGGGAAGGGTCGGGTACGGCCTGTTGGTGGAACTGATGCCGCGACCCGGTGATCCGGTGGCAAGCCAGTCCCGGGGTTGGACTGGCGCGGCAGGCGGAAGCCCCAACCCCGATGGCGGTCGAGGTGCCGGCTTCCGTACCGCTCGTTGGCAAGCCGGCTACGCGAATCTGCCGGTGCCGACCAACCGGATATCCAGTTCTCGCAGGACGGCGCCGAGCCGTCTGCTGGTCTCGGCGTCCATGTAGGGAATCGGCCTGCCTGCGGCCTGATGCTCGCCCAGGTCGTACAGCGCGATGCGAAGATCCTCGGCGGTGGCGAGGTCGAGACGCAGCACGATCGGATCGTCCATGCTGCGACCGTAGGAGTCTCCCGTCATTGGCGTGAGGGCGGTGTCCCGGCGGCTGTCGGCGGCTCACCGCCCCGGCGCCGTAGGCGGCCGGGGCGGCTTGCCGCCGGCCGGGCTTGCCGCCGGCCGGGCTTGCCGCCGGCCGGGCTTGCCGCCGGCCGGGCTTGCCGCCCCGCACCGCGTGGAGCGCGGTGCCTTGATCCAAAACAGAAAAATTCGGCAGCCCCTCTCGTGTAGACACCGCCCTCATCCCTTGGGCCGAGCCAGTGAGTGGTGCGAACCCAGGGGCGAAGCGGTTTGTCGCCTAATTGTCAAGTCTGCCGCAGGTGCAGTGGATTGATCTACTCTCCGTGCACACCACCGTTGCGCCGTGCTGCTGGAGCTCTCGTGCCTGATACTTATCCTGCCGACTCCGATCTAACGGAGTTGCCGGTCAAACCGCCCGGAGTCGCGCTCGTGGTGCCACCGGTCCAAGGCCCGCGCTTCACGCCAGACGCCCAGCTCTTCATTTACACGGCAGACGAGTGGGAAGACTTTGTCCTTGAATGGGCATACACATTGCCGGGATATCATTCGATTAAGCGCTTCGGAGGAGCTAACGATCACGGCGTTGACATCGCCGGATTCGTGACGCCGAGGGGCTTCGAAGGAGACTGGGACTGCTTCCAATGTAAGCGTTACAAAGATGTGCTAATGCCAAGCGACGCGTGGCCCGAAATTTACAAGGTGCTCAGATATGCCTGCGACGGCTACTACACGTTGCCCCGCACCTACACATTCATGGCGTCTAGGGGTCCCGGGCCATCGCTTGCGCAACTTGTCCTGCGTCCCGCATCCCTCAAAGAAGACTTTCTGCAGGAACTTGCTGAGGCCAAGGTGGGGCCGGCCAAGAATCCCGCCGAGCGGGAGAGGGTCGCCCAGTACGCGGAAAGCGTCGACTTTTCACGGTTCAAAGCCCTGTCCATCCCCGAACTGCTCCGTCAGCACGAAAAGTCACCATATCACTCGATTCGATTCGCGATGCCTCTGCCTGCGCCGCCGCTACCGCAACGACCGCCCGAATCTCCTGCGTCCGACGAGACGCCGTACCTTCAGCAACTATTTGACGTGTACGAAGAGAAATATGGAATGTCTGCGGCATGTGTCTCCGAGTTGGCTGAACACGATGCGGCGTTCCGGCACCTTACCAAACAGCGGGAGTACTTCTATTGCGCCGAGACTTTCCGGATCTTTTACAGAGACAAGGTGCCGGCCGGAACTTTCGAACACTTGCAATCTGAGGTTCAGGAAGGGGTGCAGGAGGTTCACGATGACGATCACCGCTCCGGCTACGAACGCCTACAAGCCGTTTTGAAGCAATCGCAAGCGATCAATTTAACGACGAACGCGTTGATCTCAGTCTGGCAGGCGCGTGACAAGAAGGGTATTTGCCATCAGCTTGCGAATGAACATCGGCTTAGGTGGCGGCAATGAATATCACTGGTCCTCTGAATAGTCCTCTTGAGGCCGGGCTAAGGGTTGTCTTTCTGCTGGCGAGTGGTTATCCGACTTCATACGGGCTCGAAGCCCTCATGCAGCTCGATCACATGCTGTTGCATACTGGTCAAAATAACGGACCGCCGAGCATCCACCCTGAGGTGCCTGGTTCGGTGGGAGAGTTGGCGGTGAAGCGTGACCTTATAAAGTCTGGCATCGATACCATGATGCGGGCCGGCCTTGTCAGTGCCCAACCTATGTTGCACGGCTTCGAGTTCCGCGCAACCGAGAATGGCTTCCGTTTCATGTCGATTCTCGATTCCTCGTACGCGAGAATACTCCGGGCCCGCGCCGCCTGGGTCCACGACGCTACCGAAGGGGCGGAGGAACGAGATCGAGCTGGCGTGCGAGATGCGGTGGCCAGGTGGGTCCTGGAGCGCGACGAAGCCCGACCGGAGGGTGAATAGCCATGGTCAGGATCGCGTTGACCGAACTGCAGGTTACCGGCGCGGATGTTCCCCTGGCAGAGCTGAAGTTCGGATCTAGTCTAACCGTCATCCGTGGAGCGTCAGATACAGGAAAATCTTATATCTTCGACGCTATTAATTATCTGCTGGGCGCTAGCGAAATTAAGGAAATACCAGAGGGTGAGCGATACAATGCGGCCTCTCTGGCTATTCGAACAGCCCGGCATCCGGCCGGTGTGATTCTACAGCGACCTCTACGCGGCAAGCCGATGAGGTTCAGTATCTACGAGGGATCTAAGCCGTCAGGCGAGCCGCGGCTTCTTTCTGTGCAGCATAGCGGGAAGTCCGATCGCAATATATCCTCCTTTCTCTTGCAGCAGTTAGATTTAAGTGATCGACGTATTCGAACTAGCGATCAGAACGAGACGCGTTCTCTGAGTTTCCGAGACATATGCCAATTAGTGCTTGTCAATGAGGCTGACATCGTCTCACTTGCTCCGGCTCCTTTCAGAGGGCAATGGACAACCAGAACAACCGAACGGTCAGTCCTAAAGGTGCTTCTGCAGGGGAACGACGATTCTGACTTGCCGCTGATCACCAAGGCGGACATTGCGAATCGTCAGCGCAATGAAGGCAAGCTGTCTGCGCTTCAGCAAGTTGTCGAGAGCTTGAGGTTGACGCTTGCGGACGGCGAGACCGAGGTCAGCTTGCGCGAACGGGCCGACCGGCTCCAGGCGGCCATTGATGACGTAACAGCGACAATGGGCGAGCACATTCAGCAACAAGCGGTCCTCGGTCAGGGGCAGCGGGAGATTCAGAACGAGTACAACGATCGCTATCGCCGTTTGTCCGAACTTAACGATCTTACCAACAACTTCAGCCTACTCGCTCGGAAGTACGAATCCGACTTGGAACGGCTAGGGATGCTTGAGGAGGCAGGAACCCTCCTGGGCTACTTCGACGTGGGCGCCTGCGTATTCTGCGGTGCCTCGCCGGAATATCAGTCGGTTCAAGCACATCAAGTCGAGGATCGGAGCCTCTTTGCAGAGTCTGTTCGCGCCGAGCAGGAGAAGACCAGGAGCCTTCGTCAGGACCTTGAATACGCGATTGGTGATCTGGAGTCGGAGAAGCGGCGAGAAGAATCCGCGATCGAGATCCTGAGCAGTCGGCAGCGGGATGTTGAACGGGCGGCCTTAGAGTTGGATGAGCGAATCCGCCCTCGACAAGCCGAGCTCGGAGATCTTCTGTCCGCTAGGAGCGAGATCGAGCGAAGACTTGCTGCATATGATCAGATGCGGCAAGTCGACGAAATGACTGCGTCGGTTCCAAATCTGGCGGACATGTCGTCGGTCCCGCCTTCGGTCATTAGAAATGACACAGCGACGGCCTTCTCGCAGCTTCTTGCGAGTATCCTGAATTCTTGGGGAGTGCCCGAGGTCTCGACTGTCAGCTTCGATGCCGAGACGGGAGAGATGAGCACGAACGGTGTTCCCCGGGCCTCGCACGGGAAAGGAATGCGAGCATTGATGCATGCTGCCTTCACTATCGGATTGGCGCAATGGTGCATCACTCGGGAGTTGCCGCACCCCGGCTTCGTAGTACTTGATTCTCCGCTTTTGACCTACAAGGAGCCGGAGACGGCTGAAGACCATCGGCTTGCCGAGAGCGCTGTCTCGACGGAGTTCTTTCGGTACCTTGACTCGACGTTCGAAGGGCAAGCCGTAGTGCTCGAAAACGTTTCTCCCCCCGACCTGAGCAAGTCTGCGAAGATGTATGAGTTCACGAAAGGATCGCGGGGACGCTATGGATTCTTTCCTCAAATGGCGGACTGACGCAGCAAGTTGTTGTTTCAGTCGAACGACTCCTGGGGCGTAGCAACGCGCGTGAGTTTTGTGTGGCGTTGAGGTTGGGTTCTGATCTGCTGGGGGATGCTTTCCCGTCAATGCGGGTAGGCAAGTTGATAGTCTGGTTAGAGACAGTTCGTTGTGGCTCTGCTTAGAAGCGGGGATAATCTTCCCTCGTGGTGACCTCTGATGATAAACTCAATTCGCCGTCCTACGCTAAACTGCCTGACGGAATTTCCCGTGAAGGTCTGCTAGAGGCAGTGCTTAGGTCAGGGTACCCGTTGCAAACCGCCATCGCAGATACTCTAGAGAAGATCTGGGAGAGATTCGATTCATTTAGGCTTATCCAGGAAGAGTGGGCCTTTGTTGATGGGGAATCGGGTCAGATCAGGTCAATCGACTTGTTTGCTGAGCTTGAATTGCCGACGGAAGTTGAGAGGACTGCAGTTGCACCTGCTTTGAATCTTTTGGTGGAGTGCAAACAAAGCGAGCTGCCGTATATTTTCTTCACGCGACCCAACTCACCCGAACTCCATTATTCTTTTCCTCAGATCGCCGGGCTGAAGCACAAAGAGATCGAATTCTTCTTCGAGGCAGACGGCGAGCTTAATGGTGCCTCGTACTTAATGAGCATCCATGATACCTTCGCGTTCTGGGATATCGAATTCTTTGGCGAGCCTGCTCCTAACGCTCTTTCGATTGCGAAGGTCTTGCGGAAGGCGGGCGGGAAGCTGGAGCTAACCGGCGAAGAAGCCTATAGGGCTATTACCCTGCCACTGGTTAAGGCTGCCGACCACCTTGCTGAGCGGTGCGCCCCCACTGCGGAGACCGAGTTCTTTCAATGTCGCTTCATAATCTGTCTAGCTGTTCTTCGTGCCCCGATGTTCAGCGTCATGCGCGCTAATGGAGCTGATCACCTTGTTCCAACTCGCTGGGTTCGAGGCTGCCGGTTGGAGCCTCCGACGGAATCCATGCATCCCGCATCTAGCAGCACTGTCCGTCATTTTGACATGATTCACGAAGACTTTCTTCCAGAGTATATGGAGAAGCTTATTGAGAGCGTGAAGATTGTTGGCGAGCGGATCGCCTCCCAGGGTGCCGTTGTGGCATCGGGTCGGGCAATAGAGGGGCATAGGGAGGCGGATGGCGAGTCCTGGATCGATATGCGAGCCGTCGACCGCAACGTGGAGCGCTCGCCAGAGCAGCTCGCGCATCGGGCCAAGATAACTCGTACCCGTAGCAGATTTGTGTTTAGTCTGGATGAGCCGTCCGAATTGACGGACTGAAGAATTGGTTCGTGAGCGTTCCTGCTGCTAGTGGGGCCGTGTGGCCCTGCTGGACAGAGATTTGTGTGGACCCGCCACCTTAGCTGATCTCAAATGCGGCGTCTGTTTATCTGGGCAGCCGATAGGTTCTGACGACTGACTCGATGAATCCGCCAGTTCGGTAGACGCGTTGCTGCGCGATCAGGGTCGCGCCGACTTCGACCCCGAAGATCGCCGCCAGCTCTGGATCAGCAGTGACTTCGTGATAGCGGATCTCTAGGTCGGGTTTGCGTTTTGCCTTTTGTTCTTGGCGGATTGGCGCTGCCGAGGTGCCGCGCCCGTGTTCGGTGGTGACCATGCCTTCGTCACGTAGGACGGCTATGGCTTGACGGACGGTGCCGCGACTTGCCCGGAACTCGCTGGTGAGGGCGCTTTCGGTTGGCAGGAGCCCACCCGGGGGGATGCTGCCGCTTTCGATGCGCTCACGGAGCTGGTCCGCGATTACGCGGTAACGAGGCTGTCCGTAGTGCGGGGTGGGCACCCGGTCACCGTACCTGGCACTTGTCGTATCAAGTGTCAACCAGGAGGCACGTTTCGACGTCTAGACAACTCATTCAGTTGTAGGTACGTTTCCGAATGTACGGCCGGGGTGACGGCTCGTATCAGGGGTGGTGTCATGCGCTGCTCCTGGTCGCACGTAACGCGCGGCGTCCTGTCGGACCGGTTGCGGTAGCTGCGCGTACCAGTGGCTCGGCGATACCCGACCCGTCTGCGTCGGACGGTGCGCCGTGCCCTCATCCGGGACCGGCGGCCGACTGCGCACCGCGTGGCTGACCGCCGGTCCCGGCCTACCCGTGGAGGTGCGATGTCTGGCTCTCATCGTCGACGGCGTTGGTTCTCGGTCTGGAGATCCCGCAAACGTCCGCTGTTCAGTCCCGGCAGGTACGCGGTCACCTCCGGTCGCTGCACGCCCCGCCGAACCCCTATCCAGGCGTGGGCCAACGCGCCGACCCGGAAACTGCCGGTGCTGAGAAGTGCATCGCTGATGACACCGGCCCGGATTTACCGGGGCAACGGTGGGCGGTGGGTGCGGTGAGCAACGGGGGCAAGCTGACCGGCGGCAGCCACCCGGCCTGGTGTGCGCCGGAGCGATGCGGGCACCTGGTGCCGCCGGTGATGGCCCATATGCCGCGCCGTCATCGTGGGGCGATGCACCGCCTGGGCGGCGGTCGGCAGAGCGGCCAAATCGTCACGTACCTCGTCGCCTCCGACGCTCGCGTGCCCCTCGTCGCGGTGCATGTGACGAGCCGGGGCGGGATCGCCTGGGTGGAACTCTCCCTGTCGCAGGCTGTCGAACTGGCCGAGCGACTGTGCTCCTTGTCGGCACAGGCGATCGACCGCACGGAGGCCACCGGTGACTGAACCCGAGGCCACGAACGAGCGGGGATCGACTCCGTCCGCGAATCCCGCTGACTGCCCGAGCTGGTGCCGAGGCTGCGGCCCGAACGATCCGATGCATCGGGGGCTGCTGCGGACCATCGGCCGGGAGCGAACCGGTTGGATCAGCGTGCAACTGCTGACCGACCGATTCTTTCGCCGCGACCTGGCCGTGAAGCTCGACGCCAGCCGCAGCGGTGCCACCGAATCGATCCTGCTCTCCCGGACCCAGCTCGACCGGCTCATCTACGAGTTGACCTACGCCCGCCTGGTGATGATGACCAAGGGGCAGCCTCTGGAGGGGTGCCATGAACACCTCTGAGCGTCGGCCCATCAGTCGGATGCCGTCGACGAGTACCCGGCCCGTGAAGCGCCCGGTACCCGTCGTGCCCCCGGTGCCGGAGCGGCCCGCAGGCGGGACCGCCTGGCAGACGTTGGAACGTCTAGGGGGTACGGTGACCGGTGTGCAAGGCCGGGACTGGCGCCCTCGTTACCTGCAACTCGCAGAAGAGTTGCGGGCCAAGATCGTGGCCGGAGAGCTAGCCCCCGGCACGCTGATGCCGAGCGAGACCGAGCTGGCCGACTCGTCCGGCCTGTCCCGCACCAGCGTCCGCAACGCCATCCGGCAGCTCCGCGAGTGGGGCCTGGTCCGCGCGGAGCAGGGGCGCGGCACCTACGTACGGGCACCCCGTCAGCGGGTACGGCGTCGCAACGCCGAGCGGTACCAGTGGGAGAAGGACCGGGCACTGCTCGACGAGTCGGAGCGGCTGAAGACCGGGGCCACCGAGCACGACACCGGCCTGACCGTCGATGACCTGAAGTTCCACGCCGAGTACGCCCGCGTGGAAGCGGATTCGGACATGGCGGCGGCCTTGCAGGTCGAGCCGGGTACGCCGTTGCTGCGGCGGGTCTACTGGACAACCTCGCGGCATGAGAACGCGCCGCTGACCATGTCGTACTCCTACCTGCCGTACGACCTGGTGGCCGCGAACCCGGACCTGCTCGACGCGGGCAAGGAGCCCTGGCCGGGCGGCACACAGCACCAACTCCACACCCTCGGTATCGAGGTCGACCGCATCGACGACGAGATCCGTGCGCGCCCGCCATCGCCGGACGAGGCCGAGTTGCTGGACATCGACCCGGGCGTCTCGGTACTCACCGTGCGCAAGACGTCGATCGACACCAAAGGCCGCGTCGTCGAGGTGGCCGACGTGGTGATGCCGGGGGACCGGACGGAACTGGTCTACTCCCACAAACTGCAACGGTGGAAAACTTGACGCAGCTCGTCTCGGTCATCACCCCAGTCCACGCGCCCAGCATCGAACATCTGACCGGCGCGTACGACTCGCTGGTCAAGCAGGAGATGCCTGACGGGTGGGACTGGCAGTGGCTCGTCCAGGAGGACGGGCAGACCGGCGCGCTGGACGGCGTCCTGCCGGACGACCCTCGCATCAGCATCGGCGGCGGTCGTCCCGGCGGGCCAGGTGTTGCCCGTACCCTCGCTCTTTCCCGGGTCGCCGGGCAACACGTCAAGGTCTTGGACGCGGACGATCAGCTCACTCCCGGTGCCCTCGCCCGGGACATCGCCGCCTTCGAGGCGCATCCGCAGATCGGCTGGACGACCTCCCGCGTCCTGGACCTGATGCCCGACGGATCTACCCTCGGCTGGGACAAGGACCCGGAAGGCGGAACCATCGCCCGCGGTGCCGTCCTCGCCTTTTGGCAGGCCAACGGCTACCGCTCCCAGGTTCACCCCGCCACTCTGTGCATCCGCCGGGATCTGCTCCTGGCCCTTGGCGGCTGGATGGCGCTCCCCGCCTCCGAGGACACCGGCCTACTCCTGGCCGCGAGCGCGATCAGCGACGGCTACTTCACCCGCGAACACGGCCTGCTCTACCGCAAGTGGCCCGGTCAGGTCACCAGCCAAGCCAGCCACCGCGAACCCGTCGAGTACGAGGGCCGCATGAAGATCATCGAGGCCAGAGCCGTAGCCCTGGCCTCGATGCTCCCGAACGGGCTGCCGCTCACTCCTGCGGCGTAGCCTCGTGCCCCGGCATCCCGTGGGTGCGCCGGCGCTGCTTCATCTCTGCCTCGTAGATGTGCCGTCGACCGCCGGCTAGCCTCTCCCGCGCATCCCGCTCGACCTCCTGGAACGCGGCGTAGTACCCATCGTCGAACTCTTCGACGACCTGGAATGTCCAGCGTCCCGGCAGGACGTTGCGACCTATCAACTCGCGCTCGATCCGGTCGGCAACCTCGCCGTGTCCCGCCTCGCGGAGTAGCCGCACCGCTCGATCAAGAGTTAGGTCCGCACCGCCGACGAGCTGATGCGCCGAATACAGGTGTCCGCGTACGCGGTGGATCGTCTCCATGGCTTTGCTCAGCTCACCCAATGCCTCGACGGTCCTGTCGTCGACTCCGGCTGGCCGTGCGTGCGTCTCATCCACTGATCTCATGTCACCGGGCATGGTGCCCGAGATACCCCAAACAGTCGAGTTAGTACCACCTCCGAAGGTCCGGAAAGCCTTGCGGCTCAATGCATCTGGGCAAACTTGTTGACTTGTCTGCCAAGTGCCGTCTAGCTTGGAACGCAACTTGGCAGACAAGTTAACAAGTGGAGGTTGAGCGATGGCTCTGCGAGGCGGAACGCGGTTCGCTGTGCGGTTCGAGGACGTGTTCCCGGCTGGGTGCGCGTTGGTGCCCGAGTCCCTGGGCGAGGTCGAGGACTACGACGAGAAGACGGGCCGACGGTCGCCGGCCAAGGACAAGGTGACCGGCCAGCGGGTGTGGCAGGTCCGGGTGATGGATCTCGACCCCGAGCTGGGCAAGCGGTCCCGGGAGACGACGGTGAAGATCTCGGCCGACTACCAGCCGGTGCCGCCCACGGGCGGGCTGTTCGAGGCGGTCGAGTTCGACGGGATGACCGTCACGCCGTACGTGGCGAATAACGGTCGGATGGCGTACTCGCTGCGGGCGACCGGGCTGCGTGCCCCGGCGGGCGTCAACCAGAAGGCGTCGGCGTAACCGGTTCTGGTCAGGGCGGGGCTGTCAGGTCTTGGCGGACGGCAGCCCCGCCCCGGTGTCTCTTCCCCCTGCTCTGTCGAGAGAGGTGCAGACGTGTCCAAGGGTAGGCGTCGGGCTGGCCGAAACCGGCCCCGGTGCGGTGTGTGTCAGGCCCGGTTCACCCCGGTCGGAGGTGCCAAGTGATCGGGCGGCCTCGGGGTGAGGTGTTGATGACCTCGGCCGGGGATCTGCTGGTGATCCGGCCGAAGAAGCTCAAGCTGCCGTTGTGGATGGTGCTGCTCGGCCTGCTGCTGAGGTGGTCCGGGCGGGTTCTGTGGTGGTGCCTGCGGCACCCGGTGGTCACGGCTTCGGTGGTGCTGGCGCTCTGGCTCTACGTCGAGTTCGACTGGCCCGGCCTGGTGGTGCCGCTCGTGCTGGCGGCTGGGGTGTCGGCGGTGTGGCGTTGGCGTGACGAGTCGTCCTGGTGGACCTTCCTGGCGGGTCCGTTGCTCGGCTCGTGGCGGCGGGTGTTCGTCTACCGGCGGGCCTGGCGCGAAGCCATGACCCTGTGCGGACTGTCCGAGATGTACGACCACCGGCCGATCCTGCCCGAGCTGCTGCGGGTGCGTTCGGATCAGGCGCTCGACGTGCTGACCGTCCGCATGGTCCGGGGGCAGACGCCGGAGCAGTTCCAGGCGGTCAGCGCCAACCTGGCGTACGCGTTCGGGCGCCGGCACGCACGGGTCTACTCCGAGCGTCCAGGCGATCCGCCGACCCGCACCGGCCGGGGCGCGTGGCTGCTGCGGCTCGTCGACCGGGTGCGGTTTCGGGACCGGCCGACGCTGGTCTACCTGGCGTTGGTCCGTACCGATGCGCTGCGGACTGTGGTCCCGCCGTTCGCGGTGCCGGCGGTGCCGGACTTCACCGCGCTTCCGCTGGCGCGGCGGGAAGACCTGCGTACCTGGTCGCTGCACCTGCTCTCCACGCATGTCCTGGTGGGTGGCGCGACCCGGTCCGGTAAGGGCTCGGTGTTGTGGTCGCTGGTCCGGGTCCTCGGTGGTGGGATCGCCTCGGGCCTCGTCCGGCTGTGGGTGATCGACCCCAAGGGTGGGATGGAGTTCGCGCTCGGCCGTCCGATGTTCGCCCGGTTCGCCGGCAGATCGTTCGAGGCCATGGCCGATCTGCTCGACGAAGCGGTGGAGGTGCTGCGGGAGCGGCAGACTCGGCTTGCCGGCCGGGTTCGCGTCCACACCCCGACCGAGGCTGACCCCCTGGTCGTGGTCGTCATCGACGAGATGGCCGCGCTGACCGCGTACCTGCAAGACGTCGAGCTGCGCAAGCGCATCGCGTCGTCGCTGGGGCTGCTGCTGTCCCAGGGGGCCGGTGTCGGCGTCCTGGTGGTGGCCGCGTTGCAGGACCCGCGCAAGGACGTGCTGCCGTTCCGGGATCTCTTCCCGACCCGGATCGCGCTGGGCCTGACCGAGGCGTCACAGGTCGACATGGTTCTTGGGGACGGTGCCCGAAAGCGGGGCGCGCTCGCGGACCAGATGCCCCGGTGGGCAAAGGGCGTCGGGTACGTCATCCTCGACGGCACCCCCGACCCGATGCGCGTCCGGTTCTCGTACGTCAGCGACGACGACATCCGCGACATGGCCCGGCAGTACCCGGCTCCGGCCGACGCCTCGGACATCCTCGCCCAGGTCGGCCGGGAGACCGCCGCCGAACCGGTCCGGCTTCCGCTGCCTCGTAAGCCGTCCGGGCCGCTGCTGCCCGAATCCCTGCGCAACCTGCTCGACCGGGACGCCGGGGGTGATGCCCGATGACCGGTCGCCGCTTCTACCGACTGCGTACCCCCGAACCGGTCACCGCCGTCTCCGTCCGCGTCGACCCGGAGCGGCCCGACCCGTACCCCGTCTATCTGGCGGTCGGTGCCGGACGGCGACGGATGGCACTGACCCCCGACGAGGCGTGGGCGCTCTGGCGCTGCCTCTCCGAAGCCGTCGCCGCACTCGGCACCCCACCCGACTACATCCGCACCGACATCCGACCGGCCCGGAGGTAACCGCCGTGAACCCCCTCACCCGCATCATCGACCGGCTCCGGCGTCCGCTGCGCATCCGGCTCGTCGGCCCCTCCGACCAGACCGCCGCCGCCCTGCACGGCGTGGCGCACATGGTCAACCGACGCCCCGACATGAACGGCCGACGTATCCGCATCGACCTGACCATCCGCGAAAAGCCGCTGGAGGAATGGCGATGAGCAACGGCACCGAATCGGCGGTACGCCTGCTGATCCTGCTCGCCATCGGCACCATGGCCGGTGCCGCCGCCTTCACCCACGTGCACGACCTGTCCGTCGCCCACGGCCAGCCCGACTGGATCGGCTGGGCCAACGCGGTGGCGGTCGAGCTGATGGCGATCTACCTCGGGTTGGAGATCCGTGCCCGGCGGCGCGCCGCCCGCCCGGTCGGCCTGGTCGGCTCGCTCCTGGTGGCGTTCGCGCTGCTGTCCCTCGCCGCCCAGGTCGCGGAGGCCGAACCGTCAGTGTGGGGCTGGACCGTGGCTGCGGTGCCGTCGCTGGCATTCCTCGCACTGGTCAAAGTTGTCCTGTCCAACGCCCCGGTTGCCCCGGCGGCCGACGAGCCGGACCAGCCGACCGCGTACCAGTACGAGGAGCCCGCCACCGTCGAGCCGGTCCGCCCGGCAGAGCCGATGCCGTCGATCGCCCCGGCCGTGGTGCCTCCGCGCACTGTCGTCCCATCCAACCGGCCGCACGTCGTCGGGATCATTCAGTGACCGCTCCGACCCTGCCCGGCCTCGAACCCGCCCCGACCCCGGTTGCACCTCGGCCGGGGTCGCGGGCGGCCCGCATGGCGCTACCCCGCTCGGTCGACGTGCTCAAGGAGATCGCGGCCGAGTACGGCGTCTGCGTCCGGCCACTCGCCATGCGCCGCACGGATCTCGCCACCGGGCTGACCGAGGTCATCGACCTGCCCTGTGGGGCGACCCGTGAGGACAAGTGCGGCCCGTGCGCCAAGAAGAACCGCCGGCTGCGGCAGGCCCAGATCCGGGAAGGCTGGCACCGCGACGACGAGCCGCTACCGCCACCGGAGCCGGCGACTGAGGAACAGAAGGCGCTTGTCCTGCTGCGCGGACACCTGGAGTTCTCCCGTGACGAGGCGTCTCGGGCGAGCCAGTGGGACGAGGTCGCCGACCTCGACGAGGCGATCCGCGAGGTGGAAGAGGCGATCACGGCCGAAGGGCTCCGGGGACGCATCGCACCGCCACACTCGACCGGCGACGAGGACCAGGACGACGAGGACACCGGTAGGCGCCGCAAGCGCTCCACCCGGCGACGGCAGGATGCCCCGGACCTGCCTCGTCGCAAGGTCGAGCGCCGCACGGTCGGCAAGACGTACACCGCGCCGGACGGCTCGACCTACCGACCGTCGATGTGGTTGACGCTCACCCTCGACTCGTACGGCCCGGTCCGCCCGGACGGCACCCCGCTCAACCCGGACAGGTACGACTATCGCCGCGCCGCATGGGATGCCGTGCACTTCCCCCGGCTGCTGGACCGGTTCTGGCAGAACCTGCGCCGCTGTGAGGGCTGGAACGTCCAGTACGCCGGCTGCGTCGAGCCGCAACGCCGCCTCGCCCCACACGCGCACTTCGCCATCCGGGGCACCATCCCGCGTGACGTGCTGCGGACCGTGGCGGCAGCGACCTATCACCAGGTGTGGTGGCCCTCCGTCGACGTGCAGCGGTACACCGTCGACCGGCTCCCGGTCTGGGACGAGCAGGCTTCGACGTGGGTCGACCCAGACACCTGCGCGCCGCTGAGCACCTGGACGGAAGCCCTCGACGCGATCGACGAGAACCCCGACGCCGAACCGGTGCACGTCGTGCGCTTCGGCTCGCAGGTCGACGCACGCGGCGTCATGCCCGGCACCGAGGACGCAGAGCGGACCATCCGGTACGTCACGAAGTACATCACCAAGCACACCGGCGACGTCCACAAGGCCACCAGCGGCCGGCAGCGGGCGCACATGGACCGGCTGTGGCAGGAACTCCAGCTGACCCCGTGCACCGACCGTTGCGCGAACTGGCTGCTCTACGGCGTCCAGCCCCGCAAGGCACACGCCAAGCTCAATCCGGGCCGCTGCAAGGGCAAGGTCCACCAGCGGGACACCCTCGGCATCGGCGGCCGGCGCATCCTCATCTCCCGCGACTGGTCCGGCAAGACGCTCTCGGACCACAAGCACGACGTGCGGGCGTGGGTGCGGGCTCTGCTCGGCGTGAGCGTCGGCCTGGATGGCGTCGACGACCAGGGCGCGACCGTCGAACCGGTCCGGCACGCCTGGGAACTCGCCCGACCCGACGACCCCGACGTGCCGGCCATGGCTCACCGGCTGCTGCGGTCGATCAGCGAACGTGCCCGCTGGCGCTCCGAACTCCTCGCCGCTAAGGACCGGGCCGCGCAGCTATCCGAGGCCGGATCGACGGCGGGAGCAGACGGCACGACGGGGGAGAGGCTTTGATGGCGGCGAACGATGGGCTCTGGACGATCCGGGACGTGGCGGCGTACCTGCGGGTGCCGACCGAGACGCTGTATCGCTGGCGCAAGGTCAAGTACGGTCCGCCCGCGGCCCGGGTAGGTCGACACCTGCGGTACGAGCCGGAAACGGTCCGGTCATGGGTACGTGAGCAGGCGGCAGCCTGATGGGACACGTAGAGGACCGCTGGTACAAGGTGATCCGGCACGAAGGCGGCCGGAAAGAGCGGATCAAGTCGGACCTGTTCGGCAAGGGGATGCGCTACCGGGTCCGGTACATCGGCCCGGACGGTCGCGAGCGTAGCCAGTCCTTCCCCGACCGAGCGAAGCGCGAGGCTGACGCGTTCCTTGTCTCCACCGAGACGGACAAACTCCGAGGCTCCTACGTCGACCCGTCCGCCGGTCGGATGGCCTTCGCGGAGTACGCCGAGAACTGGTTGCGGACGCGCTCCTTCGATGAGTCGACCCGGGAGAGCACCGAGTTCCGGGTACGGAAGCACCTGCTGCCGTTCTTCGGCTCTCGGCAACTGGCCTCGATCAAGCCGGGACACATCCGGGAGTGGGACGCCGGGATGGTCGGCAAGCTCGCCCCAGCGACCCGGGCCGTCGTCTTCGCCCACCTACGGACCATCCTCGGGGCGGCCGTCGACGACGAGCGGATTGCCAAGAACCCGTGTTCAGCAAAGTCGGTCAAGCCACCCCGGCCGGCGCATCGTCGCGTCGTTCCCTGGCGGGCCGACGAGGTTTCGGCAATCCGCGGTGGCCTCGCTGAGCGGTACCGTCCGATGGTTGACTTGGGCGCAGGCTGCGGGATGCGGCAGGGCGAGATCTTCGGCCTGGGCGTCGATGACGTTGACCTCGACTCGGGCTGGCTGCACATCGTCCGGCAGGTCAAGGTGGTCCGTTCCCGGCTGGTCTTCGGCCTACCCAAAAACGATCGGGACCGTCGCGTGCCGCTACCTGGCTCGGTAGCGCAGTCGCTCAAGGAGCACGCCGAGAAGTACCCCCCGCTCTCGATCACCCTGCCGTGGGAAGACCCGTTCAGCGACGAGCGGGTGACGGTGCCGCTGGTCTTCACGACCACTCGGCGGGGTGCGATCAAGCGGGCCACCTTCGATGGCAAGAGTTGGCGACCGGCGGTCGAAGCGGCCGGCATCGTCCCCACCCGGGCGACCGGGATGCACGCGCTTCGCCACTTCTACGCCTCGGCGCTGCTTGACGCGGGGGAGAGCATCAAGGCCCTCGCCTCGTACCTCGGGCACTCCGACCCCGGCTTCACGCTCCGGGTCTACACGCACCTGATGCCGGCCAGCGAGGAACGCACCCGCCGAGCGATTGACGACCTGTTTGTATCCGGTAGCAGTCTGTGACGGTGGCGCGTGTTGTGGTGGCAATCCGACAGGTTGTCTGCGCGTCAGGATGAATACTGGCGTCGAGGTCCTATTCTTTCGTCGTGACGGAGATCGAAGCCTCTAGCGGATGGGGGCAGCTCGCACGCGTCCGCTACGTGGAAAATGAGCGCTGCGTGTACATCGAGATGCCAAACGGGTCGATCGGCTGGGTCGAGTCCCCGAGGCCGGTGAATTATGAGCCGGGCCAAGTGATCCTGATTTTAGGCGATAAGATTGAAGTCGCCCCTGAAGGTCTCTGGAAGTCCGATACGTGGGTAGCGGTCGTTCGCATTAAGAAGGACGACTGCACGGTTGTCGAGTTCGGTGGAAGTACGCGTATTGTCCCACCGGGCGGCGTTCCCCATGCTGTTGGGAACACCGTCGAGGTGTCTGCGGACGGCGTGCTTCGTGTGTTGGACGAAAAGCCGATCCGTTTTCTTGATCTGCCGGAGCTTGATGACGGCATGATCAGCAACTTCATCGATCGCCGCGACCGAGAATTACAGTCGTTCGATGACTTTGGAGGCTTGGAGAGTGTCATCACTCGCGCTCGCGAGCTCATAGAGCTGCCATTAAAGCATCACGATCTCCTTGAGAGAATCGGTGCGCGTCGGGTAAAGGGAGTGCTCTTTACTGGCGAACCTGGGACAGGGAAGACGATGCTTGCGCGCATCATAGCTCAAGAATCCCAAGCAACGTTCTATCAGATCAACGGGCCTGAAGTCGTAAGCAAGTGGTTCGGGCAGAGTGAAGAGTTGCTTCGCAAAATTTTCGCTCATGCAAAGCGACAAGAGAGTGCCATCATATTCTTCGATGAGATTGATAGCATTGCCGGGCAGCGTGACGATGAAGCTCATGAAGCGTCAAACCGCTTAGTTGCTCAGTTGCTGACCTTGATGGATGGGTTTAATGCTGACAGCAATGTCGTCGTCATTGCAACAACCAATAGGCCGCATGACATTGATGTTGCCTTGAGGCGGCCTGGTAGGTTTGATTGGGAGATTCACTTTCCTCTGCCAGGTCGCGGAGATCGAGAGCAAATTTTAGCGGTCTCTGCGCGCCGGTTGAGAACCGTAGATCCTTTGCCTCACGCCTTTGTGGCCGCACGTACGGACGGCTGGAGTGCGGCGGCCTTGGCGGGAATCTGGACCGAGGCAGCGTTTCTTGCCGCAGCTGATCGCCGAGATTCAATCATGGCTGAAGATTACATTGGCGGCTTTGAGCGGGTTGAGGAATGGCAGCGCCAAAAGGCAATTAAATCGGTGGGGATTGCATGAACTTTTTCAAGCGTCGGATCGCTAGCCTGCGACGTCGTAAGAGAGTCAAGGCGGCTAGGTCTCTTACGACTCCCCTTCGTGAATTCGTTTATCTTGATGAGGTCAGCGTTTACAGTCTGCTCGCTTCCCGGCAGGGTGCACTAGCCTCGGAATATACAGACACAAGCACCAGCGCTGCCCGAGGGGAGCTGTCGGGAAAAATTGGTTTGGGCGTAGGAGCCACGAAAGGTGAGCTGTCGTCGAAGAGTGAGCAAGCCTATACGCAGTCCTCGCAAGTTCTTCGCAAGTCGACGGTTCAGGCCGCCTTCAAAGAGTTGTATGAGGGCGAGGAGGGTCGACTGGGTGTTACGCCCTTGACGGTGAACGAAAGCCCCCCTCGGGTGCGATCGTGGCAAGGCCTCGCGACGAACTTCACTGATCCAATTTATGATGGTTGGGTTATCCGGCCGTCGAATTTGGAAAGAGGGTTGTTGGTAGAGCTTGAGATCGAGCTTTCAACCCATTCGATCTTCAAGATGACATCAATCATGTCGGCTTTGTCGGCTCTGATAGTCGAGAATCCAGAGCTTTTTCCGCAATCCCAATTTCCGCAACTTCAAGAGGTTGCTGCCGTCAATCGGGTGCTGGACAAGTTGCTCGTCGGGCTCATCCCACTTCGATGCCGCGCGCTCGACTATTGCGTAGTGGACTTTGGTGGTGAAAGAGTTGCAGTTCATACTCGCTTGACGGAGCACATTGCTCCTGATTTGCAATATGTCCCAAGACCTCTCTATGTAGTTGGCGTTACTGAGGAGCGCCTATATTGGAAGGATGTGCGGCGGGTGCTCTTCACTGGGCAGCGCTTCCGAATCCTTTCCAGATTGAACGCTGGCGGCGTGCGAAGTAGCTGGGTTCCCGTAAAGCTTGTAGATGTTCTGCGGGACGTTGTTCCGGATTTGGCGGTTCAGGTCGAGCAGGCAGGCAGAGCGTTCGGTCAAAATTCAGCCTCGCAAGGCCTGAATGATGATCGTAGTGCGACCGTCGCCCTCGCATTGATTGCCTATTCGATGCTTCTTGCGGAACACTATGACGTTGTAATCGATGCCGATCAGAAATCGGCGTTCACGGCCCTCGCTGCACATCATTGTCGAGAGTTCGAGGGCTATGACGCTAGGCGCCGTGCGTTTGAAGCCATCGCAAACCACTTCGCGACGACTTACGCGGTCAAGGTCGATTCCGTTGTGGCTGCTCAACTTCGCTCGGCTGCGCTGGCGGACACGCTCCTTCTGCCCGATGGTCAGTCGGTCGCGGTGTCTGCCTCGACGAGTCCCACGCAACCCAAGCCGACCGACGAGATGCTCTTGGACGGCGAGGTCGTTGCGATCTACTGGTAGCAGCGACGGCCTGGCGACGGCCTGAAGCGGCTGTGGCTGTGCTCCATCCCTGTTCAATGGGTCTACCACGGTCATAATCCGGCGTACAGGTCGACTCGTCCGTCGCCCACCAGGTCGCGGCCTCGATCGGGGCTGCGAGCTTTTCGTGTGGGATCGCCCGGTAGCGGTCGGCCGGGAAGCGGTTCTGATTAGCTGCACTGGCCTCGGCGCGTTGATCGGGTCGGCTTTCGATCTCTCATTCCGGGTGCTCACGAACACGTCAGTGAGCCTGCGGGGAAGAGAGAGCTTGCTGGACGAGCGCGAGGACGAGCGGAAGAACCCGATCGTTTCCGCCGACTGTCGCAGTAGAGTCTGCACTGTGTGGCGCTCCGTCGACGTCGACCAACTGGACGCCGGACTCTTTCGCGATCACGACGCCCGCAGCCGTGTCCCATGGCTTGTTGTTCAGCATGATGAAAGCATCGATCTTGCCATGAGCGAGCCATGCCAGGTCGATTGCGGCCGATCCGTGCATGCGTATCCGTTGAACATTCCGCACTAGTTGATGCGTGATAGCAAGCCGCTGGACGTTTTTGGCTGCCGCATCAGTTCCTACAGCGTAGTCTCCAATAGCGACGACGGAATCTTGCAAATCCTCTGTCTGACTGCAATGGATGCGCTCTCCGTTGGCGAAAGCGCCGCACCCTTCGGCGGCTTGATAACGAGTGCCCAGGAATGGTAGATCAATGATGCCTAGGACTGACCTTTTCTTGTGGATCAGGCCGAGAGAAATGGCGCACAGGGGTGAGCCGTGCACAAAATTGACGGTGCCGTCCACCGGATCCAGTGCCCACATGAGTTCCGTGGCATCGCCGCTCAGGCCGTGCTCCTCGCCGAGGAAGCCGATGTCGGGTGCCCTGGCGGCCAGGAGTTCGCGGACCTGTTGCTCGATGGCGTAGTCCACCTCGGACGCCATGTCGCGGTCACCCTTGCTGGTAAGAGTGCCAGGTCGGAGGGTCCGCATGAGGTGATGCGCCAGGTCGACAGCCTCGTTTGCCAGGGGCAGAAGGTGCGCAAAGCTGCTCATACGTCGCGGCTGCGTTCCCACAGCGAGGTGAACATTCCGTCGAACACCGTGTAGAGGCCGGGAGTGATAGCGGTGCGCTCGACGACCATCGTCGGTGAGTCAACTCCGCGTATCTGCGGTAGGTAATGCTGGACGACGCAGAGTCGGTCGTCAATCAGGAGCACGTTGACACGGGCGGTTTCGTCGTACACGCGGATGGCCAGGCGCTCGTGGGCATCGGCCGGAAGCCGATTGCGGATGCGCCCGGCGAGGTTCTGGATGTTGAGTTCGGTGAGCGCGCTGAGGTGACCGTCTGGATAGTCGTCCTCACGCTCTTGCCTCTTAATTGCGTCGCCAGCAGGGTCAAGAAAAAGGCAGCGGAGGTGGGTGCCGGCGGCCAAGAGTTTGAGGAGTTGGTTGTCGGCATACTGCTGGCAGAGGATGTTGAGCGACAGACCGGCGGCCCGGATGTCCGTAGCGTCGTCGAAGAGGACGTGTGGTGGCATCTTCGCGGTGAACTCCGACCGGCTCAAGTAGACCGCGGTGACGTCGGAACACCACTCCCGGGCATCTTCGTCAACCGGCCGGCAGCGGTCGGCGCATCCTGCCTGGGCGGACACTACTTGTGTGCGGTTGCCGCCCTCGCCGCCAGGACCGGGCGCGGCCTGGGATGGGTGTTCACCAAGAAGCAGTGTCATCCGCGCGTGACCGGGCATGGCAAGGCCGGTGCAGATGCGGGTTAGTACGTCGATGCTGCTGACCCGACGGGTACCGCTGATGATCTCGCTGATCTGAGCCTGACTGAGGCCCGTGGCAACGCCAAGGTGGGTTTGGCTGACGCGGGTTGCGCGCTGAACCAAGCGGAAGACGCGCGCAATGTCGCGGGCGGCCAAAGCGTCGATCATGTCGGTGGTGTCCCAGAGTGAAGGAGGCACTGTTAACGCTGTGGCTGCCCTGACGCTCATGCGTGTGGCTCCTTCCCAAACCTGGGTGGTGGTCAGCTTATCCGGTGGTCATATAGCCGGAACTGATCGACATCCAACGTGGACGAAAGTTATCTGCTCGGTTACTACCCGCTGTGATGGATTGGCGGCTGCTGCGCCTGACAGGTTCGAGGCATGTCAGGAGAGGGATCAGCTAAGCGGACCATCTGGCGGGGGTCGCGGTGATCGGGACGATGAAGGCCGGCGACGTCATCCACCTGACCACCGCCGCGAGCGTGCAGTTCTTGCGCCCGATCTTCGTTCGCGTCATCCGCGAGTTGCCCGAGCGGCACACGTACGACGGTTGGGTCTGGATTGAGGGTTACCAGTTGAACGCGGCGGGCGACGCCGTGGCGCGGCGCGAGTTGTTTGTGATGCGAGCGGGCGTACGGCTGCAACCCCTGCCCGTCACACCGACCAGGCCGGCCAAACGCCTGCGACGTCCGGTGCGGGTCGGATGAACCCGCACCTGCCGATGCGCCCAGCATGGCGGTGCCGCAACTGCGCCGCGCCCTGGCCGTGCGGTCCCGCTCAGCTCGCGCTCGTGACCGAGTTCTACGGTCATTCGATCGCGCTGGCGTTCTACCTGGCCGCGTCGATGCAGGAGGCAACCGACGACATGTACGGCCTGGGTCTGCGCCCGGACCTGCCGGCGATGCATGCCAGGTTCCTCGGCTGGTTGTCCCTGGCCCGCCGACCTCGCCGACACTAAATCCAGCCCAACCAAACGAACCGGCCGGGCGGGGTTGCCCCCCACCCGGCCGTCCGGATCTCTAAAAACTTCAGTGCTTCTTGAACACCGGCATGGTGTCCAGCGTGGTGGTGATGGTCTGCGTGGTGCCGCCCCGGTACGTCTTCCCGGTGAAGATGTCGGTCCAGCTGTTGCCCGGCGGGAACCACACCGACGTGGTGGCGGTGTCGCCCGGCGTCGTCACCGGTGCGACCAGGTAGTCCGGGCCGTAGAGGTACTCCGAGCCGGCGGTGGCGTACGCGGCCTGCTCGTTCGGGTACGCCAGGTACATCGAGCGGACGATGGGCGTACCCGTGCGGGTTGCCTCCTTGGCGGCGGCGTAGGTGTATGGCTGGAGTTCCTTGCGCAGGTTCAGGAACTTCTTGGCCGACGCGTTCGCCTCCGGGCCGTACTGCCAGGGCAGCCGGTCGCTGTGGTTGGAGTGCAGCCGGTCGATGGGCTGGAACGTGCCGAACTGCACCCACCGGGCGTACAGGTCGTCGGGGAGCTTGGTGCTGCCCGGTTCGCTGCCCGGCTCCCGCAGGCCGCCGGTGTGCCCGCCGATGTCGTGGCTGACGGCGGCCAGCCCGGTCGCGGCCGACTCGCCCGGGGTGTAGCCGACCTCCATCTGCAGCGTCGCCCAGTCACTGGTGGTGTCGCCGGTGAAGTGCAGCGTGGTGCGCTTGTCGGCCCACGGCCCGGTCGCCACCGGGGTCGGGCTGCCGTAGCCGCCGGCCTGCAACGACCCGTACGCCCGGGAGAAGGCGAAGCCGGTCTTGTCGGCGTACTGCTGGTTGATCCACGCGTCACCGGTCACGCCGGCGAGCGAGGACGTGGTGTTGTCGCAGCACCAGTCCAGCCACCACAGGTCGGGGCCCTTGCTGCCCTTCGGGATCATCCCGTCGTGCAGCTGCAGATAGGCCTTGAGCTGGTCCGGGTCACCGAAGTCGAACGTGTAGCAGTCGGGACCGCCGTTGCAGCCGACGCGCTGGAGCTTGCCCTTCGCGGTGGCCTGCGCCTGGGCGAACTTCGGGTCCGAGCCGAGGATGCTCGGGTGGATGTTGATGCCGGTGTGCAGGCCCTGCTTCTTCGCCCAGTCGAAGAACGCCTTCGGGTCGGGGATGCGGGTGGGGTCGATGCTCCAGCCGTTCCACTTGTCCGGCGCCTTGATGTCGGTGTCCAGGACAAGAACATCCAGGGGTACGCCTTCGGCCTTCGCCCGGGCCACCAGGTTCTGGAACTCGGTGGCGGTGCGGTCGTAGTACTCGGAGTACCACACCCCGTACGCCCACTTGGGTAGCAACTTCGTGGGGCCGGTCAGGGTCGACAGGTCCTTGAGGCCGCGGGTGAAGTCCTGCCCGTACGCGAAGACGTAGCCGTCCTGTTCGGGCGCGGGCCGGGGCTTGGTGGTGCGCAGGGCCGATGCCGAGTCGTCGAGCAGGTACCAGCCGTCCTGGTAGAGCAGGCCCGGGGCGGTGAGCGCGGAACCGGTCACGCCGTCCAGGCCCCGGCGGTAGCCGCCGAGCGGCGCGTGCGGGGCGAGCAGCGGGGAGGCTCTGCCCGTGACGGCGACCGTGTCGACGTTGACGTTGCAGCTGGCGTCGGTGGGGCAGCCCAGCGTCACGGTGGTGGTGCCCCGGTCGAGGTGGACCGGGACGGAGACGGTGTTCCAGTAGTCCCATCCGCTGGTCGGTGGCAGGGTCGCCGTGACCGGTGCCGCCGTTCCCGCCGTCACCGACAGGGTGCGCGTCTGGCTCGGCTGGGCGCCGGCCTGCCCGTTGGCGTAGCGGATCTGCACCTGGTAGTCGCCCGCCGCGGGTACATCCGTGACGGTGAGGGCGACGGCGGCGCTGGTGCTCTCCAGGCCGGCCAGGAATCCCGTATCCGAAGCGCCGTTGTGGTCGTTCGCGGGCCGCGCGCCGCCGGTCAGCGCGCCGGTCTCGGCCTCTCCCAGCGTGCCGAACCGTAGGGGCTGCGGCTGGGGGGTGGCCGGCGCGGGGAACGGGTCACCCGGGTTGACCACGGCGAGGCTGTCGATGTTCGCGTTGCCGGAGTCGTCGGCACCTCGTACGACGCGGATCTCGTGCCGGCCGGCGGTGAGGTCGACCGGCACGCTGGCCGTGGCCCAGGTGTCCCAGTTCGTGGTGGGCGGCAGCGTCAGTGTGTGGCCGTTGTCGCCGTCGACCTGAACCGTGAGGGTGCGGTCCACGTTCTGGCCGTCGCCCCCGGTGCTGTTGGCGTAGCGGACGGCGAGCTGCTTCGTGCCGCCCTCCGGGGCGTCGAGCGCGAAGGTGACCGAGTCGCCGGACGACGCGAAGCCGGCGGCGAACCCGCGCCCGGTGTATCCCTGGTGGTCGGTGGCCACGCCCGGCCCGTTCAGTTGCAGCGCCTCGGCCTCGCAGAGCGCGCCGAACTCGCAGGCCGGAGCGGTGTGGCCGGCCCAGGGCTGGCCCTGCACGTCTTGTTTGCCGGCCTTGAGCTGCACGGTCAGGTTTTCGGCGGTGAACGCGCCCGAGCCGACCTGGTAGCGCAGCGTCATCGCGCCGGTGTCGATGGTGAGCCAGCCGTGCTCGACGTGCTTCGTGAAACGCGTACGGGGGAAGTCGTCGCGCCCGATGGCGTTGAACGTGGCCGCGTCGGTGAACCGGCCGTCCTTCTGGTACTCGGTGCGGATCAGGGTCGGGGACAGCACCTCGAAGCGTGCGTTGCCCGAGCGTACGGCCGCGTCCTGCGCCCGGTGGTGGCTGGCCTGCGCCGGGCCCGCCGGGGCGAGCGCCAGCCCCGTGATGAGAATGCCGGCCGCAGCGGCTGCTGTCGCACGGCGGCGCGGTGAGTTCCGATAGAGCAAGATGCGCTCCTCGTCTCATATGGAGGAAATGAGTCGATGACAACGCTGTCACTTGCCCGAAACGTCTGTCAACGGGCTCGGAGAGTTTCTCTTCTCTCCTTCGCGGGCCCGACCACCAGCCTGAACCTGTGCGTCCGCCCCGGCGCAGGTTGCGGCTGACGACGGCACATCGCCCCTGACCGGTTTGCCGCAGCCGGCGCGCGGGGATGGTCTGCGGCATGTCTTTCTGGAGTCGGTTGAAGCAGAGGCGTCACGAGCAGATCGAGCAGCGGCGTCAGGAGGCCATGGCCAAGGCGATGGCCCGTGGCGCCACCCCGGAAGAGGTGGTGGCCGCCGGCGAGCGGGCCGCTCGCGGCAACAACGCCGCCGTGCTGGGGGCGATCAGCACCTGATCCGCCGCCGACCTGGAGTGGATCAGCGCGCGGTCAGCAGCGTGCGGCGGCCAGCGGAGCTGCGCCGGCCAGGGCCTCGACCGTCGCCGCCGGAGCGGCCGACTCGGCCGGCGGCGTCGGCGAGGGTGAGAGCGACGGCGAAGGCGTTGGGGAGGCGCTGGGCATGGCGGCGACGAGGGAGGCTGTGGTGCGCTGGACCTGCTTCGGCGTCATGCGGATGCCCGTGGCGGTGCTCCGGTGGCCGTACACGTCGGTGACCCTGATGGTGTACGGGCCGGGGCCGATCCCGTCCTCGACGGTCCAGTAGTTGTCGACCTGGCGGGCAGTCTTGCGGAAACCGCCGGTCGGTCCCTTCGCCTCGACCGAGCGCAGCGGGTTGCCGTGGTTGCCGACCTGCACCGCGAACCAGTATTGCGACGCGCCGCCCTTGACTCGGAAGGTGAGGCCGCCGTCGAGTGACGGGTCGACCACCGTCCGGTACGTCACGCGGGCGATGCCCTGCGACCGGTCGGCGATCCGGGTGAACGCCTCGTCGGAGAGGTCGATCTTGCTGCTGCCGCACCCGCCGCACTGGTCCATGACCATCACCCGGACCGTGCCCTTTGGGCCGGTGACGTCCAGGTAGCTGCCGCAGGCGGCAGCGTTGCCGTACTGGGAGGAGCCGAGGGCCACGTAGAGCCGGTCCACGGGCGGACCCGGGAATGAGCAGGTGCCACCCGAGCGGCCCGCGTCGTAGAAGCTCGCCGTGCCCCTGTGGACCGTGTTGCCGCTCGGTGGCGCGGCGCAGGCCGGTGCGGCACCGCCACGGACGGCGAGGGTGACGCCGAGGACGGCGGCCAGGGTGGCAACCCCGACACCGGCGAACCAGTGCTGGCCGCGCCGACTCAAACGAAATCTTCTGTTCGTCCCACCAGGGGTGTTCTGTTCGATTCCGGTGCCGCGTACCCTCACGGCGGCTGATGCTGCCGTACCCGCATGCCGCAGCGCAAAGCGGTACGGGCGGTAGTTGACGGACGCTTCACGTTCTTGCGCTGGTCAGCAGCGAATGTCGTCAGATCGTCAAGAGGCCGGTCATACAGTCGGTGTCGTGACTGATCTTGTGCTGGACCCGGCTGTTCTGGTGGTAGGGGCGGGGCCGACAGGCCTCACTCTGGCGTGCGAGCTGGCTCGCCGCGACATACCGGTTCGGATCATCGAAGCGGCTGCCGAGCCCCGCGCTGGTTCTCGGGGCAAAGGTATGCAACCACGAACCCTGGAGGTACTCGACGACCTCGGCCTTGCTGCTGCGGCTGTCGCCAACGGGCGTTTCCGCATGCTGTTGCGCAAGTACCTGCCGAACGGCGAGACGATCACCCACGAGGTGCTCGCCAACGCCGCCGAGCCCAGCGCGGCGACGCCGTACACGCGGCCCTTGATGATCGCGCAGTACCGCACCGAGGCGCTGCTGCGAACCCGGCTGGCCGAGTTCGGGGTGCAGGTGGAGCAGAACACCCGACTGTTGCGGTTCAGTCAGGACGAGACGGGCGTGTCCGCCTGGCTCGACGCGGACGGTGCAGAAGCCGAGGTCCGCGTCGCCTACCTGGTCGGCTGCGACGGTGGCTCCAGCCTCGTCCGCAAGCAGAGTGGCATCGCCTTCCTCGGTGAGACGGACGAGGACTCCCGGTGGCTGGTGGCCGACGTCGAGCTCGCCGGGTTGGACCGTGACTTCTGGTACCAGTGGATACACGCGTCGGGCGCCGGTCTCGCCCTGTGCCCGCTGCCGGGGATCAATGCGTTCCAGCTACAGACCGGCGTGCCGGCGGACAGTGCCACCACGCTGTCCACCGACGCGATGCAGGCGTTGATCAGCGACATCAGCGGCCGCGCCGACATCCGGATCCAGCACGTACGGTGGCAGTCGATCTGGCGGGCCAACGCGCGGTTGGCCGAGCGTTACCGGGTGGGACGGATCTTCCTGGCCGGCGATGCCGCCCACGTGCACACTCCGGCCGGTGCGCAGGGGATGAACACCGGCATCCAGGACGCGTACAACCTTGGCTGGAAACTGGCCCACGCCGTGTCCGGCGCACCCGACGCGCTGCTCGACACGTATCAGGAGGAACGCCAGCCGGTCGCCCTCGACGTACTGGGTCTCTCCGCGAAGATGTTCGGCGGTGGGCTCGCCACCGTGCTACCGAAGGACGGTCAGCAGCAGTCGGTCACCCAGCTCGGCGTCCGGTACCCGGCGAGCTCGCTCAGCGAACTCCACGGCGAGGTGGCGGCCGGCGTGCTCACCGCCGGGGATCGGGCACCCGGCGGCATGCTCGTGGCGGCGAACGGTGACGCGCTGCGGTTGTTCGACCTCTTCCGCGGCACGCACGTCACCGCCCTGGCCTTCGGGGCCGGGAGCGCCGAGGTCGCCAGCAGGTTGGCCGAGCGCTTCCCGGAGCACGTGCGCGCGTACCGCGTTCTTGGCGCAGGGCAGGCGGCCGACGGTCGGTACACCGATCCCACCGGTGACGTCTTCGCCAACTACGACGCCACCGACGGCACCCTCGTTCTCGTGCGACCCGACGGTTACATCGGCGTCCGCGCGACCGATCCGGACGAGGACCGGATCGTCAGCTACCTGCGCCGGCTCGTTCCCGCACACCGCTGAGATGGCTCCGCATCGAGCCGCTCACCGACCCGACCGCGCACGGCGCGAGCGCGTCGGACGCCTTCCACCTGGTGATCCCGTCGCTGCCCGGGCACGGCTTCTCCGGCAAGCCCACCTCGACGGGCTGGAACCCGCAGAAGATCGCCACTGCCTGGACCGAGCTGATGACGCGTCTCGGCTACGACCGGTTCGTCGCCCAGGGCGGTGACCGGGGAGCGGTCGTCGTGGACCAGATGGGCGTGCAGGCCCCGCCGCAGCTGCTCGGCATCCACACCAACATGCCGGGCGCGGTCCCGCCCGAGATCGACCTGCTGTTCCAGGGCGACACCACCGGCGCGAACAACGCCATGGGATCGCTGCCCTCGGGCCTGTCCGACGACGAGATGCGCGCGGCCACCGAGCTGGACTACGTCTGGAAGCACGTCGCGTACGCCCTGATGATGGCGACGCGTCCGCAGACGCTCACCGCGTTGGCGGACTCTCCGGTCGGCCTGGCGTCGTTCCTGCTCGACCACGACGCGAAGAGCCTCGCCCTGATCGCGCAGGTCTTCGACGGTGCCCAGGCGGGCCTGACCCGCGACGACATCCTGGACAACATCTCGCTCTACTGGCTGACGAACACCGCGGTCTCCGCGTCCCGCCTCTACACGGAGAACAAGCTCTCGTTCTTCGCCACCAAGGGCGTCAACGTCCCGGTCGCCGTGAGCGTCTTCCCCGACGAGCTGTACGAGGCGCCGCAGAGTTGGGCCGAGCAGGCGTACCCGAACCTCATCTACTACAACGAGCTCGACGTCGGCGGGCACTTCGCGGCCTGGGAGCAGCCGAAGCTGTTCTCCGAGGAACTGCGGACCGCCTTCCGGTCACTGCGCTAGATGGCCGTGCACCTGCCGCTGCTCGGCGGGGCGGTCGAGTGGCTCAACTCCGAGCCGCTCGGCCCCGCCGAGCTGCGCGGTCGCGTCGTCCTCGTGAGCTTCTGGACGCTGACCTGCATCAACTGGCTGCGCCAGGAGCCGTACGTCCGGGCCTGGTCGCGGGCCTACCGCGACGACGGCCTGGTCGTCGTCGGGGTGCACACGCCGGAGTTCGGTTTCGAGCACCGGATCGACTGGGTACGCGCCGCCGTCGCGGCGCGCGACATCGACTACCCGGTCGCCGTCGACAGCGACTACGCCATCCGGCGGGCCCTCGCCAACCAGTACTGGCCGGCGCTCTACGTCGTCGACGCCGACGGCGTGATCCGCGACGAGCACTTCGGTGAGGGCCGCTACGAGGAGTCCGAGCGGACCATCCAGCGTCTGCTCGGCATCGAGCGGGACCTCGTACCCGTGCGGGGGGTCGGTGTGGAGGCGGAGGCCGACTGGGACAACCTGCGCACGCCCGAGACGTACCTCGGCTTCGACCGTGGCGAACACTTCGCGTCGCCGAACGGCCCCGCGCTCGACGAACGCCGCGCCTACCAGGTGCCGGAGAGCCTCGGCCTCAACCAGTGGGCCCTCGCGGGGGAGTGGACGACCGGGTCGGAGAACGTCGTGCTGGACCGGGCCGGCGGCGGCATCGCCTTCCGGTTCCACGCCCGCGACGCGCACCTCGTGCTGGCCCCCGGGGCGGGACAGCCGATCCCGTTCCGGGTCCTGCTCGATGGTGACGCTCCCGGCCCGTCGCACGGTGTTGACGTCGACGAGGGCGGCGTCGGCGTCCTGGCCGACGGGCGCCTGTACCAGCTCGTCCGCCAGGGCGGCGCGGTGCGTGACTGGTATCTCGGCGTCCTGGGCACCCACCCGGACAGCGCCGGACGCGGCTGGGGTCGCGCGGTCATGCGGGCCGGGTTGGCGCGTGCGGCGGCCGACGGCCTGCCGGCGATCCTGGAGACCAGCAAGCCGGCGAACGTCGAGCTGTACCGCCGCGCCGGCTGGGAGGTGGTCGGCTCGCTGGCGGAGCCGGTACCCACCTGGGTCATGCAGCAACCGCGCCGTTGACGTACCCGACCAATGCGGGCACCGGATGTCGGGTGGGCCGCCTGCCCTGCCGCCTAGCGTTGCTGCTCGTCAGGGAAGGAGGTCCGGGTGCTGGAGCGGCTCAACGAGGCCATGGCGCACATCGAGCGGCACCTCGATCAGCAGATCGAGGTGACCGAGCTGGCACGGATCGCGCTCACGTCGGAGTACCACTTCCGGCGGCTGTTCTCCGCGCTGGCCGGTATGCCGCTGTCGGAGTACATCCGCCGACGTCGGCTCACCGTCGCGGGCGCGGACGTACTGGCGGGGGAGCGGACGCTGCTCGACGTCGCGGTGCGCTACGGCTACGGATCGGCCGAGGCGTTCGCCCGGGCGTTCCACGCCGTACACGGTGTGGGGCCCGGAGAGGCCCGGCGTACGGGGGCGGCGCTGCGCGCCCAGCCCCGGATGTCCTTCCGACTCACCGTGGAAGGGAGCGGCAGCATGGAGTACCGGATCGTCAGCAAGGACGCGTTCGCGCTGGTGGGGCGCAAGGCTCGTGTCCCGCTGGTGCACGAGGGGATGAACCCGGCGATCGTCGCGTTCATCAGGAGCATCGACAAGGAGACGACAGCTCGGATCGAGGCGCTCTCCGACCAGGAGCCGGCCGGGATCGTCAACGTCAGCGACAACCTCGCCGACAGCCGCGCCGAGGGCAGCGAATTGGACTACTGGCACGGGGTGGTCACCGGTACGACGCCACCGGACGACCTGGACGCGCTGCCCGTGCAGGCCGGAACGTGGGCGGTGTTCACCACCTCCGGCGCGTTCCCGCAGGCGGTGCAGTTCCTCTGGCGGGACGTGTTCACCCAGTGGTTTCCGTCCAACCCGTACCGCAGCCGACCTGGACCGGAGATCTCCCGGGTGCGGGTGTCCGCGGACGGGACCACGGCGGACGCCGAGTTGTGGATCCCCGTCGAGCGGGTCACGGCCTGAGAGTCAGTCGGGCACGTCGTCCCAGCCGGTGCCCGGCGGCAGGTGACCGGCCGACGGGTTGTCGCGCAGCGCGTAGGCGATGACCAGCAGCGCGTGCCGGTCCAACGCGGGCAGCCGGTCCAGCGGGAACCACCGCACGTCCAGCGACTCGTCGTCGTTGACCCGCGCGGTGCCGGACACCACCCGGCAGACGAAGCCCAGGTTCAGGTACTCGCAACGGTCACCGTTGGGATAGGTGTGCGGGTGGGAGACGGCACTGGTCAAACGCAGCGGCGTCACGTCCAGGCCGGTCTCCTCCCGCACCTCCCGGACCAGCGCGGTGGCCGGCTGCTCGCCCGGCTCGACGAAGCCGCTGATCACCGACCAGCGTCCGTCGTCCGAGCGTTGGCCGAGCAGCAGCTCGCCGTCGTCGTTGCGGATGACCGCGCTGACGCTGGGCAGCCACAGCAGGTCGTGGCCGACGTGCCTGCGCATCCGCACGATGTAGTCCGGTACCGCCATCGGGCGATCATAGGCCGCGCGTCCCGCCTCGCCCGACCCCGGGCTTCCGCGCGTCCAGTGCCCCCACCTGCACTTCTTTCGGCGTTTTCGCCCGCGCCGCAGCAAGCGTCTCTACTGTGGAGAGGGTTCGGCGACCTGCGTGATCCGGTGGCGGTCGGCCGGTTCGCGGTGCACAGTGTTTCCCATGAGCGACAGCGGACGTAGTGGGCAGTTCTACTGGTGCACCCGACACCACCGGGTCGAGACGGACGCCGACGTGTGCCCGGCGAAGCACGTCCTCGGCCCGTACGACTCGGCGGCCGACGCGGAGAACGCCCTGCAGCGAGTGCAGGAGCGGAACGAGGCGTGGGAGGCCGAGGACGCGCGTTGGACCGGGGAGGACAGGTAGACGGCGCGGGACGGCCCGCGTCGCGGTAGTTCGTGCTCCGCGAGGACGCACGCGAGAGCACGTCCCCAAGGAGGGAACGACGATGGCCGTTACCCAGCAGGCCACCACACGCCCGGCTGCCCGTAAGACCACCGCGAAGAAGACCGCCGCGGCGGAGCGCGGCACGTCGGCGAGCCGGACCACCCCCGTGCGCAAGTCCACCGCCGCCGCCACGGCCCCGGCCCGCAAGGCGGCCGGCGGCGCGGGGCGTGCCCCGGCGAAGAAGACCACCACGGCGGCCAAGAAGGCCCCGGCGAAGAAGACCACGACCACCGCCGCGGCGAAGAAGACCGCGACCACGACCAGCGCGGCGGCGAAGAAGGCCCCGGCCAGGACCTCGACCGCCGCCCGCAGCACGACCGCCGCCACGAAGCGGACCCCGGCCGCCGCGACGCGCAAGAGCACCACCGCCGCGACCAGGACGACGGGCACTGCCAAGAAGACGACAGGCACCGCCAGGAAGACCACCAGCGCGGCGAAGAAGACCACGGCGTCGGCCGCGAAGAGGGCCACCGCCGCCGCGAAGGCGCCCGCTCGCAAGGTGGCGACCAAGGCGTCCACCGTGAAGAAGACGGCCGCCAAGAAGGCCCCGGCGAAGAAGACGACGGCCAAGAGGGCCCCCGCCAAGAAGGCCCCGGCGAAGAAGGCCACGTCCACCCGTCCGAGCGGCGGCGTCCGCACGGCGGCGGCGAAGAAGGCACCGGCCGCGAAGGTGACCGCCACCTCGTCGACCACCGCGCGCAAGGCCGCGGCGAAGAAGACGACTGCCAAGAAGACCACCGCGGCCAAGGCGCCGGCCCGCAAGGTGACCGCGCGGGCTACCACCACACGGGGTACGGGCACCGCCCGCAAGGCGACCGGCTGAACGGGCCGACCCACCGGCCGGTCACGGGAAGCGGATCACCGGCAGCGCTGTCAGGATTGATCCGTGGTCATCCGACGCGTACTCGCTCCCCGCATCGACTTCGGCGCGCTGCGCCGCGAGCTCGGCCTGCCCGAGGGTTTTCCGGCGGCCGCCCAGCGGGAGGCCGACGCGGCGGCGGCCGCGCCGCCGCGGCCGTCAGTCGACCGCACCGACATACCGTTCGTCACTGTCGACCCGGCCACCTCCCGTGACCTGGATCAGGCGATGCACCTGGCCCGCCGGCCGGGCGGGGGCTACCGCGTGCGGTACGCCATCGCGGACGTCGCCGCCCACGTCCAGCCGGGCGGCGCGCTCGAGGAGGAGACCTGGCGGCGCGGGCAGACGGTCTACCTGCCCGACGGCAACGTGCCTCTGCACCCGGTGACGCTCAGCGAGGGCGCGGCCAGCCTGCTGCCCGACGACGACCGCGCCGCCGTGGTGTGGACCATCGACCTGGACGCCGACGGCGGCACGGTGTCCGTCGAGCTGGAGCGCGCTCTGGTACGCAGTCGGGCCAAGCTCGACTACGTCGGGGTGCAGGCGGCCGCCGACGCCGGTCGGCTGCCCGAGCCGATCGCGCTGCTGCCCGAGATCGGCGACCGGCTGACCGCCCGCGGACTGCGCCGGGGGGCGATCAACCTGCCGCTACCCGAGCAGGACGTGGAGCCCGACGGCGACGGGTGGCGGCTGGTGCTGCGCGGGCCGGCTCCGATGGAGGAGCACAACGCCCAGATCTCGCTGCTGACCGGAATGGCGGCCGCCGACATCATGCTGGCTGGCGGGATCGGCCTGCTGCGGACGATGCCTCCGCCGAAGCCGGACGCGGTGCAACGCCTGCGGGCCGCCGCCGCGCCGCTGGGCGTGCGCTGGCCGGACGGCATGAGCCCCGGCGAGGTGATCGACGCCCTGGACGCCGCGCAGCCGCGTTGCGCCGCGTTCATCGACCAGGCGGCCGAGCTGATGCGCGGCGCCGCGTACACCGCCTTCGACGGCAGTCGACCGGAGCAGCCGGAGCACGGCGAGGTGGCGGCCGCGTACGCCCACGTCACGGCCCCGCTGCGACGCCTCGCCGACCGGTACGCCACCGAGGTCTGCCTGGCCCTACACGCGGGCCGGGAGGTGCCCGACTGGGCACGCTCGGCGCTGCCCCGGCTGCCCGAGGTGATGGCCAGCACCGACCGCGTCGCCTCGGCGGCCAGCCGGGGTGCTGTCGAGCTGACCGAGGCGGTACTCCTGGAACACCGCGTGGGGGAGACCTTCGACGCGGCGGTGCTCGACGTCGACGCCCCTGCCAACGGCAAGTCCCGGCCGCGCCCGCCCGGTGGAACGGTGGCGCTGGACGCCCCGCCGGTCCGCAGTCGCTGCCTCGGAGAACTGCCCCTCGGCGAACGGGTCCGGGTCCGTCTGGTCACCGCCGACCCGGCCGCACGTACGGTGCTGTTCGAGCTGGCCTGAGTCGCCGCCGAGCGGTTTGCGAGGATGAGCCCATGGCATACGACGCGAGCACGCTGCCCGACGTGTCCGGGCTGACGGTCGGCATCATCGGAGGCACCGGCGACCAGGGACGCGGCCTCGCCTACCGCCTCGCCCGGGCGGGGCAGACGGTGCTGATCGGCTCCCGGTCCGCGGAGCGGGCCGCCGAGTCCGCCGCCGAGATCGCCGCACTGCCCCGGATGCCGGCCGACGTCCGCATCACCGGCGCCGCCAACGACGAGGTGGCCCGCCGGAGCGACGTGGTGATCATCGCGGTGCCGTGGGACGGTCACGCCGCCACCGTCGCCGCTCTCGCCGAACCGCTGGCCGGGACGATCGTCGTCGACTGCGTCAACCCACTGGGCTTCGACAAGCAGGGCCCGTACGCGCTCACCGTCGCCGAGGGCAGCGCCGTCCAGCAGGCCGCCGCGCTGCTGCCCGAGTCGCGCGTGTGTGCCGCGTTCAACCACGTCAGCGCCCCACTGCTGGCCGACCCCAAGGTCGACCGGATCGACCTCGACGTGCTGATCTGCACCGAGGACCGGGAACTCGTCGACATCGTCGGAGCGCTCGCCGCGCGAATCCCCGGGATGCGCGGCATCTACGCCGGGCGGCTGCGCAACGCCCACCAGATCGAGGCGTTCACCGCGAACCTGATCGCCATCAACAAGCGCTACAAGGCCCACGCCGGCATCCGCGTCACCGACCTCTGACAGTGCCCTGAGGGATCATGGGGCATGACCGATGCTGACGCGGTGTTGAGGATCGCGGATCTGCGCCGAGCGTGCTCCATGTTGTTGGATGCGGCGGAGAGCCGATTCGGTCCGGAGATCCAGCTGTCTCAGCTCGACGTCGACCACTACTGGAACATGGACCTGGGCGCGGCATTTCGGATGGTCCAGCAGCCCGAGTTGGAGATCGACTGCGGGCAGAGCAGCGACGATGTCGCCGAGCTGGCCGTCGCCGCCCAGGCGGACGGCCCAATCGCCCCGGTGGACGTGCCGATGGTGGTGGCCGCAGCGGAGCACCGAGTTGGCCAGGCTGGTGTCGCCGCCGTCGGCCCAGTGCCGGATGTGGTTGAGTCGGCCCGGGGCGCGGTGGCGGCGTTGCCGCTGCTCCGTTTCCCCGGGCCGCTCTCCGAACCCGGCGTGCGACTTTCACCGCACCGG